>NZ_JBITCT010000068.1:0-40413 GCF_044453465.1 Streptomyces sp. NPDC051677
CGGTGCTGGCGCCGCTGGCCTGGGTGGAGGCCAGGGCGTGGGGCTGGACGGCGCCGTTGCCGTTGTAGTCGTAGGTGTAGCCGGTGGTGGTGTCGCTGCCGCCGGTGGTGGAGTGCTCGACCTGGTGCTGGCGTTGTCCGAGGGCGTCGAAGTCCCAGCTGGTCCAGTAGGCGGTACCGCCGGCGAGCAGGTCGCCGACCTGGGCGTGGGAACTCGCGGTGGGGACGGCGCCGCAGTCGTCGGTGGCGGTCCATGCCTGGGTGAGCCGGTCGAGTTCGTCGTACTGGTAGCACTGGGTCTCGGGGGCCGTTGTGGCGCCCAGGCGGGTGGTGACCTGCTTGGTGGTGTTGCCTGCGAGGTCGTGGGTGTAGTTCTGGTCGTCGATCTTCGTCGGTGTGGTGGAGCGAGTCACCAACTGGTCGGTGAGTGCTCCGGTGTGCGGGTCGAAGGTGTTGGTGAGGTAGGCCAGGTTCGTGCTCATGCCCAGGGTCTCCTGGAGCACCTGGCCGAAGGCGTTGTAGGTGGTGTCCTGGGCGTAGCTGTAGGAGGGGGTGGACAGACCGGCGGGTACGTCCAGGGCTGTGGCGTAGGTGTGAGTGGTGATCTCGTTGGGCAGGCCGCCGCCGAGGGGGTAGTTGTCCGTGAAAAGGAGGCCCGTGTTGGCGCTGTAGGTATGGCGGAAGGTGTAGGTCTTGCCCAGCGTGCCGTGGACGGCCGGGATGGTGATGGACTGGCCGAGCGATTCACCGAAGGCGTTGAAGCCGAGTTGCTGAGTGGTGTACGTGTTCCCGGCGTTGTACGAGGTAGCGGTGGTGGTCTGGCCGATCGGGTTGGTGACGCCCGAGACCGCGTTGTCGTTGTCGAAGGTCCAGGCGGCCATCTGGTTGCCGCTGGCACCCGGGGCTTGCGCAGCGAGCGTTGAGGCGTACTTGCCGGTCTGGCGGTTGAGTACGTCATAGGTGGCGGAGACGTTCTTGCCGCGGGAGTCGGTGGTCTGGGTGAGGTTGCCGACCGCGTCGTAGACCATGCTGGTGGTGCCGGCGTCCGGGTCGGTCTTGGACGTCGCGCGGCCGAGCAGGTCGTAGACGGTGGTCCAGGTGCTGCCCTTGGACGTGACCGTGTTCTGCTTGCCGTGCCCGTCGTAGCCGTAGGTGATCGCGTTGAACGTGCCGCCGGTGACGGAGAACAGACCGGTGAAAGTGTTGACGGGGGTAGTCAGCGTCGGGCGGGCGCTGTAGGAATCGACCTCGCTTGTACGGCCCAAGGGGTCGGTGCGGGTGGTCTTGACCGTGCCGCCGGTCGGCGGGATGACTGTGGTGGCGTCCCCGCTGTAGACGGTGATGGTCTCCTGCTTGAGCACCGAGTACTGCTCGGAGTCGTCTATGAGCACGCGGCCCAGGCCGTCGAGGGTGTAGAGGTCCTGGTTGGGGATCTTGGAGTCCTGCACCGAGGCCGGCACCAGGCTGGGGAGACTGTCGGGGTCCCAGTAGGGGTTGTTCTTCTTCGACACCCAGCCGTGCGAGTCATAGAACGACTCGGTGATCAACCGGCCGCCCTGAGGCGTGAGTGTCTGGCTCTGCCTCGGTCGGCCCAGCGAGTCGATGAGGGAGTAGGAGGGGACGTAGCCCTGGGCGTTGTTCAACGTCTGGGTGGTAGTGCCGGACTGGCTGGTCTGGGAGACCGTGTAGGCGTAGCTGGCGTCGGCGGCGGCGGTAGTGGGCCGGCTGTGCTGCCACACCTCGGTGGTGCGCCCCAGCGCGTCGTAGTGGACGGTGTCGACCAGCCCGTTGGCGTCGGTCGTGGTCAGGGTGAGCCCGCGGGTCGGGTCCATGATGGTGCTGGCGGTCTGGTTCTTGGCGTTGGTGACGGTCGTGCCGGTGGTCAAACCGATGCTGTCCACGGTGTAACCCATGGTGGCCTTGTTGCCGTTGGCGTCGTAACCGTCCTTGGGACGCCCGTAGTCGTCGTACGTGGCGCGGGTCTGGGTCTGCCAGGCGAACGCGCCGCCGCTGTAACCCGAGGCCTGCCGGGTCATGGTGACCTCGCCCTTGGTGGGCGCGGCGGCCTGCGGGAAGGCGGTGGCGAAAGTCGTGTCGTCGTAGAACGTCCGGGTCGCGGAGACCACCTGGTCCGGGCGAGAGACGCTGGTGGGCGCGGTGAGGGTGTTGAAGGCGTTTGGCACGGTGGCCGGAGTGTTCTGGCTGAACCCGGCGCAGGCGACCGAGTCGGTCTCCTGCGAAGCCGCCAGCCCGACGACGTTGGCGCTCGTGTTGGCCTTGGCGTAGGTGATGGCGGTGCACTGGTCGTACGCGGCAGCGGTCGGCACCGTGTGGGTGTAGCTGTAGGTCAGCAGCCCGAAGTTGTCGTCCGCGGGGGTGGCATCGTAGGTGTTGTCGGTCTGCGTGACGCGCCACGTGGTGTTGCCCCCGTCGGTGAGGGCCTGGCGGGACCAGGTCTCGGCGACCTTGGTGGTGCGGGCGGTCAGGGCCGGCAGGCCGGTGCGGGCGCGGGTTGCTGTGGGGGCGGAGATCCAGTACGAGGTCACGGTGGAGTGGTCCACGCTGCCGCCGACCCCGGTGTAGGCGGTGGTCTCCAGTGCATTGCCCGCCAGCTGGTCGCTGTCGGCGTGCACGCCGCCCTGGGAGTCGGTCACGTTCACCGAGCGGCGGCTGGACGAGGACAGCCAGTCGTCGTCCATGCCGCGGTAGTAGGAAGTGACCGTCTTGGTTTGGGGGCCCGTGGAGGGATCGCCGGTGCGGGCTTCCACGCTGGCGTAGCCGCGGAACTGGCCCCAGGTGCGGTACTTGGCCTTGACGACCTCGTTGTCGTCGTGGTGCCAGGCGGCGCCGCCGGTGTAGAGGTAGTTCGTCCGTTTGTCCACCGCGCCGCCGGTGCTGTCGATCTCGAGGACCTGGGTGACCGCGTACTTCTGGAACCAGTCAGTGACCGGGTTCAGGTAGTCCTTGGGTGTCCAGGACACCGGGTAGCAGGACTTGGTGTTGGTCTTGGGGTCCGCCGAGGACACGTAGGTGGCGGTGCAGGCGTCCGGCAGGTCGTAGCTGACGGAGGTCAGCCCGCCCATCTCGTTGGTGATGCCGGAGATGCGGTAGCGGTACAGGCCCGGGAAGTTGGATGTGTCGACCCGGTTCTTCAGGTCCACTCCCGTGAACTTCACATCTGGCAGCGTGATCGGGGAGGCGGAACCGCCGGCGGTGGTGTCGTCTCCTTCGCGGGTGATGGACGAAAGCCACAGGGTGGGAGAGGTGCCGTCCCCGGTCGCCGGCTCGCTCTGGTGCAGGGTGTAGGTGTCGATCGCCTGGTACTTGGCGGCCGCCACGCTGTACTGCTGCGCCTTGATCGAGGCCAGGCGGACGGTGGAGAAGAACGACGGCGACTGCGCCGTGCAAGTCGCCCCCGAGGCGCACACCAGGTCGTAGGGCACGTCCGGGTACTGGCCGGCGGCGGTGCTCGCCGACAGCGGGTCGCACGAAGCCAGGGTGCAGCGCGAGGCTGTGGTGTAGACGACCTGGTCGGGGACAGTGCCGTACGCGCCGCCGTCGCGGAAGCCATAGTCGGTCCGGGTCGGGTGCGAATCGCGGACGTAGGAGACGTTGCGGGCACCGTTTTCCTCGCCGTAGTAGTTGGTGTCCTGCGCGTAGTAGTACGCCATGGCGTTGGCGTGCACGTCCACGACGTAGTCCAGATGCCACTTGTACGCCATGGTGCACACCGAGGCGCTGAACCCGGACGAGTCGTAGCAGGGGTCGCCGGAGTGCGCGGAGTACACCGGGACGCTGTCCACCGACTTGGTCGTGGCCTTGCCGGAGGCCCAGCCGGGCAGCTGATTGCGGCCGAACTGGTACTGGGTGCCGTCCCGTTCGGTGACGATCCAGTAGTCGGTGTTGTAGGTGCCCGACCCGTTGTTCGAGTTGGTGACGTGTTTGACGGTCGCGCCGTTGTCGTCGGCCGGCTTCCATGTCCCGTCGCTGTCGTTCTTCACCAACGAGGTGGACGCGCCGTAAAGCGACAGGGTCAGGATCGGCCCGTCGTAGCACCTGTCCCCGCTGGACACCGGCGAGGCGCTGCCTTCCGGATCATCCGAACAGGAGGTGAAACTCTGCTCGATGTAGGAATCGGGTGTGGCCCAGCCGTCGCCCGCCCACGAAGCCTGAGCCTGGGTGGATGAGGTCTGCCCGTCCACCGAGCCCGAGTCGTAAGACAGGCCCACCGGCGGCTTCAGCGACCCCGACGAGGCGGCCGGCGCGATGGGGTAGCTGTAGGTGAAGGAGCCGGACGAGCTGCCGCCCGTCCACGAACCGGACGGAGCCAAAGCGGTCGCATCGTACTGCCGGCCGCTCCGCCCTCCGTGGTGCTGCTGCTGGTGGTCGCGGCCAGCACCATCGTCTCGGCGCCGCCGGTGGTCGCGACAATGGGCGGTGTCGTCGTTCCTCGGCCTCACCTACAAGGCCACCCGCGAGACGGCCGCGGACGTCGCGGCTCTGAAGAAGAAGGTCGACGCGCTCGCGGTCGGCGGCGTCGACCTGGACGCCCTCGCCGACAAGGTCGCCGACAAGTTGGCCGCGCGCCTCGCCGAATGACCGCCATCGACTACGACCTCGAGTTCCTGGAGGACGGCCGCACCATCGAGCTGATCTCCATCGGGATGGTGTGCGACGACGGCCGCGAGTACTACGCCGTCAACTCCGATGCCGACTGGGACCGCGTCCGAAAGCACCCCTGGCTCATGCAGAACGTGTGGCCCCACCTTCCGCTGCGCGGACACAAGAGCGGACTCGTCACCGTAGGCGGCGGCACCGAGGTGAGGCTGACGGAGCCCGGAGTCATCGACACCAGCAACACCCAGGTCAAACCGCGCTGGGTCATCGCCAACGAAGTCCGCGACTTCCTCCAGGCCACGCCAGATGCCGAGTTGTGGGCGAACTACGGGGCCTACGACCACGTCGGTCTCGCTCAGCTCTGGGGGCCGATGGTGCGCCTTCCCGAGGGCGTCCCGATGTTCACCAACGACATCCAGCAGGAAGTCCGGCGGCAGGGCGTCGACACCGTCGTGAAGACCGCCGGCACCTACGCCAGAGACCTCGCCGAGCGCACCGTCGCCACCTTCGTCGTCGCCGCGTCCGACGTCGGCATCGCGGCCGGCCCCGCCGACATGTTCCACGCCTCCTTCTGGCAGACCATGGGCGTCGCCGGGATCACGGCGGCCGGCACGCTGCTGAAGGGCATGCTGGCCCGCGCGTTCGGCACGAAGAACAGCGCGTCCCTCGCCAAGGGCGTGTGATGCCGCGCCGGGCGGCCCGGCGGCTCGCCGAGCGGCTGGGCCGCCGCGGCGCGATCCTCACCCTCAAGGGCGTCATCGCCACCCTGTACGGCTACGGCCAACTCGTCGAGCCACCGCGCGACCGACGCGGCCTGTGCCTGCTGCTGAAGCTGATGCCGCTCGACGCCTGGGCCGGACTGTGGATTACGGCCGGCCTCACCGCGCTGGTGTGCGCGTGGCTCCCGCCCCGTAAGGACTGGCCCGGGTTCCTCGCCGTCTGGGCGATCACCGCCCCCTGGTCCATGGCCTACCTGGTGGCGTGGTGGCCGCTCGGCGAATACCCCCGCGGGTGGGTCGCGGCCCTGATCTTCGGCGCGTTCGGAGCCGTGTGCCTGGTGGCGATCGGCTGGGACGAGCCCCCGCGAAGAACGGAGACTGCCCGTGGGGCCTGAGATGCTGACCGCGCTGTCCGCGCTCGCCGTCGCCACGGTGACGGCCGGGGGCGCCGTCGCCACCGCCATCGTCGGCCGGCGGCAGCCGCGCGGGCAGCGGCGCCGCGACGACTTCACCACCGTCACGGCCCGGCTCGACAAGGACATCGAACGCCTTGAGAAACGCGTCGCCGAGCAGGAAGAGGCGTCCGGGCGGGACCGGGCGCGTATCGGCGCGCAGGACTTCGCGCTGCGCTACCTCGCCAGCTGGTGCCGGACCCTGGTCGGCTACATGCGCCAGCAGCAGTTGGAGCCGCCACCGCCACCCCAGCCCGTACCGGACGAGGTCCGGCCGTTCCTGCACGACCTCAACACCTGACAGCGGCCCCGCTCTCCTTCGGGAGGGCGGGGCCGCTTTCGTGCGTCCAGGGTCAGTGCAGCGCCTCAATCGCCTTGAGGATCAGGGCGCGCGCCTCCGGCCCGTACACCGCGAGCTCGGTCATCCGCGCGAACGCCCTCAGGTACAGGTCCAGTTCGCCCGGGGCCGTGACCGTCACCTTCGCGGCAAGCAGCTCCACATGGATGCGAGCGTCGTCGAAGACCGTGAACTGCTCAAGCGGCCACATCACCTGATCCCGGGCCGACGCCGCAGGAATGATGCCCAGCGACATGGACGGCAGCCCCATGCAGGCGATGAGATGCCCGAGCTGGCCGGCCATCACCTCCCCGTCCCCAACCCGGTGGTGCAGGACGTCCTCCTCGACGAGCGTCGCGAACCGGTGATCCCCCTCCTGGATGACCCGCGCGCGGCGCATACGAACCTCGACGGCCTCGCTCACATCGTCGGGGGTGCCACGGAAACCCGCGATCGTGCTCATGAGCGCGCCCGCATAGCCGGGCGTCTGCAGGTAGCCGGGGATCACGTGGGAGGCGTACACCCGGAACAGGCGCGTGCGGTCGTACAGCTTGGCGGACGTCTCAGCCAGCTGCTTCATGCCCGTGCGCTGGAGCCGCTTCCACTGGACGTACATGGAGTCGGCCTGCCGGTTGGCGGCGATGAGGTCGTCGGCCTGCCCGTCGCAGCCGCAGGCTGCACACCAGGTGCGGATGTCCGCGTCGGACGGTGCGGTGACCGCGTTCTCGATCCGCGAGGACTTGGCCACCGACCAGCCGCAGCGTCCGGCGAGCTGCTTGCCGGTGATGCCTGCGTCCAGGCGCAGCTCCCGCAGACGGGCCGCGAGAGCTGCGCGCGCTTCCTGCACGCTGGACGTGGGGAACGTGGACATGGTCGGTTACTTGACCTCGTACTGGTCGTGGGGGACGGCTCGTTCCCAGACACGCTCGAACGCTGCCGCGTGCTGCTCGACCGTGGCGGGATCGTCGCAGAGTTCCTTGCTGTTCCACTCGCCGTCACCAGAGAAGTGGTGGACGCGCATCAACCGCCCGTCGAAGATCCACAGGTCGGTGCCCGGCAGCAGCAAGTCCCAGGCTTGATGGCGGGGAAGCCAGCGCACCTGTTCGCCGGCCTCGACGTTGGCGCGGGTCTGATAGTGCTCCCAGGCGATGTAGTCGGTGACCGGCTCGGACACGATCCGGGCCCGGCGCACGACGACGCTGCGCGCGACAGCGTCCGCGATGGTCTGGTGGAACGGACGCCACCAGGAGGCCCGGTCATCCCAGTCGACGCGCTCGCCGTCCGCCCAGGCCTCGAACCTGGGATTGGTGAAGTAGGCGTCCCGCATCTCCAGATGGACAGCCGACTTGGTCGTATCGGCGAGGAGTTCAGCGAACTCCGGGATCGAGCTCATCGCATGCCTTCCTGATGATCGGAACCATCCGAGCCGGGATCCTGATGACGGTTTCGCCGGGCGGGATCGGCGCCCTGGCCGGAGACAGACGGTCACACGTCCCGGTCGTCTCCTCGTCTGCCTGGTAGCTCTGGATCAGCAGGTCTGCCGTGTCGGTGTCCACCCATACGGTGGGGCACCCGTCTTCGTCTGTCTCGGGGTCGATCCCGACGAAGTGAATGTTCATGGTGGCCAGCCTCCCGCGCTAGTCGGTTGCAGCGATTTACACACTGTCGTGGTCCATGGGCCAGGTGGTCAAGAGCGCGTGTCGGCCATGGCCAGGGCGATGCAACTGCCGTGTAATTCGGTGCAACTTCGTAGCCGAGCAGGCGCGGCGGTTCCTAGCGTCGGGAGTCACGAGAAATCCCGGCGACCGTGCGACCGGTCCCGGGGTTGGCCGACTGGTTGGAGTCGACGCAGTGAAGGCTACGCAGACCGAGAAGCGCCCCGCCATCCCCCCCAAAGCCGGTATCGCGTGGTGCGCCTGGCACGAGGCCTACAGCAACACCGCCCGCCCGGTACGGGATACGAGCGGCGCCCGGCTGTTCGCCTGCTACTCCTGCCGCGAGGCATACGACCTCACGCCCGTCACCGACCAGCCATGAGCCTGCACCCCGACTTCGTCCGCCCGCTCGAAATGCTGCCCGTGCCCAAGGCGGCCGGCCTGCCCGTCGAGCGGGTCGAGGGGAAGCGCTGCGTGTGGTGCGGCGGCCCGACCTCGGTGGAGCTGGGCCCGCGCCTCAGCGTCATCGGCGGAACTCTCAAGCGGTGGGAGCCGTCCGCCTGCCGGCCCTGCGCCCGGCGCGAGGCCGGCCGGGTCTACGACATCCACATCCGGGCGTGCGCCCGCTGCTCGCACTACGACTACTGCCCCGACGCCCGCGCCCTGTACACGCTCGCCCTGCACCGGCAGAAGACCGGCTGAACTCCCGCCGCCCTGCATCCCAGGGATAGGCGGGCCCGTGCCCCGACCGGGGCATACGTCCACTACAGGAGGAAGACGTGACCATCGTGTTAGAGCATCCCGTGGGCACCACCGACCCCATCACTCTGGTCGGCCCGCAGGTGGCCGACCGGTTGATCCGCCGTATCACCACCGACCACCCGGAGATCGGCGCCTCGACAGCGCGTCGCATCGTCGGCCAGGCTGCCGCGTTCATCGCGGCATCCGGCCAGCAGCCCGGCAGTGAACTCGCTCCGAGTGAGCTGGTCGACTACGGCTGGCACGCGTTCATCCTGCACACCGTCGACTACGCCGACTTCTGCCGGCGAGTCGTCGGCCGGTTCGTCCACCACGTCCCGACCGACGAAGACGAGCAGATCCCGGGCGGCGCGGCATCCGCGCGCGAACGGAGCGTGGCCGCGATCGTGGCGGCCGGATACACGGTCGACGCCGAACTCTGGCAATCGACCGCCGACTGCAACCAGTGCCACGCCGGATGCCACGACAGCCCCAGGACCGGCTGACAATCGGCGTCCCCTGTAAGACACTCCAGCCGTCCGGCGTCATAGCCGGGCGGCTGGCCCTTTGAGCGGAGCAGGCAGTGACCGACACGACAATCGCCTGGGACACGTACTCACGGCAACGGCCCGAGCGCCGGCCGACGAACGCCCGCGGCGAGACGACCTGGTTCAACTGGACCCAGTACGCCGACCACGGCCCTGGAGCCGAGCTCCTCGGCCTGCCCGGCGGCGGTCGAGTCCTGGATCTTGGATGCGGGAAGGGCGGCAATGCCGCACACCTCGCGGCCCTGGGCATGGACGCCGTCGGCGTGGACGTCTCACCCGTACAGCTGAGCGCCGCCGAGGAACGATGGGGCGACACTCCGGGCCTTGAGCTGCGCCATGTGGACGCGCTCGCATATCTGCGGGAGGGCGGCGCGTACTTCGACGCCGTGTACTCGGTGTACGGCGTGGTGTGGTTCACCGACCCGGCCGCCGTGCTGCCGCTGGTGCGGGCCCGACTGCGCCCCGGTGGCACGCTCACCTTCTCGCAGCGCCCTCCCGTCGAGGGCTGCTACGGCTGCCAGGCGTCCTACATCCCGCGCGGCGAGGATGCGGACCCGCTCGTCGTGAAGCGCTGGGACTACGAGCCGGACGTATGGGATCGGCTGCTCCGGGGGCACGGCTTCGTCAACGTGCGCGCCCGGGTCCTGGCGGCGCCGCCCGGCCCCCGCACCGTGGGCACGCTCATCGTCCAGGCGCGCGTCTGACCGCGTTCCTTGCGGCCCCGGTCGGCGTACCCCGTCGCCGGCCGGGGCCGCGTCTGCTATCTATCCGCAACCCAGAGGCTGGCACCTTCGGCTACGTCGTCGACGCAAGTCCACTCGTCCATGCGGATCGGCCTCTCGACAACGAACCAGCACTCCGGGCGTCCGTTCCACTGATTAACCGTGCTTGGCGCCATCAGGGAGAAGTGCTCCTCCGGCGGCAGGTAGCGGCCAGCCCAGGGCAGCCAGGGGTGGGCATCGGAGTCCGGCACATCGACGGCGATGCGAACGACTCGGTCACGAAGCCTCCACGGAAGCGCCCCGCGATCCGGATCATTCGTCAGATGCACCGTGCACGGCGAACTGCCTCTGTGCCAGCGCGGCTGTATTTCGCCAGACGCAAGCACACCGGGCCAGTCGGCGGCTTCAGTGAAGTGATAGAGCAGCACTCCGTAACGGTCCCACGACACGCGCCACTCGGGCGGCTTCAGGGCGGGTTCAGGTTCTTTGCCGCCGGACGACGTCCTCGGCCACGCGCCGGTGGTTCCTGCTGTTTCTCAGGCCGCCTCAACTCGGCAGGGTCGAGCGGGACGTCGTCGAAGATCTCAATGTTCCAGGTCTCCTGCAGCCGGCCCTCGCGGGTGTCGGGGTCTGGGACCGTACGCATGATGTTGCTGAGGCGAACTCCGAGTCCCAGATGTGTCGCGGAACCGACAAAGTCGAGGATCTCCTTGAGTTCACCGATGCCGTGCATGCTCTTGATCAACCGAGGGTTTACCACGTACCCGTCGACGTCTTCTGGCATCTGCCCTCCCTGGCGAGCGGTGTCATCGAGCGTCCCAGAACGCAGCCTTCGCGGACAGACGCCAGAGGCATGATCGTCTTCACTCGGCCGAGCATCGGCCGAGCTAACGATCACCAGAGACGACGAAAGCCCCTCCGGCTGGAGGGGCTCGATGCTCCGCCACAGGTGAGAACGTTCCTGCACCAGAGCGCGAAGGTGGGGCGGGTGGGACTCGAACCCACGGCCGACGGATTATGAGTCCTTTGAGGATCTTGGCGGCCCTTGCTCGTCCACGCTCATTCATGACGTTTTTGCAGGTCAAAGGGGGCAGGTCGTGTCGACACCCCTTCGCCTTTGTCAGTCTGTTCCTGTCCTTGTGTCCCGACTGCGTCCCGACACCGCCCTGATTGGGCGACGCCACCGGCCTGGCGGGCACGTAGCGCCAGCTCGGCGAGGTGACTCGAACCCTGCCGCAGCGGATTTCCTTTCCAACGCGCAGCGACTCAAGGGCAGGTGGATCGCCCCCCAAGTACGCGGGGCCGACATTTCCTCCGTCGCCTCAACGGTGACACCGTACGGACTATGCCTTCGTTCGGGCCGCAGATGACGCCCGGGGAGCTATCCCCGCGGGCGCGGGGCCGACTCTGTCACCGTTCCGGTCGTGAGCGGCACGCCCGAGCTATCCCCGCGCGCATGGGCCAACGTCCGGTAGCCCGACGCCTCCGTGATCACGTGGGAGCTATCCCTGCGGGCGCAGAGCCAACCTGAACTTCGTGGAGTCGTGGATTACGCCGAGGGAGCTATCCCCGTGTACGCGGGGCCGACCCTTCAGCGGGCTCATGAATTTGCTGACCTCGGAGCTATCCCCGATTGCGCGGGGCCAACTCGGCACGGAAGGTCATCAGGCCCTTCTCGTAGGAGCTATCCCCGCGTGCGTGGGGCCGACTCGGACCAGGCGATGGCCTCAGGGAAGATTTCGGAGCCATCCCCACATGCGCGGGGCCGATTACGAGACCGTACCGGTCTTGCGCTGGATGACGGGGCTATACCCGCGAGCGCGGGGCCGACATCGCCAAGCCGCTGACGCCTCTCTACATCCAGGAGTTATTCCCGCGTAAGCGGAGCCGACGCCGTGCGGATGGAAGGCCACTCTTACCCATTGGAGCTCCTCGCGTGCGCGGAGCCGAGATCATATAACCGCTGCTCGGCATCGTCGTGCCGGAGCTATCCCCGCGTGCGCGAGGTCGATGACGGGAGCATCCGCGAGCACAACTTGATGACGGAGCCATCCACGCGTGCGCGGGGCTGACTTCAACGACGCCGCGAATATGTCGCACGGCGTGGAGCTATCCCCGCGAGCACGGGGCCGGTAGTGCCCGCGCCATCGGATCGGTGTGCACGTAGGAGCTATCCCTGCATGCGCGGGGCCGACGTGGTGATCCATATCGAGGCGCTGTTCTTCCCGGGGCTATCCCCGCATGTATGGGGCCGACGGCGCGTACCCATCAAGGGTGATGGCGAAGTAGGAACTATCCCCGCGTATGCGGGGCCGACGACGTCCGCGTTGTAGACGAACCCGCCGAACCGCGGGCCATCCCCACGTACGCGGGGCCGACCCATTGTTGCGGAACAAGTAGCCCTGAGTGATGGAGCTATCCCCGCACCCGCGGGGCCGACATCAGGCCCAAGCAGTCCCACGACGGGTTGCCGGAGCTATCCCCGTACACGAGGGGCCGACGACACCGACATCGTCGCCGACGCCCTGAAGGAGGAGCTATTCCCGCATGCGCGGAGCCGACCACCCTGTGGCGAGCTCGGCGGCCTGGGTGCCAGGCATATCCCCGCGTACGCGAAGCCGGCAGCGAACTGCTCGGCATCCCCATGAGGTCTCGGGACTATCCCCGCGTGCGCGAGGCCGACGGCAGCCCGACCGGCGACACGTTTACGCTGACGGAGCTATCCCCGCGAGCGCGGGGCCGACCTCACGGCTTACAGCGAGATCCCGAACGAGCTGGAGCTATCCCGCGTGCGCGCGGGGGCCGACATCAAGCCGGTCAACGTGCCATTCGGTGCCCGCGAGCTACCCCCGCGTGCGCGGGGTCGGCTCCTGAAAGCTATTCGAGGCCCTGTCGCCGCTCGAGCTATCCCCGCGTTCACGGGGCCGACAAGAGCGCGCGGCAGCCGTCGTTGTGCGGCGGCAGGCTATTCCCCTTGCGTGGGGCCGACAGCTTGCACTCCAAGCCGTACGTCAGCCGGCCGGACCTATCCCCGCGTGCGCCGAGCTGACATTGTCCTCCGTTGCCTCAACGATGACACCGTACGGTCTATTTCCACGTGCGGGGGCGGCGACTGGGCACTCCCCGCACGGGATCGAGCCCGAGTGGGCGCTGTCCCCGCGGACGCGGGGCCAACTTCTACTGGTGGCAGAACAACCTGCCGTTCCAGGAGCTATCCCCGCGTACGCGAGGCCGATCCGGTCGGGCACACGACCGACGACGGCGTGACGGAGCTATCCCGCGTGCGCGGGGCCGACAACCCGGGCCTGGAGTACGTCCAGGAGACCATCGAGCTATCCCCGCGTGCGCAGGGCCAACTCGTTGAAGGTGTCCAGAAGATCGTCCGCCTTGGAGCTATCCCCGCATGCGCGGGGCTGACTCTTTGCGCGCCCAGTGGCCTGGGTTGTCCGGGGAGCTATCCCCGCGTGCGCGGGGCCGACGTGTCCGCCATATCTGGGGTGTCGATTTCCTGGGAGCAATTCCCGCATGCGCGCGGACGACCTGCTGTGTCCATCGGAGACGAGGTGGACGTGCGTGCTATCCCCGATTGCGCGGGGCCAACAGCAGGGCGGCGAACGGGTTCACCGTGCCGTAGGAGCTATCCCCGCATACGCGGGGCCAACTGGATCACCGTCGACTTCGGGTACACCAACCCCGAGCTATCCCCGGGTACGCGGGGCCAACTCCCGCGTGCGGAGCACCGGGGCCGCGTGCTCGGAGCTATCCCCGGGCGCACGGGGCCAACTTGGCGCTGGGCATGGTGTGGATCAGGTAGACGGAGCTATCCCCGCGTGCGCGGGGCCGGCTACGAGACCGTACCGGCCTTGCGCTGCATAGCGGGGCTATCCCCGCCTGCGTGGGGCCGATTGGGTCGGCGAACGCGGTCCGGACCCCGGTCCGGGAGCTATCCTCGCGTCGCGACACATACGCAGGGCCGACCCGGCCACACCGTCGCCTCGCACGCAAGGAGCCATCCCCACGTGCGCGGCCGACCAAACAGCCGACGTCATGCCGGCGCAGCTGACGGAGTTATCCCCGCATGGACGGGGCCAACGGCCTGGCGTACATGCAGCCGGGGATCGGAACGGAGCTATCCCCGCGTGCACGGGGCCGACCAGCCAGACGCCCAACAGTTGTTCAGGGCGTAGGAGCTATCCCCGCGTGCACAGGGCCGACACATTCGAGCGCCTGCGCGCGGCGGCCCTGCCGGAGCTATCCCGGCGTGCGCGGGGCCAACGCTCCCGGCTGGCTCATGACCCACACGCCCGGGGAGCCATCCCCGCGTACTCGGGGCCGACCGCCACGGATAGGTGGGGTGCGCAGAGACGATGGAGCTATCCCTGCATGCGCGGGGCCAACAGTCACAGGAAGAGGGTCTTCCGGAAAGGGGTGGAGCTATCCCCGCGTGCGCGGAGCCGACATGAGCTTGCGGTCGTCGCCGATCAGGACCTGGGAGCTATCCCCGCGTGCATGGGGCCGATGTCCCCGCGGCCGCCGCGATCGACAGGATCAGGGAGCTATCCCCGCCTGCACGGGGCCGACACGACCCAGAAAAGGTTCCACGAGGTGCCGTCGGAGCTATCCCCGCGTGCGCGGGGCCGACAAGACCTGCGTCGTCTCGATGAAGACGACGTCGGAGCTATCCCCGCGTGCGCGGGGCCGACTCTTCCTGAGCTGTCTCGTTCATGGCGATCATGTGCGATCTCATGCACTTGCGTCGAGCCGCGGTGTGCCTGCCTGAACTTCGGATTGTTCCTGGGTGGGCCTGGTCAGGATAAGGCCGCAGGAGTAGGCGCGGGCGCGGCCGAGGCCGGTGGTGATGGTCTTGATGAATGTGGCCGGGTCAGTGACGGTGAGGGTGCCGCGAATTTCGGCGCGGCTGATCTTCAGTCCCTTGTGGTGGTCGGTGCTGACCGGCGGCAGCATCCGGATGGCGAGGGTGGTTGGCTCTGCGTCGGCGCCTATGCGGGGGATGCCGCTTTGCGCAGTAGCAGGTGTGCCAACGGGTTGGAGGCGGTCCTCGAACCACGTGCGCACGTGTGCGGGTAGGACGTGCGGGAGCCGCTTGATGACAGGTTTGCCCTTCTGCTTGAGGTCCGCCCGCGTCTTGGTCGGGGAGACCACGGTGCGGAACGTGAATCGGTCCCCGATGTTGATGGTCTCGTCGACAGTACGGAGGTCGATCGGGGCGCAGAGGGCCGCGCGTGGGATGGCGGTCCAGTCGGGGCGTACGCGTGACTGAACGATGATCAGCAGGGTTTGTGTCGCCAAGTTGGCGGACCAGGTGGACAAAACGCCGACTTGGGCGCGAGGGGCGTCGGCGCCGTCCGGCACCCAGCCTTTGAAGCCGCCCATCACGATGCGGTGCATGTGGTGGGCGTCCATGAGGGCGGGAGCGGCATAGGTGTGGTTGAGGTCGAGTTGGATGATGCTTTGGCAAGTGATCAGTCGGGAGGTGCTCACGGGATGATGTCCCATCCGATGTTCGGCTCGGGGCTGATGCGGGTGCGGGTCTCCCACCGTGCCGTGTGGGCGCGGTGTTCGGGGTGGTAAGTGACGGGCTGGTCTGTTCTCTGTGCGGCGCCGGGGGTGCCGGGGGCGGCTTCGATCCAGGCCCATGGCTGCGGACTGGTGGCGTTGGGCAGGAGCGCGGTCGTAGTGAGGATCGTCTCGGCGGTTCCTGGATGGACTCCTCCGGAGATGGTGCCGCTCGGGGGGCAGGATTTGCGGCCGAGCCAGAGGAGGCGTTTGGGGTGCTCCACGGCATGGCTGATGCGGTGCAGGAGGTCTTGGTCCGGGTGTTCGACAGCGGCGACGAATGCGGCGTCCGCCAGGTACCAGCGGGTCGTCATCATTGCGTCGCGTGTGGTGTTGCCTGCCAGGAGAGCTCCGGTCTTCGGGTCCGGGGCGATTTCTTTCGGGGCGCCGTACCACTTGGTGACGGAGCGGGCGGCAAGGTGTCCGAACACGGGACCAGTGCTGGATTCGAGAGCGGCAGCGGCCTTTTCGGCCCGACGGTGGTCGGTGATCAAGTCGCGGGGGCGTAGCGGGTAAGTACCGCTCCCGACAATGTGGAAGTCTCGGACAGCGGTACCGGGGCGGTCGGCCCGTACGGCGAAGCGCAGGTCGGTGAGCGCGCCGAGGTCGTCTGCTCGGTCCAGGCCGAGAGCGGCCGCGATGAGTCCGGTCACCCCGGACTTCGTCGGCCGGTTGAGGGTGTCGCGACGATCGAACCGGGCCAGGGCTCCCCACGACTGGAGGGGACCGGCCAGGCGGAGCAGAAGCACGGAGGTCACCGGCTGGTCAGCTCCTCGATGCTGTTCGCTTCTGCTCCGGGAAGGGTGCCGGCGGCCGTACGGGAGTCGATGAGTTCCTGTACGTCGAGGTCGTAGGTGAGTACCTGGGCGGGTGAGATGTCTGTGCGCTTCCGCAGAACTAGGGCGTGCTGGTTGAGGAGGCGGTCGGCGGCTGCGAGGGATGCCACGCCATCGGTCTCTTCGGCGATCGGTTTTTCGAAAATCCCGGCGTAGTTGAAGGGCCGGGCCCCGGTGAAGGCCATGACGATTTTGGGCAGGATGCCGGTCGCAGCCGTGGTGTTCTTCTTGGCCTGGGGGATGGCGTTGGTGAACGCCTCGACGAATTCGAGTTCGGCGGCTTCGGCGGCGGCCTGTACCTGGTCGGGCTTCATGCCGGAGGCGAGCAGGTTGGTCCGCAGCTTGTAGCGGTCGAGGACCCCGTGGCGGTAAAAGGTGCCGGAGATGAGCGACTGGTAGCCGGTCATTCCTGCGCCGGAGTCGTCGGCGGCGTCGATGTAGTCCAGGGCGTGGGCCTTGCGATGGAGCTTGGCGTCGTCGGCGGCGGCGTAGAAGTCGTCGATGTGTTCGGCGGCATGGACGGTGAAAGCGTGCGCGGTCTGGATGGCGCCGTCCACGTTGGGCGAGTCGGCGATCTCGGCGAGGAACCGGCCATAGAGGGCGATGTCGATGGCGTCGCGGGGAGCGAGCGCCGACAGGATCGCTTCGCGGATCTTGCGGGGTACGGGCGGGAGCTGCTCCTCGCTGTTGGGCTGGTTGTCGTCGGCAGCCGTGGCGGGAGCGTCAGTGCCGTTCTTCTTCGCCTTTCTGGCGGCTGCGGCCGCGGCTTTCTTCGCAGCCTCGGCGTTGGCACCCGCTTCCTTGGCCCTGAGGTAGTCGCTGGTCCAAGTGGTCACTTCGGCGCGGTGTTCGTGGGCCCAGTCGGCGATGACTTGTCCGGCGTCCTCGGGCGCAAACAGCAGCACCTGGGTCAGGTCGCGAGTGGTGGGCTTGGCACCGAACTTCAGGCCTACGCCCTCGAGTAGGGCCTTAGCGGTGGCCAGCGCATCGGCCCAGTCCCATCCGAATTGGTCGGTGAGCGCCTTGGCGGTGAGTTTGGCCCATTCGCGCGTGCGGATGCCCATGGTGTATCCGGCGAGTGGTCCTTGGCCGGCGTTGGCGCGCTCGCGGCTGTGGGTGCGTTCGGCACGTCGCCGTGCCTGTGCGGTGATCATCGTACGGGGGTCGCCGCCGAAGACGAACTGCTTGGGCATACCGTTCTCGTCGCGTACGGGAAGTGCTGCGGTGAATGTCTCCAGCAGGTGCAGGGAGAGGTACTGATCACCTGTGAGAAGCTCTGCGGCCGGGGTGGTGAGGGCGGTCACGTGGTTGTCCTCTTCGTGTAGGTGGGGGTGTAGAAGGAGGCACCCCAGCTATCGGCGACGGACCTGTCTCGGCTCTTCAACCGGTCTCGGCTGTTCCAACGAGCCAGGTCCTCGGGGAGCTGGGCCCAGGACGGCGGGGAGGTGTCGCAGGCGCGGGCCCGTTCGATGGCGTGCTGCAGGTGCCGCCAGGGGATCTCGCGGGATGCGGTGATCCGGTCCAGCAGCCGCTTGGCCCCGGGGTCGGCGGGGCCGCGGCCGACACCGCTGCCGATCTTCCGCATGGCTGTACCCATGTCGCCGTATCCGTAATGCGGGCGGAGTGCTCCGGCGTGGTAGCGGGCGAAGAGGAACGCGGTGAATAGATACATCTGCTGTTGTTCATCGGACGGGGCGAACGCCGCGGCGAGGTGGTGGGCCTCGGTGCGGCGGGGCGGGTTTGGTCTGCGCAGGGCTGCGAGAGCACAGAGATTGTGCTTGCGGACCAGGCCGCACAGCCAATCCGAGAGCTGGCTGCCGGGTGGCTTTGTGTCGGCGGCCGGGAGAAAATCAGGCATCTGCGGGTTCCTTCAGCTGGACAGGCGCTTTGCTGTGGCCGAGAAGGGCGCGAAGCCGGGCGCGCGCGGTGACGCGGGCCTGCAGTCCGGTACCTCCTGGGGGCAGGCTGGTCAGGCGCCCATCGAGGGACGTGATGGCCAGGGCACGGGTATCGCGGCCGAAGGTGGCCAGGGCCTCGGTAGCGGCGCCGGTGTCGGCCACCTGGTCCAGCAGGTGGTGGAACAGGTCGCCAGCCCCGGCCCACATCTCAGGTTCACCGTTGAAGCGGGCGAGTTGGGCAGCCTTGTCGTCCGGCTTGGGATTGGGATAGGCGATCTCGCGTGTGGCCTCAGCCACCAGATAGAGGGAGCGCGCGGTGTACTCGCAGATCGACGAGCCCTGCTCGGCGGCGTGACTCAGCTGGGTCTCCCGGCCGGGCACGTACGGGAACTCGTCAGACAACCATGTAGTGAGCTTTCCCTGGGTGGCGAGCAGGCCGATGGCCCACAGGTGGACCCGACGGCCGTGCAGCATCGCGACCCGGCCGTAGAGATCGATGCCCTTGTCGCGCTCGGCGACGGCCGCGTACAGAGCATGAGACTCGCGCCATAGCTCCCTCGTGGGAGACGGCTTGAGCAGGGTCCTCTTCCCGCCCGGGGTTTCGAAAGTGACGGCATCCTGCAAGTACATGGCGGGCAACTCGGCAAGGGTTTCACCGGCGCCGATGAGGACCCGGTCGACGCCGACGCTGCCGTCGGGAAGGACGGTCGGGCGCAGTACGATCGAGCGGCCGAGCACGGTGTGGAGATCGGCAGGGCCCTGCGGGGTGCGGGCTTGCTGTGGCCCCGGGCGTGTGAAGTCTCGTCGCCGGGACCTTTCCTGATTCCACGTCAGATTAAGCGGCCCGGGCTCATGCGCCCACGGAGCGGTGTTGACGCGCAGCAGATCACCGAGGGTGGCACCTGGCCAGGCCGGGCGGGCGACGACCTTCAGGCGGGTGGCAAGCCGGTTGGTCCCGAGGTTGGTGAAGGTCCCCGGCAGTCCCATGTCCTTGGCCTTGATCCTGCCGCGCATCCCGATCCCGTACGCGTGCTGGGTGAGCATCGCACGCCACGCGGCATCCGCCGGTACGGGTTCCGGATGGTGGAGATGGTGGAGGTTGAAGAACTGGTTGTAGTCCCCGACCCGTTCCAGGAAGAGCTGTGCGGGCCCGACACCGTAGTCGTCGAGGTGAGGGCGGAGGGCGGGGTTCTGACCGAGGGGCCGCTCGGGGTCGAAGAGGTCCCAGCATCCGGAGTGACTTGCGATCCAGTCGGCCACTCTGTTCAGCGGTGTGCGGTCTGTAACCCACGACAGCCACTCGTCGGAGGTCTCGGGATGCTGATCCGCCGCGTGGATCAGGCCGATCAGCCAGTCGATCAGCGCGGCTGTTTCACCCGGGGTGTCACCGCAGACAGCGGTCAGTTCATCGGCCCGGCGGAACACATCGACCAGGTTCACCTTGACTCGCTGCAGGTCAGGTCCGGTTGTCAGTACCGGGATGCATGCTTGGGCTCGCGGTTCCCACCGCATCGTGCTTCCACCTCCTTCCAGGTGGAGTTGGCTTCAAAAAGAACGTGCTCTGTTGGCAGCACCGTTGCGGATGGGGACAGTAGCACCATCTGGAGGGGAATATGACGACTAGTCATAATTGGTCAACGCGACGACACTTCTTCATCTGGGCCAAGACGGACCGGTACAGAATCAGTCGTCGCGGGGGCGGCCCGGCGTGGAATCCTCTGCTCGCTCACGCTCTCGACACAGCCGCCTGCGTCGCTCAGCTGTGGGACCGGTATCTCCCCCTCACGGCCTGGGCCCGGCTCGCCGACGCATTCGGCGGCGGCCGTGAGGACACGGCCCGCCGAGTGGTGATGTTCCTCGCCGCCCTGCACGACCTCGGGAAGGGCTCCGGGTGCTTCCTTCATATGCTCGGCGCCAGCCGCTGGGACGGCCCCTATCTGCGGCAGGCCCGTACTGAATGGGAGCGTCAGGCCCGCGCCGCCGGTCTTCCCCTCGGCAAGGATCTCGACGCCCAACCCGGCGCGCGACACGAACACATCACCGCCGTACATCTGCCACGGCTCCTCGGCTGCATCTGCGAGGACTGCGGCGGTACCGGCTCGCCATCAGCCGGACTCCACACCACCGCTGCCCTCCTCGGCGGCCACCACGGAGACATCCCCAGCCCCGACACCATCGGCCGCGCGGCCATGGCTGCCGACATCACAGACTGGCTACCGATCTACTCAGAACTCATCCAGGACACGGCCAACCTGATCGGAGTCGATCTCACCACCCTCCCCCAGTTGGTGATGCCCGAACGCCCCAGCGCACTGGTGCTGTTCGCCGGACTGGTGATCCTCGCCGACTGGATCGCCTCCGACGAATCCCACTTCACCTACCGCACCCTCACCACCAGCCCGCCCCAGTGGTGGCACGCCTCCGGCATGCAGGCCCGCGCCGCGGTCACGCGACTACGGCTGGACGCCTGGCAGCCCGAGCCCACCGCCGACTGGACCGACCTGTTCCCCGACACCACACCGCGCCCCTTCCAGTCCGCCGCCATGGCCGCCCTGCCCGCCACCGGTCCCGCGCTCGTCATCGTCGAATCCGACACCGGATCGGGAAAGACCCGCCTCGCCCTGTGGTGCGCCCACCACCTCGCCGTCACCTGCGGATACCAGGGCCTGTACATGGCCATGCCAACCCGGGCCGCCGCCAACCAAACGGCCCGCGAGATCGCCGCCTTCATGGACCGGTCCCTCGGCGAGCAGAACACGGCCAACCTCGCCGTCGTCCACAGCACGGCGGAAGCCACCGACTTCGTCCACCAGCTCCTCGACGCCGGCCGCACCCGGACGCAGGCTGGACTCGACGGGCTCGAAGACTTCATCTCCACTCCCTCGCCCGACGACCCCCTACAGCGCCGGGCCGTCCTCAGCCCCTGGTACCTGCGCCGCTGCCTGGGCCTGATCGCCCCCTTCGCCATCGGCACCGTCGACCAAGTGGCCCTCGCCGCCCAGCCCAGCCATCACTGGATGCTGCGCATGTTCGGCCTCGCCGCCAAGACACTCATCATCGACGAGGCCCACGCATACGAGCTCTTCCAGCAAGGACTCCTCGAAGCCGCCATCGCATGGCTCGCCGACGCCGGCGCCTCCGTCGTCGTCCTCTCCGCAACCCTGCCCACCGCCGTACGCACCGCCCTCATCCAGGCGTGGTGCGACGGCCACCGGGCCCCCGTGACGCACACGGACCAGACCGGCCCCATCACCGTCGTAGACCAACACGGCACCATCACCCGCACCGGCCAAACCAACAACGCCAGCCGAAGCAGCCAAAGCGACCGGACCGCCCCTACGGAGCTGCATACATTCATCGATTTCCAGCCCGATCCCGGCAGCGCCGCCCTCGCCGCACAACTGATGGACGAGGTTACAAAGGGCGGAGTCAGCCTCGTCATCCGCAACCGCGTGACCACAGCCGTCGACTTGTACAGAGCCGCCACTCACAGCGCCCAGAGGCACGGATGGTCACCGAGAGAGATCATGCTCCTGCACGGCCAGAACCTGCCCCGCTACCGACTCCCCGGTGAAGACCTTCTGATCAAGCGCCTCGGCCTGGGCAAAGACCGCACTCACCGCAACCCCGAGCGGCCACACCGTCTTCTGGTCATCGCCACGCAAGTTGCAGAGCAGTCCCTCGACATCGACTTCGACCGGATCTACACCGACCTCGCGCCGATCGACGTCCTGATCCAGCGTCGCGGCCGCGTCCACCGGCACCAAGTCAACGACTCCTCACGGCCCGAAGTGTTCCGCAAGCCCCTCATGACCATTCTCACCCAGCCTGGCGCCGACGAACTGCCCATGTTCGAACCTCCGAACCTGGGCGAAGCACGGTCTCAGGGCAACCCTGACGGCCACGTGTATCCCCCCTACCTCTTGGCCGCCACCTGGTACACCCTCATCCGACGCGCCCGCGAAGACGGCACCGTGCATGTCATCACGCCTGCAGACACCACCTCATTGATCGAAGACGTCTACGGTCCAAAACCCACCGTCGTCGGGGCACTCGGCGAGCTTCTCGACCGCACGTCACGCCGCCTGCAAAGCGACCACGGCAACGAGGAGGGCCAGTCCCGCAGCCGTGCGTTCCGTCCCTTCACCCGCCGCGGCAGGTCAATTCCCGCGACCGACCTCGCATCCGGCAAGAGCCACGGCTCCGGCGACAGCAACGGCATCGCCGGCATCCGCGCCATCTCCCGCCTCAGTGAGCCTGCGATCGACGCCATCCTCCTGTACAAGCAGCCAGACGGCATCCTCAGTTACGACCCATCCGGGCAGCGACGCGCTGACCTCGCCCGCTATGGCGCCCACTCCCCGGCCCGCCACCGACAGCAGAAAGACCTCCTCCTCAACACCGCGTCCCTGCCGGCACGCTGGTTCACCGGATTGAATGCCCTCCCTCTGCCCGAAACCTGGCCGATCGTCCCCCGCGCGGCCCTGCGAAACCGCTACGTCGGCCTGTTGAACCCCAGCACCGGGACTTGCATCAGTGGCCCCACCGGTATCACTTGTGACCCCGTCACCGGCTTGACCAGGTGGACTGGGCAACAAATTCAGCCAGCCGACCACAACAGCTAAGGTGCTGCCTAGCCCCATTCGGGCATAGGTCAAGAGCGCGTCCATTCTGACCTTTGGCCCCCGCGCAGGCGGGGATAACTCCGGCAACCCCAGCTGGGACTGCACCGGGTTCATGCCAGCCCCGCGTGCGCGGGGATAGCCCCCAGCTCTGACCGCACATCCGGAAGACGGTTGCGTCGGCCCCGCGCTGCCGGGGATGGCTCCACCCAGCCCTTCCGGAAGCACTCGACGCGGTGGTCGACCCCACACATATGGGGATAGCTCCCGGTCCCGGGTCGACAGGATACCGAAGGGCTCGTCGGCCCGCACGCGGGGATTGCTCCGCCGCCCCCTCATCAGCATCCTCCTCGAGTCGGCCCTGCGATAGCTCGGGCGTGCCGCTCACGACCGGGACGGTGACAGAGTCGGCCCCGCGCATGCGGGAACAGCTCCACGGGCTTGATCGCTATGATCCACAGCCACATGTCGGCTCCGTGCACGCGGGGATAGCTCCTTCTCGACGTACAGGTTGCTGTCGTAGAAGAAGTTGCCCTGCCCATGCGGGGATAGCTCCCATTCCCAGCGAACACGATCAAGGTCTACGAGTCGGCCCCCGCGCAGGCTGGGCTTGCCCCGCCCCCGCGCCGTAGAACAAACACCTCGCACGGAACGGGGTGAACGTCCACAGCCGTCTCCGCGCACTCTGAGTGACCCTTCGTGCCGTTTCCCGTACAGGCCGTTTCTCGCTGCTCCACGGTTGGCAGCTACACCGTGACCCCAGGGGCGCCCAGCACCCTGATCATCGTCCGTCACTCGGCCACCCAGCTACAGGCAGTCCGTAGTCTGAGCATCCCAACGGGGTACGTCGGCAACCCTCGGCTTAGATGCCCCGCCGAAGCCGCGAGGCCCTTGGGGCAACTCCCTGGTGTGATCTGGGGCCGTTTTCAGTACGGGCCGTTTCTCCCTCACGCCGACCAGCCGCGTCAGCAAGGGCACGATCCAGGCGAGCCTTGCCCCCACTACACCGCGCCTCCCCCTGCTACGCCCCTGAGCAGAATGGATGGGCCAGTGCCGGAGCGACCCCTTCCGGTTTCCTCGCGTCCAACCAGCGTCCCAAATTAAGTGCCCCACCAGCCTCAGGAGCCATATACGGCAAGGTTCAACCGCTACGAACTGGAACATCCGTGCAGGTCAGGGGGCATTCGCGCTATCGACACCGGGAACGAGGCCGAACTCGCGCGCAGCGGATTCAGTCCGTTCAGGTAAAGTTGACGATCCGACAGGACAAAATGAACGTTTCCGCAGGTCAAAGCCCTGCACAAGTGGGGCGGGTGGGACTCGAACCCACGGCCGACGGATTATGAGTCCATTGGGGACCTTGGCGGCCCTTGTCGATCAACGCTCATCTTTGACGTTTTCCCTGGTCAGCCCAGGTGAGCCATGTCGACGCCCCGCCGTCGTTGTCGGTCTGTTCCTATCCTTGCGTCCCGAACGCGTCCCGAACGAGCCCGGGATAGGCGAGGCAAAGGAGCTGCGGACTTGATCCCGCCAGCTCAAGACGGCGCTTCGAGCCCGCCCGCAGCGGATTCCTCTTCCAACGCCCAGGTGGCATCACCGTCGAATAGCTTGAGGTCACGGGTGCATTGGCGGGGACCGTTACACAGCGGTTCCTGAACAGCCGAAGCCATGGAGGTCCTCTGCTCAACCAACCAGCCCGCAGGCATCGGGAGCCGTCCACGAATTCGTGCAGCAGCGAGGGCAGTCCAGAGACCGCGATACACCCGGCCCATCGGTGCACTCCCGCGTCGGCGGGGACCACGCCCCATCGGGTTTCGACGTTGGCGTGGAGGGCGGTTCGCCCCCGCGTCGGCGGGGACCACTGCTGCCGCTTTTCGAACAGGTAGTCGAATGCCGGTTCACCCCCACGTCGGCGGGGACCACTTCCCCGCCAGCCACCCGAACCAGATGCGGAGCGGTTCACCCCCGCGTCGGCGGGGACCACCGGGCCCCGAGCATCGCGCGGATCTCGTCGACCGGTTCACCCCCGCGTCCGCGGGGACCACTTCGGGCAGCCCGTGTGCAGGCCGGACAGAAGCGGTTCACCCCCGCGTCGGCGGGGAGCACGCGAGGACGGTGGAGATGTACGCGGCCGGCTGCGGTTCACCCCCGCGTCGGCGGGGACCACGTCCTGCCCACCGGCGCAGGCAAGACCGTCGTCGGGTCACCCCCGCATCGGCGGGGACCACTCGGGCTCCCACCCGTCGTGCTCCCGCGACAGCGGTTCACCCCCGCGTCGGCGGGGACCACTCCTCCGCGGCGGCCAACTGCTGTGCGGTCCAGGCGCGGACGGCTGGTTCACCCCCGCGTCGGCGGGGACCACCGGGCCCCGAGCATCGCGCGGATCTCGTCGACCGGTTCACCCCCGCGTCCGCGGGGACCACTTCGGGCAGCCCGTGTGCAGGCCGGACAGAAGCGGTGCACCCCCGCGTCGGCGGGGACCACCAGAGGTACGGCCGGTGGGCGTTGTCCGTTGTCGGTTCACCCCCGCGTCGGCGGGAACCACGTACGACATGACCTTGCAGGCCGCGCCGTGGACGGTTCACCCCCGCGTCGGCGGGGACCACGCCACGAACCCGGCGGTCGGGGCTGGTTCGAACGGTTCACCCCCGCGTCGGCGGGGACCACAGTGACGCAAGCCACCAGTCGCACCGTCAATTCGGTTCACCCCCGCGTCGGCGGGGACCACGTTCGGGCCGCGCTTCTTGATGTCCGCCTTGGCGGTTCACCCCCGCGTCGGCGGGGACCACCGGTTGGCGTCGGCGACGTCCTGGACGGTGTTCGGTTCACCCCCGCGTCGGCGGGGACCACTAGTCGCTCGAAGGCACTGCCGTACCGACTGACGGTTCACCCCCGCGTCGGCGGGGACCACACCGACCAGCCCGGCCTGAGCGGAGTGCACGTCGGTTCACCCCCGCGTCGGCGGGGACCACCGGGGCGGTGCGCGGATCGCCGCAGATACGGCCGGTTCACCCCCGCGTCGGCGGGGACCACTGGGTGGTGTGCGCCTGGTCGGCCTCGGCGTCCGGTTCACCCCCGCGTCGGCGGGGACCACGCCCGGGTGGCGTACTGCCGTCCGTCGATGGTCGGTTCACCCCCGCGTCGGCGGGGACCACACCCGCGACCTCGCCACCCCCGGCCAGACCACAGGTTCACCCCCGCGTCAACGGGGACCACACCTGCAGCCGGTAGCCCACCGCAGGATTCGACGGTTCACCCCCGCGTCGGCGGGGACCACGTCTGCGGCTGCTCGTCGCCACGCTCCACGACCGGTTCACCCCCGCGTCGGCGGGGACCACCGCCGGTCCAACCGGCGGGGCGTTTTTCGGTCCGGTTCACCCCCGCATCGGCGGGGACCACGCCTGCTCGGTGGTGACTGCCACGCGCGGCTCCGGTTCACCCCCGCGTCGGCGGGGACCACACCTCGCCGTCGGCGACACCGCCCGCCAGTGGCGGTTCACCCCCGCGTCGGCGGGGACCACGGCGGCCTTATCCGTCTTCTGCACTGGATTCCCGGTTCACCCCCGCGTCGGCGGGGACCACCCAAGGGAGCCACGTCCCGCGCCATCCGGGCACGGTTCACCCCCGCGTCGGCGGGGACCACATCATCACCGATCTGACCCCGGTCCTGGGGGACGGTTCACCCCCGCGTCGGCGGGGACCACGAAGGCGGCGCAGTGGCCGAGGAGCTGGGCGGCGGTTCACCCCCGCGTCGGCGGGGACCACGACTCGCCGAAGTTCCGCTGACGGTCGAGAACCGGTTCACCCCCGCGTCGGCGGGGACCACAGCTCTGGGTCGAGGCTGGCCACCCGGTCGGGCGGTTCACCCCCGCGTCGGCGGGGACCACACTGGCAGCGGACGGAGGTCCGCACCATGCTGCGGTTCACCCCCGCGTCGGCGGGGACCACGTCGGCGCGTCGATGACGGCGTCGAGGTTCGTCGGTTCACCCCCGCGTCGGCGGGGACCACCGGTAGTCGGTGCCCTGCTGCTGCTTCTTCTGCGGTTCACCCCCGCGTCGGCGGGGACCACGATGACGCGTGGATCGGCGATCAGCGCCGCGCCGGTTCACCCCCGCGTCGGCGGGGACCACGTCTCGCCGGAACCCGTGGTGAGCGTGCGCGCCGGTTCACCCCCGCGTCGGCGGGGACCACAACAACGCCGCGAACGTCGGCGACCTCGCCTACGGTTCACCCCCGCGTCGGCGGGGACCACGCACGGACGATCTCGCCCGACTCGACCAGCGACGGTTCACCCCCGCGTCGGCGGGGACCACGCCATCGCCCGCACCTGCCGCCTCCTCGCCACCGGTTCACCCCCGCGTCGGCGGGGACCACTCGATCTCCGTCGTGAGGTCGGCACCCTCGTTCGGTTCACCCCCGCGTCGGCGGGGACCACTCGATCTCCGTCGTGAGGTCGGCACCCTCGTTCGGTTCACCCCCGCGTCGGCGGGGACCACACTCAGGCGCATGTACATGTTTGCTGGTAGGTCGGTTCACCCCCGCGTCGGCGGGGACCACGTGGCCGGCCGGTGCGTGGCGGTGCGTGGCTTCGGTTCACCCCCGCGTCGGCGGGGACCAGGTGTCTTCTCCGAAACGTTTCTCGTACATGCGGGTGGCGACGTCGAGTCGTCGTTGGGGATCGGACCAGGCGTTGACCTGCTGTTCGAGCCAGTGGGTGGTGAGGGAGTCGGGCAGGATGCCGGCGTAGGCGCGTACGGCTCCGGCTCCGGTGCACACGACGCTGGTGCCGTGGCGAGCGAGGGTGGCCAGGGCACGGGTGGTGATGGAGACGCCGGGGCCGAGGAGGAGGCAGGTGAGGGCGGCGGTGGGGATGTAGACGGTGTCGGTGCGGTGGGCGTCGGTTTTGATCTGGGCGCAGACGCCGGTGTCGTCCTGGACGATGCGGACCATGTCGAGGTACAGGAAGGACAGGGAGTCGGCGATGCGCGGGAGCATGGCGAGGGTGGGGACGGCCAGGCGTCTTCGGGCCTGGCCGCCGGTGTCGGTCGCGTTCATGCGGCGGGGGCGAGGCTGAGGAGGCCGGCTCCGTAGGACTTGGCGCGTCCGATGCCAGAGAGGATGGCGTGGGTGAGGGCGTCGGGGTCGGTGACAGCGGCGGTGCCGTCATAGCGCACCAGGTGGTGGTGCGTGGGCTGGTGGCCTTGGGTCTGGTGGCGTGTGGGGGTGAGGGGAGTGGGGAGCAGGGTTTGCAGGGCGAGTCCGGCTTCGGCTGCGCGGCGGATCCACCACTGGTCGGCGTCCGCGCCGGTGAGGGGGATGCGCTGGCCGCGTTGGCCTTTGCGGTCGAGAGGCAGGCGTTGGGTTTTGATCGGGTTGACGGTGATGCGGTAGCGGACGGCGAGGTTCTTTTTGAGGGCCTGGAACAGGGGGGTGAGGTCCTTGAGGTCGCTGTGGCCGTAGCCGTCGGGCAGGCGGGTGAGGTCGAGGGTGGCGGCCTGGACGAGGAGGGTGCTGGTGGTGTCGGTCTCGTCGAGGCGGTAGAGCAGGGCGGCGCTCTGGCGGGGTGATGTGCCGAGGTCGTCGGGGACGAGCCGCATCAGGGTGCGGTGCATGTCGGCGGCGTCGCGCAGGTCGCGTTGGACCGCTCGGTGCTGGGGGTTGAGGCGGATGCGGGCGAGGGCCGCGCTTGCGTTCATGCGGCCTCCTTCGTGGCGTAGTCGATGAGGCGGTGGTGGAGGGTGTGGGGGCTGGTGGCGAGGCGCGCGGGGAGGTGTTCGACGGTGCGGTGCAGGCGGCGCCGGTCGTGGCGGCGGCCGCGGGGGTCGAAGCTGCGGGGCACGTCCTGGACGGTGACGACATCGGCCTCGTCCTGTGCCGACAGGGGCGGCCCTTCCCGGAGGAAGGCGACCGGGACTGTGCCGTCGTGGGGCGTCGGCCGTGCCGGGTCCGGGCTGAGCGGGACGTGGTGGAGCAGTTCCGTGGTTGGGTCTGCTGCCCGGGTGCGCAGGAGGAACGGTTCGTCGGGGACGCAGGAACGGCGGCCCAAGTAGGGTGCCCAGTACGGCTCGTGCAGGGCGCGGGCGATGCGGTCGGTGGTGGTGTCGGGGCCGGTGACGGCAACGACGAAGACGGCGTCGGCCAGGTAGTGGCGGTGGGTGATGACGGCGGCACCTTTGTTGCTGCCGCCGCTGGTAGCCGCGGTCTCGTCCTTGGGCCTGCCTCCGCCGGCGGTGTGGTAGTCGACGAGCCGGGTACCGGGCCGGTCGACGCGGACGGTGAACTCCAGGTCTTCGTAGCGTTCCAGAGCCGCAGTGTCGTGGCGGTGGACGCCTTCGGCAGCGGCGAACATGCCGATCATGGCGGAGCGCGTGGGGAAGGGGGCGGTGTCCCGGTCCAGGAGGAACGCCGAGCGTTCGCCCCAGGACTGCAGGGGTCCGGCCAGCCGCAGGACCAGCCCGCTCACGCCTGTCCCCCGGCGGGCAGGGCCGCGTCGAGGGCTGCGTCGATCAGACCGTAGAACGACTCGTGCGCCTCCCCGAGCGCGGACAGGTCCGCGGTGGGGTCGTCGACGGCGGCGTGGCCGTGGAAAGGCCGGTGCCGATTGCCGGTCAGACGGTTGAGGCTACCGGCGTAGGCGGCCAGCGCCGTGCGGGAGGCGCGCGCGAAGCCGCCTTGACCGTCGTTGTCCTTGACCGGGGTCTCAAAGGCGGCGGCCAGGGACAGGGGACGCTGCGTGCGCACGGCGAGGTAGGCGAGATCGGGCACGGTGTGGGGGGCGGTGCTGTTCTTCTTCGCTTGCGGCAAGGAGAGCAGGAAGTGCTCGGCGAAGGAGCCGAGGACCGTGCGGGCGACCTTGTGGTCGCCGCCGAGGTTGTCGAGCAGGTCGCCGACGTTGACGGTGGCGTAGCGGTAGAAGACGCCGGCGCTGAACTCGCTGGTGTCGAGGTGGCCGCTGCCGGTGTCGGCTGCGCCGAGCCAGTCGTCCACGGCGGTGAAGTAGTCTCGCTGCGGCTCGGCGGCGTGCGTGGTGAACGCGTGGGCTACTTGGGCTGCGCCGTCGACGTTGGCGCCGGGCAGTTCGGCGAGCATCCGCCCGAGGAGGCTGATGGAGGCGGTGCGCCGCTTGAGGATCTCCTCGACGCGGTCGGCCGGCAGCAGCGCCGGCGGCTTCTTCTTGCCCAGGTTCTGCTCCAGGGCGTCCCGGTGCTCGACGCAGACCTCGACGAGTTCCTCCAGTCCGCTCTCCGGCAGGAACAACAGGACCGAGGTGTGCCCCCCCTTCTCCGTTCCGATCCCCTTCTTCCCGGCGCTGACGGCGACCTGCGCACCGGCGAACTCTGCCAGCTCGTCCGGCCACCCCTGTGCCTGCAGCGCCTGACGCACCTTGATGGGAACCTGCCGGGTGCGGGCGGCCTTCTCCCCCAGGTCCCCCTCGACGCCGTGGCGGATGACGCGTTTCCAGGACTGGCTGGAGACGCGGACACGGGAGGCGTTGCCGTAGCGGACGGTCTTGGGCGAGCCGAGGTCGTCGCGGTTGAGGTTGGCTGCCGGTACCGACTGGACGGCGCTCAGGTCCAGGAACAGGGACATCAGATGTTCTCCTCGTTCAGGTCAAAGGTCGCTGTAGTGGTGTCGTCCTCGCCGACGGCGTCGACGTCCTCGGGGCCGAGGGTGCGGAAGTAGCTCTCCAGCCAGCGGGTGGCGATCCGGTCACGGTCGCGGTCCCATCGGGCGAGGTCCTCGAGCAGGACCGCCCAGTCGACGGCGATGCCGCCGCCCAGCAGGTGCCGGGTCAGCGCGGGCAGGCGCAGGTGCAGGGCGTCGCTGCTTTGCCGGGCGAACAGGTGCAGGTCGCCCTCGGCGGAATCGGGTTTGATGACCTGGGCGTTGACCGCGGCGGCAAGGCTGGTGCCGAGGTTCGCCCGCGCGAACCACGACGGTGCGGTCTCAACGCCCTCGGCCCGTTCCGCCTCCGCAAGGCGCGCCGTCCGAGGCCGGGCCGCGATCAGGGCGGCCACCGCGTAGTGGGCGCGCCGGGAGTCGCCGTGCATCCGCTCGGGCAGGCGGCGCACGAGGTGACGGTGGAGGTAGTTGCAGCGGTCCACCGGCCGCCCCAGGCCGGTGCGCAGGTCCGCCTGGGCCCGTTTGTTCTCGCACAGCGACAGGACGTAGGCGACGAAACCGTCGGACCACCGTGGCTTCTTGGCCAGCGGCGCGGAGGCCGCTGAGAGGGGTGCAGTGCTCATATGGGAACTCCTCGAAGCGGAGACGGAGCGGCTGTGGTCAGGCAGCGGCGCGCAGCAGGGCGCGTACGGCCGCTCGGGCACGGTTGCGGGCGCGGGCCACGCGGATGTCGGCCCGGTTCGCGGGGCCGATGGCGTCGTCGAGCGCCGCGAGCGCCGTCTGGACGAGCGGCGGCAGCGGAGGGCTGTCGCAGCGTTGCGGAGCGGCCATCTGCCAGAACTCCCGCTCGGCCGCGGGCCAGTAGCGGCGCAGCGCGGCCTCGGCCCAGGGGCCGGGCCTTCGCTGGTCGAGTCTGACCTTGGGCGCGGCAGCGGCACCGATGTCGGTGGCGAGTCTCCAGGCCAGACGCGCGGCGTAGTCGAGGCGTGCGCCAACCTCTTCGGCCGCCTGATGGCAGCGGGCCAGATGGCGGGCCATGCGCGGATCGGCCTCCTCCTGCCACTGCAGGACGGGCGGAGTGGTGGCCTCGAACCAGGTCGTGTCGGTCTGCTTGCCGTCCTGGTGGAAGCCGTACGCCCGGACAGACAGACGAGAACGCAGCTGCGGCGGAAGGCTGTTGAGGCTGTGCGGCCTCAGCGTGGGACGGCCGGCGTCCTTCAGCAGCAGCGCGTCCACGTCCCGCCACACCGCCCGCCCGCCGTCCGCTTCCCGTAGACGTAGCTGCCCCTCCCTGTCCCGGTCGAGGATGACGTACGGGTCACGCGCGCTGTGCCGAGGCTCGTGGGTGGACCACGTGAGGTAGGCGTCGGTGACCGCGGTGCGGTCCTCCGAGGGCACCAGCAGGACCGCCTGGCGGAATCGGCCGGTCAACAGCCGTCCTGGCCAGGTTAGTTCCGTTGAAGGGGCGAGGGGGTCGGGAAGGTCTTTCGCCTCCCACGGACACTCGTCCGCCGCCTCTGTGTCGAGGCCGCCGTCCGGCACGGGGACGGCCAGGACCAGGCTGGTGAACAGATCCGGGGCCCAGGCGTGATACGAGACCGACTTGCGCAGCGGTCCCGCGTCCGTACTGCCGGTGCGTACCTCGGTGATACGGCGCGGGGTGCACTGCCCGGCCGGCCCGTAGTAGAGCTGCGCGATGAGGTGCCAGGCCGCCTCCGCCGCCGGCACGCTTACCGGGTCACTGTCCGTGAAGTGCCCGAACAACACAGCCCCGTTGACGCCGGTAGGCCGCCCGAAGACCAGCTTGTTCACCCCCGACGCGTTCGGCCCGCCCTGCGCGTCCACGCACTCCGCGATCAGCCGCGGATCCTGCAGGAACGGCCGCACCGGATCGAACAAGTCGAAGGACCCGGCCGGCACCCTCGTGTGCAGATAGTCATCCACGGCCACGGGATCGAAGCGTCCCGCCGCCAGAACCCGGTTGCGCAGGTCGATCCACTCGACGACCTCCTCCGCCGCGTCCTCGTCGTCCAGGCGCACACCCTCTGCGTCGCGGGCGATGCGCGCGGCCATCGCCGCGAGCAGGCGCACCAGCCCAGACGCCGCTGGCGGCACCGGCAACTCCACGTCGGTGATCTCGTGGGCACGCAGGAACAACTCCCGCAGCCCCACCCGCACGGACGCGCCATCGGCCGAGCGAACCGGAATCCACGGTTCATTCCGTAAATCGAAGCTTCCTGCCATTCTCACCGTCCCCCTTCATCGTGCTCGCCCACCTCAGATACCTGCGTAGCTCAACGCCCCAAACGTGGGACCCGAGGCCATGGCCACAGTGAAGCAGTCGGCACTGACAGCGGCGCCTACACACTGATCATCCGGAATACCTCTCTGCCCAACCGTCACAGCGACATAGAAGGGTCACCTAGTTGGAAGATAGAAGCAGTCGGCCAGGCTTGTAGGCCCCCTTGCGATCACGTGTCCCTTCCAGGCATCGTCGAAGGCGTCGCACGGTCCTCGTCACCACACCCAGGAGACAGCCTTGTCACGGACCAAGTCGCAACCCCCGTTATCGCCTGGCCCCCGCAACTGGACACTCCCGCTGCTCGTCCTGCTGATCGTTGTGATCCTGGTTCTTCGGCCGAGCCCCGCCATTGCCACAGCATGTGGCGTGATCCTGGCAACGCTCGCCGAGGCTTACAGTCGACTACGGCGGGGATCCGCAGCCGCCTAGCACAAGTCGGCTGCTGCGGTCTCTCCTCGCCGACGCGGGGGTGTTTCGATAGAGGCGTCCGCCAGACTTGCCTGTTCGACGGTGTCCCCGCCGACGCGGGGGTGACCAGTTCGATGAGTCGGACTCTTTGGCTCATCGAACCAGACCCAACTCTGGATCCAGGTAGAGGCTCTTGCCCCCCACGGTCACAGGCCGCGCCCGTCCGTCGGCCATCGGCTGGCGCAGCATCACCAGATCGCCGAGCAGAGGGTGCTCACTCCACTGGTCCGGAACCCCGTGGTGGTCCCGCTCCCCTTTGAACCAGTCGGCGTTGACGGGGATGGTGCGTGCCATGACGGCGCGCACGTCGGCAGGCGCGAGAGTGCCGCCGTCGGCTCCCGGCAGGGGGCGGGAGCCGTCCTCGTCCAGGGTGACGGCGCCGTCGGCGTGGACGTAGACGCACAACAGGCGTACGGCGTCGGCGCCGAGCCGTGTCGCCGCCTCCCACTCATCCTCCGCGCCCGTCAGGTGATGCAGGTCGTGGAGACCGGACACGCTGCCTGCCCGGGGGATGACGAGCACCTCCCCGACGCTGCGTTCGGCAAGCTCCTTGCCTCGGTAGGCGGTGTAGGCGGCGGACTTGGCCGGGTCGTCCCATACGAAGCGATCCGCCCGGTCGCCGTGCACCTCCTCGACCAGAGCCTGCACCCCCTCCGGGATTTCAAGGGGCTGCCCGCCCTGTCGGGCCAAGACGTCGGAGGTGGCGGACAGCAGAAACGGCGCGTAGACCTCCCCCCACTGCGCCGGAACCGCCCGGTCGCCAGCCAACGGATCCAGCACCACCAGCCGGGCGCCCGTCGCCCACGCCGGCCGCGGTCGGCCCTGCGGCCGACCGTGCTGCGCCCACCACGTCTCGTGCCTGAAGCACCGGCCCGCCCGCTGCAGGAGCAGCGCCAGCGGGGCCAGATCGCTGATGACGACGTCCGCGTCCAGATCGAGTGACTGCTCGACGACCTGGGTGGCCACGACGATTCGCCGCTGCGGGCGCGGCCCCGAGCGCCCCAGCCCGTCCGCGACGATCGTGCTGCGTCGCTCGCGATCCTCGGCGGGGAACCGCGCGTGCAGCAGCTGCACCTCATCGCCGCCGCCCGCCTCCCGGCGCTCTCGCAGCAGCCCGCGCAGGTGCGTGTACGTTCCCTGGGCCTCGGCGACGGTGTTGCACACCACCAGGGCGCAGCCGCCCTCGTCCGCGAACACCGGCTGAAGCAGCCGCTCGATCACCGCGAGCCGATCGCGCTCGCCGCCGCCCGCGCCGTGCACCACCGTCTCCACCTGCACCGCGAGTTTCATGCTCCGAGCCCCGGCCTGCTCCTCCTGCCGCGCTGGGGAGATCTCCGCGGTCGTCGCGTCTGCCGCGCCCACGTACAGCCAGCCCGGATACGGCGCGGCAAAGGTCCGCCCCTTGAGCTGCGACCTGGTGTGCCCCGCGCCCCTGAGATACTCCTTGATCAGCCGGTCGCTCACCGAGGCCGGCAAGGTCGCCGACAGCAGCACCACGGGAACCCCGTACCGGCCCAGCCAGTTCAGAAGCCGGCCCAGCAGCACCTGCATGTACGGGTCGTAGGCATGCGCCTCGTCCAGGATGAACGTCTTCCCGGACAACGCCAGCAGCCGCAGCGCGTTGTGCCGCACCGGCAGAACCGCCATCAGCGCCTGATCCACCGTCCCGACCGCGAACTGGGCGAGCAGCGGCCGTTTCGCACCCCGCAGCCAACGCACCGGCCGCATATCCGCCTCCCTGCGCTCCGCCCCGCCCGCACCGTCCTCCTCCCCCTCGCACGTCGCCACCCGCAACTCGTCCACGCTGACCGCGTCCTCGGCGTAGGCGCTGTTCAGCCAGGCCATGCTGTGCGTGAGCGTCAGCCCGGCCCCGTCGCCCGCCTGCCGGGCCACCACCCCGGCCACCCGCGCGTACATCTGGTCGCTGGTCGCCATCGTCGGCAGCAGAAAGGCGAACCCGCGCGTGCCGAACCGCTCCGACAGCACCCGCTCGCCCTCCAGCGCGGTCTCGCTCTTGCCGTCCCCCGGAGCCGCCGTCACCAGCAGAATCCCGCCGCTGCGCCCACCCGAGTCCGCTGGCCCCATCCCCGCGACAGCGACGGGGAGTTCCTCGGCCACCGACCGCTGCAACGGATTCGGTTCCCCGTCGATCCCATACGCCTCGGCGAAGCCCTTGCGCACCAATTCCACCGGCAGTAGGCCCGCCTCGCGCACCAGTTCCTCGGCAACCGTGCACGACTCCTCGAAATGCACGGCCAACGAGACGTCCAGTCGACGCTGCCGACGGCGCAGATACCCCTCCTGGCTCACCAGCCAGTCCGCCAGAATCACCACACCGGTCACCAGCACCGCCGCCGCTGCCTCCACCGACTCCGGCGGCGCCGGCGCGCCCAGCGCGCCGAACACGACACGGGCGTGGGACTCCCGCTGCCTCTCCCACGTCGGCCCACCCAGCAAGTCCATGTTGGCCGGGTGGAAGTCCACCGCCTCACGGAACCGCCCATGGTGTCCACCGATGATCTCCGCCACCCGGCGCATCGCCCCGTTGACAGACCCACCGTCCTCCTGGAACCCCAGAACGGCCAGAACCGACGCAGCGGCGTGCATCCCCGCCACCTCGTGCGGCATCCGCTCCACCCCGATACGTCCAAGGTCCCGCCGCAGAGCCTGACTCAAACCCTCACGGGCACGAACATCGCACATCTGAAAGCCCGACAGCTTCCCCAGATCATGCAGACCAGCACACAGCGCCGTCACCGCGCGAGCCCGCCCGAGATCCCTCGCGAAGCCCAGCCCCTTGGCAATGCAGCGCCTCTGCGACTCGGAAAGGTACCGATCCCACAAGTACAACGTCATCGCAGCCGCATCCAGAAGATGCCGCACCAGCGGATACGGCGGAAGCAACGGATCAAGCCCCCTCGACTTCCCCCACGCCGACTCATCCACTCCCTCAAACGGCGCTGCCATGACGGTAGGCTCCTCCCCTGAATCAACCGCACCCACGACCCGTTGAACCCAACCACAGGCCACTGACATCCTCCGGGCAGAGATCGCTTCAGCCCCACTTCGAGGCCGAGGAAGGACGTCCTAGTGCAGGAAACTTCCGCAAAGCAACGGCAAAGCGACCGTTGAAGGCCAGGTCAGGAAGTGTGGTCCCCGCCGACGCGGGGGTGTTCCGGTCCGCCAGCTGATCCCCGCCTACCAGCAGTAGGTGGTCCCCGCCGACGCGGGGGTGTTCCGATTTCCCAGGCCACGACGGATGTGTCCGTGTTGTGGTCCCCGCCGACGCGGGGGTGTTCCGCTCCCCTTCGCCGTCCCCACCGATCCGATCCAGTGGTCCCCGCCGACGCGGGGGTGTTCCGGCGCCCACCAGGTTGTTGGAGGAGTCGTAGATGTGGTCCCCGCCGACGCGGGGGTGTTCCGATCCCCTACCCCTGGCTCTGCCTCGGCCCCGAGTGGTCCCCGCCGACGCGGGGGTGTTCCGTCCTCGGCGACGACTACCAGTAGGCGGACGTGGTGGTCCCCGCCGACGCGGGGGTGTTCCGCACCATTGCGGAGCGCACAACCCGGCCGAGGCGTGGTCCCCGCCGACGCGGGGGTGTTCCGTCGTGGGTTCGCGGTTCACTCACACGGCGACTGTGGTCCCCGCCGACGCGGGGGTGTTCCGACGTGCGGCCCGGTCGGCCTGGTGATTGTCGAGTGGTCCCCGCCGACGCGGGGGTGTTCCGACGTGCGGCCCGGTCGGCCTGGTGATTGTCGAGTGGTCCCCGCCGACGCGGGGGTGTTCCGACGCTGTCGCCAGACCGTGACCCGAATGGGCGGTGGCCCCCGCCGACGCGGGGGTCCGTCCGTGTCGGGCCGTCATCCGGAGGAGCCTCCGTGGTCCCGACTGACGTGGAGATGTTCCTGTGCAGGGTCCCCGGCGCGCTCGCCTGCGGCGCGGGACACGCCCAGCAGGGATGCAAGCGTGGCGACTGGCGTTGCCATGTAGCGGGTCTGGGCTCTGAACCAGGTCGGGCGGAGGACTTCCCTCTCCGCTTTCGGAAGACGGTGTAGTGGCGTTGGCGGGTGATGGCTCCGTGTCGTTGCTCATGGCGCTCCGGAGGGAGCGCGGCGTGAGCCGCGCTCCCTGGTCGAGTCGTACGTGATCAGGTGGAGCCGGCCTTCGGACGACGCTTGGAAGCGCGGCTGCGCGGGCGCCGTTTCGTGGTGGGGCTCGTCTCTTCTGCGGGCTGATCGTCCACTTCTCCGCTGTTCTCCTCGGCGGGCTTCGGATCCGGGATGGAGTCGGGCCCGGGCTGGGCGCGTGGCGGCTGCGCGGAGGCGGACTCTTCGGCGGGTGCCGGATCTCCCTCCTGGACCTCGCCGGCGGCGGGGTCTTCAGGCTGCTGGTCACCGTCGGCCGATGATGTTGGATCGTGCTCGATCAGCAGGTCATCGTCGACGGAGCCAGAGGCAGTGTCGGTCGCGGGCTCGGCGTCTTCACCGACGTCGGACGGCGGCGTGTGGGCTTCCGGGCCGCAGTCGCGCAGCGAGGTGCCCGTGGCCGGCGGGGCTTCATCCATCACTTGCGAGAGTGCGCTGTCGAACAGGTCTATCCATGGCCGGTGGCCGACGTAGCGGGGTTTGTAGTCGAAGGCGGGGAGGAGGTCGTCTTCGAGGGTGCGCAGGATGATGAGTTCCGGATCTTCGTCGGCTTCGGTGACGAGAGTGGTCGCCTTGTTGTAGCGGTGCCCTTCGGCCAGGCGTGCAGCGAGTTGCGCTTCACGGAGGGCATGGTCGGCCAGGGCAGCGCCGTCGGGAAGCGGAGGTGCGGCGCTGCCGGTGATCCAGAGCTGGACGGTGGTTCCGCCGAAGATGGGGCGGAAGCTGATGCCTCGTCCGTCGCTGTAGATGAGGTGGGCTGCGCCGTCGGCGGGCGCTGCGGTGTCGATCACCCAGTCGCCGCCGAGGCTTTGGGCGAGGTTGGCTGCGGCTTCTCGGACTGCGGCGTCGGTAATGAGCATGTGTGGTTCTCCAAGAGGTCTGCGGGTGAAGCGACGGGCCCGCCCCCTGCCGGGGCGGGCCCGGTGTGGCTATGCGGGGCGTACTTCGTCGCCGTCGTCGAGAAGCATCGAGAGGGTGGAGCCGCTGTCCCAGTTCACGGAGAGGATGGAGAGGTTGGTGTCGAACCGGTGGACGGTGCCTTCGTCACCGGGCTTGAGTCCGGTGTGTGAGTCGGTGGTGTGTACGAGGGCGATGCGGTCGCCCTTCTTGTAGGTCATCTGCGCTCCAGTCGTGATGTGTTGTGGAAATCGTGGTCGGCCGACTGCTAGGCGTCGTGGTCGCATCCCTCGGTGGGGCAGGCTCCGCAGTCGAAGCAGTGGTCGCATGCACAGGCGCCGCAGCCCGGTTTCTGGCACCGGACGTCGTGGCTCCGGCAGTACGGGAATGTGAACGGTGGCTCTTCCATGACCCCCTCCCCTTATTGGTTCTATTCTATATGCATTAAGGGGAGGGTTCAAGATCGACTAAGTCAGTTTCCCCAGGTCAGGCCGCTATATCGCGTACCAGGGCTTCGACCTTCTGGATGGCCGCGAGGAAGACGGCCTGCGAGTGCAGTCGATCGCGCCGTTCCAGGGACTCCAGTGCCTCCCGGGCGGCCCTGGCGGGCACGTTGCCTTCGTGCAGTGTGTCGCCGCACCCGATTAGTACGTGCGGGCCGAGGTCCCAGAGGATCGCGTTGACGGCGGCGCCCGCCGCCGCGAGGGGGTCGATGTCCGTCAGCGACCATCCGAACTGGTGCGGGTCGATGCCGCGTTCACGCATGACCTGTACGGCGGCGCGGTACACGCCACCAGTCCCGCCCGCGGGCTCGTCGAACTTCATGCCGGGCTCAAGCGGCATGTCGTCGAGGAGCATCCTGGCCATCAGGTAGGCGACGTCCGGCGGCGTGTGTATCTCCGCGAGTGCATCATGAGCGCCTTCGGAGCGCATGACAGCAAGCAGGGTTCCGATCACGTCGGTGGTGGAGCGGAGATCGGGATCATCGCTTGCGGTCAGGTGCAGGAGCCCGTTGGTGATCGCGGCCTCGACGACAGCTCGTACGGCGGCGGCTGCCGAACATCGGGCTTCTCGTCGTCGACCCACTTGTGCAGGGGCGTGGCCCGGTCGATGAGGTCGGGCCGCATGATCCACATGCGGGCCCAGCACTCACGGAAGGCGGCCAGCAGCTCAGTGTCGTCGAGGCTGCGCCACCAGTCGGCGGCGAGGTATGCGTCCGGGCCGCGCAGGGGCCACAGAGCGAGCGTGGCGACCGTACCGACGGGGATTTCGATGCTGCTCCCGCCGTGCGCGTGATGCCAGGCGTGGCTGACGGCTTCCGCGATCTCGAAGGCGTGCGTGTGCGGGTTGCTCTGTGACGGGCGGTAGTGACCCAACTTGCGCTTGACGACCGCGAGTGAAGGGCGAGGCGCGGCGGCGGGGATGGTCACGGGCGCAGGGGCCGGCGGCATGTCGGTGAGGAATCTGCGGGGCGGCGCCGTGGGGGCGGCTGGGGCGGGCTGCGCCTCGGGCTCACCGGCCTCGGCGAACAGGTCGAGTTGGCTCATGCGGTCTCCTAAATCGATCGAGACGGCCCGTGGCGGCCCGCGGGCCGCCACGGGGTGAACGTCAGCGCGCCGCGCGCTGCATGCGCCGGAGCGTGGCGGCGGCCTCTTCTGTGCGCCCCCTCGCCGAGTGCGCGGCGTGCCGCAGCAGCTCGGTCAGCTCCTCGGTGGTGACCTGGGCGAGCAGGTCGGTGAGGCTGAGGTGCCGTTGGTCAGCGAGGCGGTAGGGGTATCCAAGCGACAGGGTGAGCACAACGCCGGAGACGAGCTGGTCCGTGCATTCACCGCAGAGGCCGAGCTGATGACCGATGCGGTGGATGGCATCGGCGTCGGCGAGGAGCGCCGTCTTCGGTATGGCCTCGTGGGCGAGCCTGGCTGCTTCCTGCTCCCGCTGCACGTACGCCTCCCAGTTCAGGCGGGCGTCGGCCTCTCGGCCTTCGACCCTGAGGGCGGCGCTCGCGAGGGTGGCTTCGAAGCGGGGAGTCGACAGGGAGAGCGCGACGTACTGATCAGGCGTGAGTCCGGTGTAGGCCACGGCGGGGTCGTGGGACTCACTGGCGAAGTGGTTAAGAGTAACCAGGAGCGCGGCGTCGACCGTGATGGGGCGGAGGCTCAAGGAGCAATGCTCAGGACTTGTGGATCAGCTCCTCTGGAGGACGCGCGAGGGGCGTACCTTCCCGAGTGAGTGATCGTCAAGTCACCGAGTAGGCCC
>NZ_JBITCT010000069.1:0-39199 GCF_044453465.1 Streptomyces sp. NPDC051677
CAATTCGGAATGAATTGGAAATAGAATTACAGAGGGTAATTCCGAATTCAACAATTTGTTGAAGTGCGCTTTTGATCATGGTCTGCCCCCTACCCTCTGGGGGCACAGCCCCCAGGGACGGCCCCCCAGCCCACCCGCACGAAGTCCCGGCCCAACCGCCGGAGGCCTACGCGTCGTAGGTGTCCGCCTTCTTCGGAGACACCTCCTGGACCGCCCCGCTGAGGGCCGCCGCCCGCGAGCTGAACTTGTCCACGTCGACGTCATGCTCGCGGAGCACCCTCAGCGTCGCCTTGTGCACCGCGCGCAGCACCGGCGTGGCCGCGCGCAGCGCGTCGTCGGCCATGAAACGGTGCTTCCAGGGCTGGTCCGCCCAGGCATGCCGCAGGCCGAAGGGCTCGGGCAGGCCTATGGAGCCGCCGAGCCACTTCAGCACCGGCGGATACCAGCTGATCGTGGCGCGTGCGGCGAGCCGGACGACCTCGTCGGTGGTGACCAGCGGCAGCTTGACCGTCCGCGTCTCCCAGAAGCGGACGGTCTTGGCGACCTCCTTGGTAGGAGCCGCCGGCTTGCTGCTGAACAGTCCGTTGACCGGGCCCAGGGCATGCCCGGTGACCTCGATGCGCAGGGTCTCCTTCAGCACCGTCACGGTGATCATCAGGGTCAGGATCAGGTTGCCGTTCCACAGGTGCGGCCACTGCACGCCCAGGTAGTGGCGGTCGCCGCTGTCGAACTGCTGGTTGTTGCAGATGTCCTCCACGGCCCTGGGCTTGACCTGGTACGCCTCGACGTCGGTCCCCTCGGGCCTGGAGACCTCCTTGGCGCCCTCGCCCACATGCGTGACGATCCAGTGCCGCACCTGAGGCTCGGGGAAGCCGCCGGTCTTCAGGCTCTGCCGGTGCAGCACGCTCAGCTCGTCGTGGATCGCCCGGACGACGGTCCAGCTGCGGAACTCGTGGATGCCCTTGACCGGGTCGAGCGGGCTCAGCTCCTCCGCGAGGTGCCAGGAGCCCCAGCGGGTGCCCATGCCGAGGATGCCCTTGGGGCCGGCGTAGAAGACCGAGTTGGACTGCTGTTCGGCGCTGAGCCGGGCCAGGGACTGACGCAGCTGCTCGGCCGCGGCCTGGTCGGGGCTGGTGGGCACCGCCTCGGGGACCTTCGCGCCGACGGTGCCGCCGGAGAGCAGCCCGCCCCAGGCCTCGCGCAGATCCCTCGCGGTGCTCTCGCAGACCCGCTTGGCCAGGAACCAGCCGGCCACGGGGGCCACGATGCACCCGCGCGCGTACCACCCTGCCAAGCCGGTGAACGGCATCCGGACCAGGAAGATCACGGCGAGGGCTCCTACGGCGACCAGCAGGCCTGTGCCGAGCCCGGATATCCGCTTGTTGTCCGTCCTGCCCATGGTGGCGCGGAGCTGGAAGACGAGCAGCCAGACCAGCAGGCCGGGCAGGAAGAGCACGCCGCACAGCAGCATCAGGGCGGTCAGCTTCGTGTCCCGCTCCCGGCGGATGCGGGTGGCCGCGAGGCAGTGCTCGACGACCACCTGGGGCTCGCTGCCGAAGGACTGGATGAGCGGCGCGCGGCCGACGCCCAGCATGCGGTCGATCACCGCCTGCGCGTACGCCTCACCGAAGTTGGGTCGGAAGATCTTCGCCCACTTCCGGCCGTCCTTGACCGTCGACTGGTGCCACTCGTTGTCGGCTTTCTTGATCTCCTCCATCGGGGTGTCCCGGTAGGCCGCAGAAGCCAGTGCGAACGTCGGGGCACCGCCCGCGCCGCCCGCCCGGGGCACCTGTGGCCCGAAGAAGTCCTCCACGGTCATTCCCGCCCCCACTCGCCGCCGTCCCGCTCCTGCGGCTTTCCCGACTTCCGTACTCCGCACACCTGTTGATCAGGTCATCAGGGTAGCCCCAGCCACTGACACGCGTCGGCGGACGACCGAAGCCGCCCGCCGATGCGGAGGATCATCTTCCACGCGCGTCACTTGAGTGGAAGCAGGCCCCAACCGTCAGCCGTCCTGCGCCTGTTGGCGGACCTTCTCGGCCACCTGCGGCGGCATCGGCTCGTGCCGGGCGTAGGCGCGGTGGAAGCGGGCCGTGCCGTGCGAGAGGGAACGCAGATCGACCGCATACCGGCCGATCTCGATCTCGGGCACCTCGGCCCGTACGAGCGTGCGCCCGCCGCTGGTCTGCTCCGTGCCCAGCACCCGGCCGCGCCGCCCCGACAGGTCGCTCATCACGGCGCCCACATACGCGTCGCCGACCAGGACGGTCACCTCGGCCACCGGCTCGAGGAGATGGATCCGGGCGTCGGCGGCCGCCTCCCGCAGGGCGAGCGCGCCGGCCGTCTGGAACGCGGCGTCGGAGGAGTCCACCGAGTGCGCCTTGCCGTCGAGCAGCGTGATCCGGACGTCGACCAGCGGATGCCCGGCCGCCAGCCCCTTCGCCGCCTGGGCGCGCACGCCCTTCTCGACGGACGGGATGAACTGGCGCGGCACCGCGCCGCCGACGACCTTGTCCACGAACTCGATGCCCGAGCCGCCCGGCAGCGGTTCCACCTCGATCTCGCAGATCGCGTACTGGCCGTGCCCGCCGGACTGCTTCACGTGCCGCCCGCGCCCGGCGGACTTCGCCGCGAACGTCTCCCGCAGGGAGACCTTGTGCGGGACGACGTCGACCTGGACGCCGTAGCGGGAGCGCAGCCGCTCCAGGGCGACGTCCGAGTGGGCCTCGCCGAGGCACCACAGGACCACCTGGTGGGTGTGCTGGTTCTGCTCCAGGCGCATCGTCGGGTCCTCGGCGACCAGCCGGCCCAGACCCTGCGAGAGCTTGTCCTCGTCGGCCTTGCTGTGCGCCTGGATGGCCAGCGGGAGCAGCGGGTCGGGCATCTGCCAGGGCTCCATGAGGAGCGGGTCGTCCTTGGCGGAGAGCGTGTCGCCGGTCTCCGCGCGGCCGAGTTTCGCCACGCACGCGAGGTCGCCCGCGATGGCGTGCGTCAGGACCCGCTGCTGCTTTCCGAACGGCGCGGACAGGGCGCCGATGCGTTCGTCCACGTCGTGGTCCTCGTGCCCGCGGTCGGCCAGGCCGTGTCCGGAGACGTGGACGGTCTCGTCGGGGTGCAGGGTGCCGGAGAAGACGCGCACGAGGGAGACCCGGCCGACGTAGGGGTCGGAGGAGGTCTTCACGACCTCCGCGACCAGCGGCCCGTCCGGATCGCAGCGCTTCAGCTCGCGCGGAGCGCCGTCGACGGTCGTCACGCGGGGCGCCTCGCGCTCCAGGGGCGTCGGGAAGCCCCGGGTGACCAGCTCCAGCAGCTCGACCGTGCCGAGGCCCTGGCGGGCGCCGTCGGCGGCGGGGGCGGCCGCGAGGACGGGGAAGAACGTGCCGCGCGCGACGGCCCGCTCCAGGTCCTCGATCAGCGTCTTGACGTCGATCTGCTCGCCGCCGAGGTAGCGGTCCATGAGGGTCTCGTCCTCGCTCTCGGCGATGATCCCCTCGATCAGCCGGTTGCGGGCCTCCTCCAGGTCCGGCAGCTGGTCCTCGCCCGGCTCGGCGTCCTTGCGTTCGCCGGAGGAGTAGTCGAACAGCTTCTGGGACAGCAGCCCGGTCAGCCCGGTGACGGACGCGTGCCCGTCCGGGCCCTCGGGTCCGCGCAGCGGCAGATACAACGGCAGGACCGCGTCCGGATCGTCGCCGCCGAAGGCCTCCGCGCAGGTCCGGGTCATCTCCTCGAAGTCCGCGCGGGCGGCCTCCAGGTGCGTGACCACGATCGCGCGGGGCATCCCGACGGCCGCGCACTCGTCCCACACCATGCGGGTCGAGCCGTCCACGCCGTCCGACGCCGAGACGACGAAGAGGGCCGCGTCCGCTGCGCGCAGACCGGCCCTGAGCTCCCCGACGAAGTCGGCGTATCCGGGGGTGTCGAGAAGGTTGATCTTGATGCCGTCCCATTCGACGGGCACCAGGGAGAGCTGCACCGAGCGCTGCTGCCGGTGCTCGATCTCGTCGTAGTCGGAGACGGCGGTGCCGTCCTCCACACGGCCCGCGCGGTTCACCGCTCCCGCCGTGAGCGCGAGAGCTTCCACCAAGGTCGTCTTGCCGGATCCGGAGTGGCCGACCAGCACCACATTCCGTACGGACGCGGGGTGGTCGGCCGCTGTAGCCCTGCCGGCGGCTCCGGGGTGTGCGTTCGCCTTGTCGCCCATTTCCTTGCCTCCCGTGCACGGTGAGGTCACTGGGGCGCGGGCACCACGGCCCCGCGTGCGATGGCGGCTCCGGCGACGCCCGCGGTCCTTCGAGCTTTCCACTCCCGTCACCGCGCGTCCATACGGCGGACGCGACCCGGCCGTGACCGGGATGCCGTCGGCCCGTGACGCGGGGGCCCGTGACACGGGGGTCCGGGTGCCCGACCGTCGCACACACGCGCGCGTGGCTACGATGGGCCAGCCGGTGGCCAGCAGGGGCCGCGCGGCCACACCGAACCCTCGGGAAGGCCATGCTGAACAAGTACGCGCGTGCATTCTTCACGCGTGTCCTCACACCGTTCGCCGCGTTTCTCATCCGCCGGGGCGTGAGCCCGGACACGGTCACGCTCCTCGGCACCGCCGGAGTGATGGCGGGCGCGCTGGTCTTCTTCCCGCGGGGGGAGTTCTTCTGGGGCACGATCGTCATCACGCTCTTCGTGTTCTCCGACCTCGTCGACGGCAACATGGCCCGCCAGCTGGGCCGCACCAGCCGCTGGGGCGCCTTCCTGGACTCCACGCTCGACCGGGTCGCCGACGGCGCGATCTTCGGCGGCTTCGCGCTCTGGTACGCGGGCAACGGCGACGACAACGTCCTGTGCGCCGTGTCGATCTTCTGCCTGACCAGCGGCCAGGTGGTGTCGTACACCAAGGCGCGCGGCGAGTCGATCGGGCTGCCGGTCGCCGTCAACGGGCTCGTGGAGCGCGCGGAGCGCCTCGTGATCTCCCTGGTCGCGGCCGGTCTGGCGGGGCTGCACACGTTCGGCGTCCCCGGGATCCAGGTGCTGCTGCCGATCGCGCTGTGGATCGTCGCCGCCGGCAGCCTGGTCACGCTGATCCAGCGGGTCGTGACGGTCCGGCGGGAGTCGGCCGAGGCGGAGGCCGCCGCGGCGCAGGAGGCGCAGGGTCCGGAGGCCCAGGGACACGAGGCCCAGGGGAGCGAGGCCGCGAAGTGAGCCCCCAGGAGCGCCTGACCGACGCGCTGTACGGCCTCGGCTGGAGCACCGTCAAGAAGCTCCCCGAGCCCGTCGCCGTGCGTCTCGGGCACACCGTCGCCGACATCGCGTGGAAGAGGCGCGGCAAGGGCGTGCAACGGCTGGAGAGCAACTACGCGCGCGTGGTGCCGGACGCGAGCCCCGAGCGCCTCGCGGAGCTCTCGCGCGCGGGCATGCGCTCCTATCTGCGCTACTGGATGGAGTCCTTCCGGCTGCCGGCCTGGAGCGCGGAGCGCGTCCGCGGCGGTTTCGACCCCAAGGACGTGCACTACCTGACCGACGGCATCGCCTCCGACCAGGGCGTCGTCCTCGCGCTGCCGCACATGGGCAACTGGGACCTGGCCGGCGCCTGGGTCACTGCCAAGTTGGAGACGCCGTTCACCACGGTCGCCGAACGCCTCAAGCCGGAGACGCTGTACGACCGGTTCGTCGCCTACCGGGAGGGCCTCGGCATGGAGGTGCTGCCGCACACCGGCGGCACCGCGTTCGGCACGCTGGCCCGGCGGCTGCGCGACGGCGGCCTGGTCTGCCTGGTCGCCGAGCGCGACCTGTCCGCCTCCGGCGTCGAGGTGGACTTCTTCGGGGACCGGACCCGGATGCCCGCCGGACCGGCCCTGCTCGCCCAGCAGACCGGCGCGCTGCTGCTGCCCGTCACCCTCTGGTACGACGACTCGCCCGTCATGCAGGGGCGCGTGCATCCCCCGATCGAGGTACCCGAGACAGGTACGCGGGCCGAGAAGACGTCTGTCATGACACAGGCGCTGGCAGACGCCTTCGCCACCGGCATCGCCGACCACCCGGAGGACTGGCACATGCTCCAGCGTTTGTGGCTCGCGGACCTGGAACCCCGCCCGTCGGACGGGGACCTCCGGTGAGAATCGGCATCGTCTGCCCGTACTCCTGGGACGTTCCGGGCGGCGTCCAGTTCCACATCCGCGACCTCGCCGAGTACTTCATCCGGCTCGGCCACGAGGTGTCCGTCCTGGCCCCGGCCGACGACGACACCCCGCTGCCGCCGTACGTCGTCTCGGCAGGCCGTGCGGTCCCGGTGCCGTACAACGGCTCGGTGGCCCGGCTCAACTTCGGCTTCCTGTCCGCCGCGCGCGTGCGGCGCTGGCTGCACGACGGCGGGTTCGACGTCGTGCACATCCATGAGCCGACCTCGCCGTCGCTCGGCCTGCTGACCTGCTGGGCGGCGTCCGGGCCGATAGTGGCCACCTTCCACACGTCCAACCCGCGCTCACGCGCGATGATCGCCGCGTACTCGATCCTCCAGGCCGCTCTGGAGAAGATCAGCGCGCGGATCGCGGTCAGCGAGTACGCCCGGCGCACGCTGGTGGAGCATCTCGGCGGGGACGCCGTCGTCATCCCCAACGGCGTCGACGTCGACTTCTTCGCCCGGGCCGAGCCCAACCCCGCGTGGCAGGGCGACACGATCGGCTTCGTGGGGCGCATCGACGAGCCCCGCAAGGGCCTGCCGGTGCTGATGAAGGCCCTGCCGAGGATCTTCGCCGAGCGGCCGGACGCCCGCCTGCTGGTCGCGGGCCGCGGCGACGAGGAGGAGGCGGTGGCCGACCTCCCCGAGGAGCTGCACGCGCGCGTGGAGTTCCTCGGCATGGTCAGCGACGAGGACAAGGCACGGTTCCTGCGCAGCGTCGATCTGTACGTGGCGCCCAACACCGGCGGCGAGAGCTTCGGCATCATCCTCGTCGAGGCCATGTCGGCGGGCGCTCCCGTGCTCGCCTCCGACCTCGACGCCTTCGCCCAGGTCCTCGACCAGGGAGCGGCGGGCGAGCTGTTCCCCAACGAGGACGCGGACGCGCTCGCCGAGGCTGCGGTACGGCTGCTGGGCGACCCCGCCCGGCGGGCCGAACTGCGGGAACGGGGCAGTGCGCATGTCCGGCGCTTCGACTGGTCGACCGTCGGCGCGGACATCCTGTCCGTGTACGAGACGGTGACGGCCGGCGCGGCGGCGGTGGCGGCCGACGACGACCGGGGAGCGGCGGGAACAGCCGGCCTGCGGGCCCGGCTCGGGCTGGCCCGGGACTGACCGCCGCCCCGGCGCCGTAAGGCGCCCCGGTAGCCTTGCCGCCCGTGACCGCAACCCTGATCTGGATCCTGGTCGTCCTCGTCGCCATCGGCCTCTACCTGAGCTGGACGGCGGGACGGCTGGACCGGCTGCACGCCCGCATCGACGCAGCCCGCGCCGCGCTGGACGCGCAACTGCTGCGCCGGGCGTCCGTGGCCCAGGAACTGGCCACCTCCAAGGTGCTGGACCCGGCCGCCTCGATCGTCCTGTACGAGGCCGCGCACGCCGCCCGGCAGGCCGAGGAGGAGCAGCGGGAGGTCGCCGAGAGCGAGCTCAGCCAGGCCCTGCGGGCCGTGTTCGCGGACGCGCGGCAACTGGACGTCGTACGCGAGGCGCCTGGGGGAGACGCGGCGGCCCGCGAGCTCGCGGAGGCAGTCCGCCGGGTCCCCATGGCCCGCCGTTTCCACAACGACGCGGTGGGCGCGGCCCGCCGCCTCCGCGAACACCGCAAGGTCCGCTGGTTCCGCCTGGCCGGCCACGCCCCGTTCCCGATGGCCTTCGAAATGGACGACGAACCCCCACCGGCCCTCTCGGACCGCGCGACCTGACCGGCCTGCTCGAAGGGTTCGCCTCGCCGTGGCCGGTGAGATCATCCGAAAAGGATCCACCGGCTGTTCATTGGCCCTTGCTGTGGACTGGTCCATTCGCGTTTCCTCGGTGGTGCAGAAATCCTCTTTTCAACGAGTGAGGTCACCCCGTGTCCAGCACGATCTCCGAAAACCAGACCCCCGAGACCGGCACCGCGCGCGTGAAGCGCGGGATGGCCGAGCAGCTCAAGGGCGGCGTGATCATGGACGTCGTCACGCCGGAGCAGGCGAAGATCGCCGAGGACGCGGGCGCCGTCGCCGTCATGGCGCTGGAGCGGGTCCCGGCCGACATCCGCAAGGACGGCGGCGTGGCCCGGATGTCCGACCCGGACATGATCGAGGGCATCATCGAGGCCGTGTCCATCCCGGTGATGGCCAAGTCCCGCATCGGCCACTTCGTCGAGGCGCAGGTGCTGCAGTCCCTCGGCGTCGACTACATCGACGAGTCCGAGGTCCTCACCCCGGCCGACGAGGTCAACCACTCCGACAAGTGGGCCTTCACGACCCCCTTCGTCTGCGGCGCCACCAACCTGGGCGAGGCCCTGCGCCGCATCGCCGAGGGCGCCGCGATGATCCGCTCCAAGGGCGAGGCCGGCACCGGCAACGTCGTCGAGGCCGTCCGCCACCTGCGCCAGATCAAGAACGAGATCGCCCGCCTGCGCGGCTACGACAACAACGAGCTGTACGCCGCCGCCAAGGACCTGCGCGCCCCCTACGAGCTCGTCAAGGAGGTCGCCGAGCTCGGCAAGCTCCCGGTGGTGCTGTTCTCCGCCGGCGGTGTCGCCACCCCGGCCGACGCCGCGCTGATGCGCCAGCTCGGCGCCGAGGGCGTCTTCGTCGGCTCCGGCATCTTCAAGTCCGGCGACCCGGCCAAGCGCGCCGCCGCCATCGTGAAGGCCACCACCTTCTACGACGACCCGAAGATCATCGCGGACGCCTCCCGCAACCTGGGCGAGGCCATGGTCGGCATCAACTGCGACACCCTGCCCGAGGCCGAGCGCTACGCCAACCGCGGCTGGTAATCGCCCTCATGAGCAACGAAGCCCCTGTCATAGGCGTCCTGGCCCTCCAGGGCGACGTACGGGAGCACCTCATCGCCCTGGCCGCGGCCGACGCCGTGGCCAGGGCGGTCAGGCGCCCCGAGGAACTCGCCGAGGTCGACGGTCTCGTCATCCCCGGCGGCGAGTCCACCACCATCTCCAAGCTGGCCGTCCTGTTCGGCGTCATGGAGCCCCTCCGCGCGCGCGTGCGCAACGGCATGCCCGTCTACGGCACCTGCGCCGGCATGATCATGCTCGCCGACAAGATCCTCGACCCGCGCTCGGGCCAGGAGACCATCGGCGGCATCGACATGATCGTGCGGCGCAACGCCTTCGGCCGCCAGAACGAGTCCTTCGAGGCCGCACTCGACGTGCGCGGCATCTCGGGCGATCCTGTGGAGGGCGTCTTCATCCGCGCCCCCTGGGTCGAGTCCGTCGGCGCCAGGACCGAGGTGCTCGCCGAGCACGACGGTCACATCGTCGCGGTCCGCCAGGGCAACGCGCTCGCCACGTCGTTCCACCCGGAACTGACCGGCGACCACCGCGTACACGCCCTGTTCGTCGACATGGTGCGCGCCAACCGTGCTGCGGAGTCCTTGTAGGATCGCAGGCGTTCGTTGCAGAGATGGGTTACGCGAAGGAGACAGGCAGATGTCCGGCCACTCTAAATGGGCTACGACGAAGCACAAGAAGGCCGTGATCGACGCCAAACGCGGCAAGCTCTTCGCGAAGCTGATCAAGAACATCGAGGTCGCGGCCCGGATGGGCGGAGTCGACATCGAGGGCAACCCGACACTCTACGACGCCATCCAGAAGGCGAAGAAGCAGTCGGTTCCGAACAAGAACATCGACTCCGCGGTCAAGCGTGGCGGCGGGCTCGAGGCCGGCGGCGCCGACTACGAGACGATCATGTACGAGGGCTACGGTCCCAACGGCGTCGCGGTGCTCATCGAGTGCCTCACCGACAACCGCAACCGCGCCGCCTCCGACGTCCGCGTCGCCATGACCCGCAACGGCGGCTCCATGGCCGACCCGGGCTCGGTGTCGTACCTCTTCAACCGCAAGGGCGTCGTCATCGTCCCCAAGGGCGAGCTGACCGAGGACGACGTGCTCGGCGCGGTCCTCGACGCGGGCGCCGAGGAGGTCAACGACCTCGGTGAGTCCTTCGAGGTCCTCAGCGAGGCCACCGACCTGGTCGCGGTCCGCACCGCCCTCCAGGAGGCCGGCGTCGACTACGACTCCGCCGAGGCCAACTTCGTCCCGACCATGCAGGTCGAGCTGGACGAGGAGGGCGCGAAGAAGATCTTCAAGCTGATCGACGCACTCGAGGACAGCGACGACGTCCAGAACGTCTTCGCCAACTTCGACGTCAGCGACGAGGTCATGGAGAAGGTCGACGCGTAACGCTGCCGCGAACTGAGCGGATCCGTCGGGCCGGTGGGGACACGTCCTACCGGCCCGACGTCGTTGTCAGTGGCAGCGGATAGCCTGGCGGCCATCGGAGATCTTCAGCTGCGAAAGGGTGGGGGCGTGCGCGTACTCGGGGTGGACCCCGGACTGACGCGGTGTGGTGTCGGTGTCGTCGAGGGGGTCGCGGGCCGGCCGCTCACCATGCTCGGCGTCGGTGTCGTACGCACGCCCGCGGACGCCGAGTTGGGACAGCGCCTGGTCGCCGTGGAGCAGGGCATCGAGAGCTGGCTGGACGAGTACCGGCCCGAATGCGTCGCCGTGGAGCGGGTGTTCAGCCAGCACAACGTGCGCACGGTCATGGGCACCGCCCAGGCCAGCGCCGTCGCCATGCTGTGCGCCGCCCGCCGCGGCATCCCCGTCGCCCTGCACACGCCCAGCGAGGTCAAGGCCGCCGTCACCGGCAGCGGGCGCGCGGACAAGGCGCAGGTCGGCGCCATGGTCACGCGTCTGCTCCGGCTCGACGCCCCGCCCAAGCCGGCCGACGCCGCCGACGCCCTCGCGCTCGCCATCTGCCACATCTGGCGCGCCCCCGCGCAGAACCGACTCCAGCAGGCCGTCGCCTTGCACGCAGCCAAAGCACCGATGACATCGAAAGGCCGTACGACATGATCGCCTTCGTCAGCGGCACGGTCGCCGCACTCGCTCCCGACCTCGCGGTGGTCGAGGTGGGCGGCGTCGGCATGGCCGTCCAGTGCACCCCGAACACGCTGTCCACGCTCCGGCTCGGCCGGCCGGCCAAGCTCGCCACCTCCCTCGTCGTCCGGGAGGACTCGCTGACCCTGTACGGCTTCGTGGACGACGACGAACGCCAGGTCTTCGAGCTGCTGCAGACCGCGAGCGGGGTCGGCCCCCGGCTGGCCCAGGCCATGCTGGCGGTGCACACGCCGGACGCCCTGCGCCGAGCGGTGGCGGCGGGCGACGAGAAGGCGCTCATGGCCGTCCCCGGCATCGGCAAAAAGGGCGCGCAGAAGCTGCTGCTGGAGTTCAAGGACCGGCTGGGCGCTCCGGTGGGCGTCCCCGCGGTCGGCGCCCCGGTCACCCACGGCTGGCGCGACCAGCTGCACGCCGCCCTCATCGGCCTCGGGTACGCCACCCGCGAGGCCGACGAGGCGGTCGCCGCCGTGACCCCGCAGGCCGAGGCAGCAGACGGCGCGCCCCAGGTGGGCCAGCTGCTGAGGGCCGCCCTGCAGACCCTGAACCGCGCCCGCTAGGAGAACGTCAGTGAACTGGGACGACACGACCGACGAGACCGCCCCCGAGCGGCTCGTCGGCCCCGCCGCGGACCGGCTGGTGGGCTCTGTCGCCGACGGTGAGGACCAGGCCGTCGAGGCCGCCCTGCGTCCCAAGGACCTGGGCGAGTTCATCGGCCAGGAGAAGGTCCGCGAACAGCTCGACCTGGTCCTGCGCGCCGCCCGCGCGCGTGGCGCGACCGCCGACCACGTGCTGCTCTCCGGCGCCCCCGGCCTCGGCAAGACCACCCTCTCGATGATCATCGCCGCCGAGATGGGCGCCCCGATCCGCATCACCTCCGGCCCCGCCATCCAGCACGCCGGCGACCTCGCCGCGATCCTCTCCTCCCTCCAGGAGGGCGAGGTCCTCTTCCTCGACGAGATCCACCGCATGTCGCGGCCCGCCGAGGAGATGCTCTACATGGCGATGGAGGACTTCCGCGTCGACGTCATCGTCGGCAAGGGACCCGGCGCCACCGCCATCCCCCTCGAACTGCCCCCCTTCACCCTGGTCGGCGCCACCACGCGCGCGGGCCTGTTGCCGCCCCCGCTGCGCGACCGCTTCGGCTTCACCGCGCACATGGAGTTCTACGAGCCGGCCGAACTGGAGCGCGTCATCCACCGCTCCGCGAACCTCCTCGACGTCGAGATCGACACCGACGGCGCCGCCGAGATCGCCGGCCGCTCCCGCGGCACCCCCCGGATCGCCAACCGCCTGCTGCGCCGCGTACGCGACTACGCGCAGGTCAAGGCCGACGGGATCATCACCCGCGCGATCGCGGAGGCCGCCCTGAAGGTCTACGAGGTGGACGGCCGCGGCCTGGACCGGCTGGACCGCGCGGTCCTTCAGGCCCTGCTCAAGCTGTTCGGCGGCGGCCCGGTCGGTCTGTCCACCCTCGCCGTCGCGGTGGGGGAGGAGCGCGAGACCGTCGAGGAGGTCGCCGAACCGTTCCTCGTGCGCGAGGGGCTACTGGCGCGTACACCGCGCGGGCGGGTGGCGACCCCGGCCGCGTGGGCGCACCTCGGCCTCACCCCGACCCGCACCCCGGCCCAGGGAAGTGGACAACAGGACCTGTTCGGTCCGTGAGACGGAGGGCTGTGGCGGGGGCATTGGCCGGGTCAGGAACCCAGGTGCCATGCTGAGCGTTGTTCCATGCACGCGGACTCGCTTAGACTCCGCCGATGCCGCCGTTGTCGGCAGCACACAACCCCCATCCATCAGGCCGCTCGAACCAACGCGGTCGTTTGAAGGAAGTTCCGTCCCGTGAGTCCTGTGACCCTCCTCCCGTTCATCGTGCTCATCGGGGCCATGTTCCTGATGACCCGGTCGGCCAAGAAGAAGCAGCAACAGGCCGCCAACATGCGTAACGAGTTGCAGCCCGGCAGTGGTGTCCGCACCATCGGGGGCATGTACGCGACGGTCAAGGAGGTCAACGACGACACGATCCTCCTCGACGCGGGACCGGGCGTGGAACTGCTCTTCGCGAAGAACGCGATCGGCGCCGTCCTGACCGACGACGAGTACAACCGCATCGTCCACGGCGTCGAGCACGACCTGAAGTCCGACTCCGACGTCGTCCCGGACGACGCCTCCTCCCTCACCGAGACCGACGAGTCCGCCGACGAAGCTGCCGCCGCCTCCGACGACAAGCCCGTCGACCTCGGTAAGAAGGACGAGCCCGAAGAGGCCGAGGAGAAGGCCGCCGAGGCCGACGAAGAGCCGAAGAAGACCGACGGCGACTCCGACGCGAAGAAGTAGCCACGTCCCCGGCGCGCACACGGGTCGAACCCGTCCGTGCCGGGGCGCGCGCATCTCGCCAGGGGATCCCGACACCATGTCATGGCCGCCGCCGCGCTGACCCGGCGCGAGGCGGCCCGAGAGGGAGTACGAGAAGGTGGCAGCACCTAAGAAGGGCCGGAGCGCGAGCGCCCAGAGCAAGCCAGGGCGCTCGCTGGCCCTGATCCTGATCGCCATCGCGGGGCTCACCGGAGGCATGTTCGCCTCCGGTCACACCACTCCGCGTCTCGGCATCGACCTTGCCGGCGGTACCAGCATCACGCTGGAGGCGAAGCCCGAACCGGGATCCACGATCAACAAGTCCAACATGAACACCGCGGTCGAGATCATGAACCGCCGTGTCAACGGGCTGGGCGTCTCCGAGGCGGAGGTGCAGACCCAGGGCGAGCGCAACATCATCGTGAACATCCCCAAGGGCACCAACTCCGACGAAGCCCGCCAGCAGGTCGGCACCACCGCCAAGCTGTACTTCCGTCCGGTCCTGGCCCAGGAGGCCACCGGCTCCGCCGCCACCCCCGCACCGAGCGCGTCGCCGAGCACGTCCGCGAGCGGCTCGGCCGGCGCCTCGCCGAGCTCGTCGGCGAGCCCTTCGGCGACCGCCTCCGGCACCGGCGAGAAGGCGACCTCCTCGACGTCCCCGTCGGCCACGGCCACCTCGCAGGGCCGCGCCGTCACCGACGCACTGAAGGCGGACTCCACCCCGTCGGCCTCCGCCGGTGCCAAGGCGAGTGCCTCCCCCAGCCCGTCGGCCCCCGCGAGCGGCGGCGCCACCACCCCCCAGGACGCAGCGCTCCAGGCCAAGTACGCGGCCCTGGACTGCTCCAACGAGGCGGCCCGCACCAAGACCGGCGAGGGCGTGAAGCCCGGCGACGCGACCGTGGCCTGCGGTGAGATCGACAAGGTCTGGTACAAGTACCTGCTCGGCCCGGCCGCCGTCGACGGCACCGACGTCAAGAAGGCCCAGGCCGTCTTCGACACGCAGGGCGCCGCCGGCTGGCAGGTCACCATGGACTTCACGTCCAAGGGTTCCAAGAAGTTCGCCACCATCACGGGTCAGCTCGCACAGAACACCCAGCCGCAGAACGAGTTCGCCATCGTGCTCGACGGCGACGTCGTCTCCAGCCCGTTCGTGCAGAACGCGATCACCGGCGGCCAGGCCCAGATCTCCGGCAGCTTCCAGCAGGAGGAGGCCCAGGGCCTCGCCAACATGCTGTCCTACGGTGCGCTCCCGCTCTCCTTCAAGGAGCAGAGCGTGACCACGGTGACCGCGGCGCTCGGCGGTGACCAGCTGCACGCCGGTCTGCTCGCCGGCGCCATCGGTCTCGCCCTGGTCGTCATCTACCTGGTGGCCTACTACCGGGGTCTCGCGCTCGTCGCACTCGCCTCGCTGCTGGTCTCCGCAGCTCTCACCTACGTCCTCATGGCCCTGCTCGGCCCGGCCATCGGCTTCGCGCTGAACCTCCCGGCCGTCTGCGGCGCCATCGTCGCCATCGGCATCACAGCGGACTCGTTCATCGTGTACTTCGAACGCGTCCGGGACGAGATCCGCGAGGGCCGCACCCTGCGTCCCGCCGTGGAGCGGGCGTGGCCGCGCGCCCGGCGCACCATCCTGGTCTCCGACTTCGTGTCGTTCCTCGCCGCCGCCGTGCTGTTCATCGTCACCGTCGGCAAGGTCCAGGGCTTCGCGTTCACGCTGGGTCTGACCACCGTCCTCGACGTGGTCGTGGTCTTCTTCTTCACCAAGCCGCTGATGACGCTCATCGCTCGGCGGAAGTTCTTCGCGAGCGGCCACAAGTGGTCCGGCCTCGACCCGAAGAGCCTGGGTGCGCAGCCGCCGCTGCGCCGCACCCGCCGTCCCGGCGGCCCCGCTGCCGGCCCCGTCGAGACGAAGGAGGCATGAGGGATGTCGAAACTCGGTAACCTCGGCGCCCGACTGCACCGTGGCGAGATCAGCTACGACTTCATCGGCCACCGCAAGCTCTGGTACGGCATCTCGATCCTGATCACCATCACGGCCATCCTCGGCCTGGCGGTGCGCGGCCTGAACATGGGCATCGACTTCCAGGGCGGCGCCGTCTTCACCACCGAGAAGACCAGCGTCTCCGTCTCCCAGGCGGAGGACTACGCGAAGTCGGCGTCCGGCCATGACGCCGTCGTGCAGAAGCTCGGCAACGGCACCCTGCGCATCCAGATCGCCGGCATGGACATCAAGCAGTCCACCGCGATCAAGAACGACCTGGCCAAGGACTTCAAGGCCGACCCGGAGACGATCACCGCCGAGCTGGTCGGTCCCAGCTGGGGCGACCAGATCGCCAACAAGGCCTGGCAGGGCCTGGCGATCTTCATGGTCCTCGTCGTGATCTACCTGGCGATCGCCTTCGAGTGGCGCATGGCCATCGCGGCGCTCGTCGCCCTGATCCACGACATCACCATCACCGTCGGCATCTACGCCCTCGTCGGCTTCGAGGTCACGCCCGGCACGGTCATCGGTCTGCTGACGATCCTCGGTTACTCGCTGTACGACACGGTCGTCGTCTTCGACTCCCTCAAGGAACAGACGAAGGACCTCACCAAGCAGACCCGCTTCACCTACAGCGAGATCGCCAACCGCTCGATCAACGGCACCCTGGTCCGGTCTATCAACACCACGGTCGTGGCGCTGCTGCCGGTGGCGGGCCTGCTGTTCATCGGCGGCGGCTTCCTCGGGGCGGGCACGCTCAACGACATCTCGCTGTCGCTGTTCGTCGGCCTCGCGGCCGGCGCCTACTCCTCGATCTTCATCGCCACGCCGCTCGTCGCCGACCTCAAGGAGCGCGAGCCGCAGATCAAGGCGCTGAGGAAGCGGATCCTCGCCAAGCGCGCCCAGGCGACCGCGGAGGAGCAGCACGCCGGGGCCCGGGGCGACGACGCCTACGACGACGAGCGGGAGGACGCCGCACCCGCCGTCGTCGGCCCGCGCAGCCAGCCCGCGTCCCGTGGCCGGGGCCGTGGCCGTCCGTCGGGGAAGCGCCGATGACCGAGGTCACCGACGTCACGACCCTGCTGCTCAGCCGCATCCGCGATGTGGCCGACCACCCGGAGCCGGGCGTGATGTTCAAGGACATCACCCCGCTCCTGGCGGACCCGGCTGCGTTCACCGCGCTCACCGACGCGTTCGCCGAGATCGCCGAGCGCACCGGCGCCACCAAGGTCGTCGGCCTGGAGGCCCGGGGGTTCATCCTGGGCGCCCCGGTCGCCGTCCGGGCCGGCCTCGGCTTCATCCCCGTGCGCAAGGCGGGCAAGCTCCCCGGAGCCACCCTCGGCCAGGCCTACGACCTGGAGTACGGCTCGGCCGAGATCGAGGTGCACGCCGAGGACCTGACGCCCGAGGACCGGATCCTGATCGTCGACGACGTGCTCGCCACCGGCGGCACCGCCGAGGCGTCGATCCAGCTCATCCACCGCGCGGGCGCCCAGGTCGCGGGCGTCGCCGTCCTGATGGAGCTGAGCTTCCTCGACGGCCGGCCACGACTGGAGGCCGCGCTCGGCGGAGCTCCGCTGGAGTCACTGCTGACCATCTGACGGCGGTCCGAAAACCGCCGTACGCCAAGCGGGCGGGCCCGGAGGAATCCGGCGCCCGCCCCTTGCGTTTCTCCGGTAGACGGCCCTCACATCGGCCTGAAGGCGATCCCGGAGCCCAGGATCGCTACGATGGGTGCTCCGGAGCCTGACCGGGGACCCGGATCGCGCACGAGGAGTCCTCTTGCCAGACGAGGCCCAGCACCTGACCGCCGCCAAGCCCGAGTCCGCCTCGGTGCCCGCGGCCATGCCCGCGAAGAGCGACGCGCGCGGGCCGGTCGAGCACGACCGTTCCGCGCCCGTCGACAAGCCGGCCGAGCAGCCCCGCCCCAAGCCGGCCCCGACCGAGCGCCCCTCGGCCGCGCCCGTCGGCCGCCCGGCCGCCGCCCAGCCGGCAGCGCGCTCCGGCTCCTCCAACCGCGTCCGCGCCCGCCTCGCCCGGCTCGGCGTCCAGCGCGCGAACCCCTACAACCCGGTCCTGGAACCGCTGCTGCGGATAGTGCGCAGCAACGACCCCAAGATCGAGACCGCCACCCTGCGCCAGATCGAGAAGTCCTACCAGGTCGCCGAGCGCTGGCACCGCGGTCAGAAGCGCAAGAGCGGCGACCCGTACATCACGCACCCGCTCGCGGTCACCACGATCCTCGCCGAACTCGGCATGGATCCGGCCACCCTCATGGCGGGCCTGCTGCACGACACCGTCGAGGACACCGAGTACGGCCTGGAGGACCTGCGCCGCGACTTCGGCGACCAGGTCGCCCTGCTCGTCGACGGCGTCACCAAGCTGGACAAGGTCAAGTTCGGCGAGGCCGCGCAGGCCGAGACGGTGCGCAAGATGGTCGTCGCCATGGCGAAGGACCCGCGCGTCCTGGTCATCAAGCTCGCCGACCGCCTGCACAACATGCGCACCATGCGCTACCTCAAGCGCGAGAAGCAGGAGAAGAAGGCGCGCGAGACCCTGGAGATCTACGCGCCGCTCGCCCACCGCCTCGGCATGAACACCATCAAGTGGGAACTGGAGGACCTCGCCTTCGCGATCCTCTACCCCAAGATGTACGACGAGATCGTACGGCTGGTGGCCGAGAGGGCGCCGAAGCGTGACGAGTACCTGGCCATAGTGACCGACGAGGTCCAGGCCGACCTGCGCGCCGCCCGCATCAAGGCGACCGTCACCGGCCGCCCGAAGCACTACTACAGCGTCTACCAGAAGATGATCGTCCGCGGCCGTGACTTCGCGGAGATCTACGACCTGGTGGGCATCCGTGTCCTCGTCGACACGGTCCGCGACTGCTACGCGGCTCTCGGCACCGTCCACGCGCGATGGAACCCGGTCCCCGGCCGGTTCAAGGACTACATCGCGATGCCCAAGTTCAACATGTACCAGTCGCTGCACACGACGGTCATCGGCCCCAACGGCAAGCCGGTCGAACTCCAGATCCGCACGTTCGACATGCACCGCCGCGCCGAGTACGGCATCGCCGCGCACTGGAAGTACAAGCAGGAGGCCGTCGCCGGCGCCTCCAAGGTGCGCTCGGACCAGCCGCGGACGACGGGCAAGGACGACCACCTCAACGACATGGCGTGGCTGCGCCAGCTCCTGGACTGGCAGAAGGAGACCGAGGACCCCGGCGAGTTCCTGGAGTCCCTGCGCTTCGACCTGTCGCGCAACGAGGTCTTCGTCTTCACGCCGAAGGGTGACGTGATAGCGCTGCCGGCCGGCGCGACGCCCGTGGACTTCTCCTACGCGGTGCACACCGAGGTGGGCCACCGCACCATAGGAGCCCGGGTCAACGGCCGCCTCGTGCCGCTGGAGTCGACCCTGGACAACGGCGACCTGGTGGAGGTCTTCACCTCCAAGGCGGCCGGGGCCGGGCCGTCCCGGGACTGGCTGAACTTCGTCAAGTCGCCGCGCGCCCGCAACAAGATCCGGGCCTGGTTCTCCAAGGAGCGCCGCGACGAGGCCATCGAGCAGGGCAAGGACGCCATCGCGCGCGCGATGCGCAAGCAGAACCTGCCGATCCAGCGCATCCTCACCGGTGACTCGCTGGTGACGCTGGCCCACGAGATGCGCTACCCGGACATCTCCTCGCTGTACGCGGCGATCGGCGAGGGCCATGTGGCCGCGCAGAACGTCGTGCAGAAGCTGGTGCAGGCTCTCGGCGGCGAGGAGGCGGCCACCGAGGAGATCGACGAGGCGGTTCCGCCGTCCCGCACCCGTGGCCGCAAGCGGCGCAGCAACCAGGACCCGGGTGTGGTCGTCAAGGGCGTCGACGACGTGTGGGTCAAGCTGGCCCGCTGTTGTACGCCCGTGCCCGGCGACCCGATCATCGGATTCGTCACGCGCGGTAGTGGCGTATCGGTTCACCGCAGCGACTGCGTCAACGTGGAGTCACTGTCCCGCGAGCCGGAGCGGATCCTCGACGTCGAATGGGCGCCGACGCAGTCCTCGGTCTTCCTGGTGGCCATCCAGGTCGAGGCTCTGGACCGGTCCCGTCTGCTGTCGGACGTCACGCGCGTCCTGTCCGACCAGCACGTCAACATCCTGTCCGCGGCCGTCCAGACCTCCCGTGACCGGGTGGCCACCTCCCGCTTCACCTTCGAGATGGGCGACCCCAAGCACCTGGGCCACGTCCTGAAGGCCGTCCGCGGCGTCGAGGGCGTCTACGACGTGTACCGGGTGACGTCGGCACGCAGGCCGTAACGTACGAAGGCGGACGGCAACGCGAAACGGCCCGGCGGTGGTCTCCCACCGCCGGGCCGCACGTCGAAGAGAACCCGGCCGAACTCAGCCGCCGAACTCAGCCGCCGAACTCGTGCAGACCCTTCAGCGCCTGGTCCAGCAGCGCCTGACGGCCCTCCAGCTCCCGCTCCAGCTTGTCGGCCTTCGCCGTGTTGCCCTGGGCGCGAGCCTGCTCGATCTGCGTCCGCAGCTTGTCCACGGCGGCCTGGAGCTGACCGGTCAGACCCTCGGCACGCGCGCGTGCCTCCGGGTTCGTCCGGCGCCACTCGGCCTCCTCGGACTCCTGGATCGCCCGCTCCACGGCGTGCATCCGGCCCTCGACCTTCGGCCGCGCGTCGCGCGGGACGTGGCCGATGGCCTCCCAGCGTTCGTTGATCGAGCGGAACGCGGCCCGCGTCGCCTTCAGGTCACCGATCGGCAGGAGCTTCTCGGCCTCCTCGGCCAGTTCCTCCTTCAGCTTCAGGTTCTCCGTCTGCTCCGCGTCCCGCTCGGCGAACACCGAGCTGCGGGCGGCGAAGAAGACGTCCTGGGCGCCGCGGAAGCGGTTCCACAGGTCGTCTTCGTGCTCGCGCTGGGCGCGGCCCGCCGCCTTCCACTCCGCCATCAGCTCGCGGTAACGCGCGGCCGTCGGACCCCAGTCCGTCGAACCGGACAGCCCCTCGGCCTCGGAGACCAGCCGCTCCTTGATCCGGCGGGCGTCCTCGCGCTGCGCGTCCAGCTGCGCGAAGTGCGCCTTGCGGCGCTTGGAGAACGCCGAACGCGCGTGCGAGAACCGATGCCACAGCTCGTCGTCCGACTTGCGGTCCAGCCGCGGCAGACCCTTCCAGGTGTCCACCAGGGAGCGCAGCCGCTCACCGGCGGCCCGCCACTGGTCGGACTGCGCGAGCTGCTCCGCCTCGGTGACCAGGTCCTCCTTGGCCTTACGGGCCTCGTCGGACTGCTTGGCACGCTGCTGCTTGCGCTCCTCGCGCCGCGACTCGACGGTCGCCACGAGCTTGTCCAGCCGGTCCCGCAGGGCCTGAAGATCGCCGACCGCGTGGTGCGCGTCCACCTGCTCGCGGATGTGGTCGATGGCGACCTGCGCGTCCTTCGCCGACAGATCCGTGGTCTGCACTCGCTTCTCGAGGAGGCCGATCTCGACAACCAGGCCCTCGTACTTGCGCTCGAAGTAGGCCAGGGCTTCCTCGGGGGAGCCTGCCTGCCAGGAACCGACCACCTGCTCGCCGTCGGCCGTACGCACGTACACGGTGCCCGTCTCGTCGACGCGGCCCCACGGGTCGCTGCTCACAGCGCCTCCTCCACATGATGCCTCCGAGGGGCGTCAGCGCCCCTGGGCATCGTCCACAGTTTCGTCACGGCCAACATAGGCGACCGGCGGGCCGCCTGTCCGCATCCAGCGCGACCGAAATTGCGCAGTTGACCGCGCCTTAGTCGTCGGATTGTCGTCAGTTCGTCGTCAGGATTTCGTGACCGTCGCCTTGTTGATCACGACCGTCGCGTTCGGGGCCCCGTCACCGGCGCCCGTGTTCTCGCCCGCGGCGGCGATCTTCTGCAGAACCTTCATGCCGTCGGCCGACACCGTACCGAACGGCGTGTAGCTGGGCGGCAGCTGACTGTCCCGGTAGACGAGGAAGAACTGGCTGCCGCCGGTGTGCGCCTGACCGGTGTTGGCCATCGCGATCGTGCCCGCGGGGTAGGTGTTGTTCTTGAGGCTGGCGTCCTTCAGGTTCTCGTCCGGAATCGTGTAGCCGGGGCCGCCGCTGCCCTGGCCCGTCGGGTCGCCGCACTGCAGCACGTAGATGCCGTTGGTGGTGAGCCGGTGGCACTTGGTGTGGTCGAAGTAGCCCTTGCCGGCGAGGAAGTCGAACGAGTTCACCGTGTGCGGCGCGGCCTTGGCCTTCAGCGCTATGCCGATGTCACCGCACGTCGTCGCGAGCGTCATCGTGTACTTCGCCGACGTGTCGATCGTGACCGCCGGCTCCTTCTTCCAGGTCTGTGTCTTGATCGAGCCCGCGGCCGGCTTCTCGCACGGGTCCTTCGCGGCGCTGGGCGACGCGGAGGGCGTGGTCTCGGAGCTCGCGTTCGTCTTGTCGTCGTCGCCCTTCAGGACGCCGGTCGTGTACAGCGCCAGGCTGCCGATGACGATCACGCCGAGCACCGACGCGATCACCGAGTTGCGCATGCGCGCCTTGCGTCGGGCGGAGGTGCGCCGCTGCTGCTGCCGCAAGAACTTCTCCCGGGCGAGCTGACGCTTCCGCTGTTCCTGGGTGACCACCGCGTTCTCTCCTCGTGCGTCTCGTACGTCGACTGGGGCGCGTGCGTCTTGTGAGCCGACCGCCTGCGTGTGCCCCGTACCGTATATGGGTTCGCTGAGGAAACGGCAGCGCCGGTAGGCTCTGACCACTGGCGCAGCCGTCAGAAGCCCACGCGTATCGACACAAACGAAGGACGATCGTGCTCATTGCCGGGTTCCCCGCCGGGGCCTGGGGGACGAACTGTTATCTCGTCGCCCCCGCCGCCGGTGAGGAGTGCGTGATCATCGACCCGGGCCACCAGGCGGCCCCCGGAGTCGAGGAAGCGATCAGGAAGCATCGGCTCAAGCCCGTCGCCGTCGTCCTCACCCACGGCCACATCGACCATGTGGCCTCGGTCGTCCCGGTGTGCGGCGCGCACGACGTACCGGCCTGGATCCACCCCGAGGACCGGTACATGATGAGCGACCCCGAGAAGGCGCTCGGCCGGTCCCTCGGCATGCCGCTGATGGGCGAGCTGACCGTGGGGGAGCCGGACGACGTCCGGGAGCTGACCGACGGCGTACGGCTGGACCTGGCGGGTCTGGAGTTCTCCGTCGCGCACGCGCCGGGCCATACCAAGGGGTCGGTGACCTTCCGGATGCCCGAGACGACCGAGATCCCCTCGGTCTTCTTCTCCGGGGATCTGCTGTTCGCCGGCTCCATCGGACGCACCGACATGCCCGGCGGCGACATGGCCGAGATGCTCGACTCGCTGGCCCGCGTGTGCCTGCCGCTCGACGACTCGACCGTGGTGCTGTCCGGCCACGGCCCCCAGACGACCATCGGCCAGGAGCGCGCCACCAACCAGTATCTGCGGCAGGTGGCGGCCGGCGGCCAGGGAGCGGGAGCGAACACCCCTCCCCGACGAGGAATGTGACGAGAGACTTCCGTGAGCACCTTCAAGGCCCCCAAGGGCACGTACGACCTGCTGCCGCCCGACTCCGCGAAGTTCCTCGCGGTGCGCGAGGCGATCGCCGCGCCCCTGCGCAACTCCGGCTACGGCTATGTCGAGACGCCCGGCTTCGAGAACGTGGAGCTCTTCGCGCGCGGCGTCGGCGAGTCCACCGACATCGTGACGAAGGAGATGTACGCCTTCGAGACCAAGGGCGGCGACAAGCTGGCCCTGCGCCCCGAGGGAACCGCCTCAGTGCTGCGCGCCGCGCTGGAGGCCAACCTGCACAAGGTGGGCAACCTGCCGGTCAAGCTCTGGTACTCGGGCTCGTACTACCGCTACGAGCGCCCCCAGAAAGGCCGCTACAGGCACTTCTCCCAGGTCGGCGCCGAGGCGATCGGCGCGGAGGACCCGGCGCTGGACGCCGAGCTGATCATCCTCGCGGACCAGGCGTACCGCTCCTTGGGGCTGCGCGATTTCCGCATCCTGCTGAACAGCCTGGGCGACCAGGAGTGCCGTCCGGTGTACCGCGCGGCGCTGCAGGACTTCCTGCGCGGCCTGGACCTGGACGAGGACACCCTGCGCCGGGCGGAGATCAACCCGCTGCGCGTCCTGGACGACAAGCGCGAGTCGGTCCAGAAGCAGCTCGGGGACGCCCCGCTGCTGCGCGACTACCTCTGCGACGGCTGCAAGGCGTACCACGAGGAGGTCCGCGAGCTGATCACGGCGGCGGGCGTCGCCTTCGAGGACGACCCGAAGCTGGTCCGCGGCCTGGACTACTACACGCGCACGACGTTCGAGTTCGTCCACGACGGGTTGGGCTCCCAGTCCGCGGTGGGCGGCGGCGGCCGCTACGACGGCCTCTCCGAGATGCTCGGCGGCCCCGCGCTGCCGTCGGTGGGCTGGGCGCTGGGCGTCGACCGCACGGTGCTCGCCCTGGAGGCGGAGGGCGTCGAGCTCGAACTCCCCTCCACGACCAGCGTGTTCGCGGTGCCGCTGGGCGAGGAGGCCCGCCGGGTCCTGTTCGCCAAGGTCACCGAGCTCCGCAAGGTCGGCATCGCCGCCGACTTCTCCTACGGCGTCAAGGGGCTCAAGGGCGCCATGAAGAACGCCAACCGCAGCGGGGCCCGCTACACGGTCGTCGCCGGCGAACGCGACCTCGCCGAGGGCGTCGTCCAGCTCAAGGACATGGAGACCGGTGAGCAGGCGGCGATCGGCGTGAACGAGATCGTGGCGGAACTGGAGTCGAGGCTGGGTTAGGGCCACGCGTGGGCGCCGGATCGTCCGATCCGGCACCCTTCGCTCGGGTGTGCTGTCCTGGCTCGCCCATCGGCCGAAACCGAACGCCTGGGGGTGCCCGCGCGTACCTCCTTATGTCCAGTGAACGGTGGCCACACGGCCCTGTGCGGCACAATGGCCCCTGCCCGAAGATGGTCCAACTCTCAAGTGACGGATCGGCGTGATGAGCAAGACGACAGTCAAAGACGTCTCCACGGAGTCCGAGCCCGAGCGCGTCGCCGCGACCGAGCCCCGGACGGTGGGCGGCAGCCGTGCGTTCGCGATCCTGCTGCTGATCACCGGCGCGGCTGGTCTGCTCGCCGCGTGGGTCATCACGGCCGACAAGTTCAAGCTGCTCGAGGCCAAGGTCGCGGGCACGTCCTACACGCCGGGCTGCAGCCTGAACCCCGTCGTCTCCTGCGGCAGCGTGATGGAGTCCAAGCAGGCCGCCGCCTTCGGCTTCCCCAACCCGATGCTCGGCCTGGTCTGCTACGGCATCGTCATCTGCGTCGCCATGAGCCTGCTGACCCGGGCCGCCTTCCCGCGCTGGTACTGGCTGACCTTCAACTTCGGCACGCTCTTCGGCGTGTCCTTCTGCACCTGGCTGCAGTACCAGTCGCTGTACGAGATCAACGCCCTGTGCCTGTGGTGCTCGCTGGCCTGGGTCGCCACGATCACCATGTTCTGGTACGTGACCTCCTTCAACATCCGCAACGGCTTCCTGCCCGCGCCCGGCTGGCTGAAGAGCTTCTTCGGCGAGTTCACCTGGATCGTGCCCGTGCTGCACATCGGCATCATCGGCATGCTGGTCCTGACCCGCTGGTGGGACTTCTGGACCAGCTGACGGGCCCCGTCCCCCGGCCCGCCGCGCTGTCGGTGCGGTGGCTTAGGGTTTCAGCGTGGAGCCCGACCTGTTCACCGCCGCAGCAGAGGACCGCCAGGAGAAGGACCCCGCGGGGAGCCCCCTGGCGGTCCGGATGCGTCCGCGCACGCTCGACGAGGTGGTGGGCCAGCAGCACCTGCTGAAGCCGGGCTCACCCCTGCGCCGCCTGGTCGGCGACGGCGCCAAGGGCCCGGCGGGCCCGTCGTCCGTGATCCTCTGGGGACCGCCCGGCACGGGGAAGACGACTCTGGCGTACGTCGTCTCCAAGGCCACCGACAAGCGGTTCGTGGAGCTGTCGGCCATCACCGCGGGCGTCAAGGAGGTCCGCTCGGTCATCGACGGCGCCCGCCGCGCCATCGGCGGCTACGGCAAGGAGACCGTCCTCTTCCTCGACGAGATCCACCGCTTCAGCAAGGCCCAGCAGGACTCCCTCCTCCCGGCCGTCGAGAACCGCTGGGTGACGCTGATCGCGGCGACGACGGAGAACCCGTACTTCTCGGTCATCTCCCCGCTCCTGTCCCGCTCCCTCCTGCTGACCCTCGAACCCCTCACCGACGACGACCTCCGCGATCTCGTCAGGCGCGCACTGGCCGACGACCGCGGCCTCAAGGGCGCCGTCACCCTCCCCGAGGACACCGAGGCCCACCTTCTGCGCATCGCCGGCGGCGACGCACGCCGGGCCCTGACCGCCCTGGAGGCCGCCGCCGGCGCCGCCCTCGACCAGGACGAGACCGAGATCAGCCTGCAGACCCTGGAGCAGACGGTCGACCGCGCGGCCGTGAAGTACGACCGCGACGGCGACCAGCACTACGACGTGGCCAGTGCGCTGATCAAGTCCATCCGGGGCTCGGACGTCGACGCCGCCCTGCACTACCTGGCCCGCATGATCGAGGCCGGCGAGGACCCCCGCTTCATCGCCCGCCGCCTGATGATCTCCGCCAGCGAGGACATCGGCCTCGCCGATCCGAACGCCCTGCCGATCGCTGTCGCCGCTGCCCAGGCCGTCGCCATGATCGGCTTCCCCGAGGCCGCCCTCACCCTCAGCCACGCCACCATCGCCCTCGCCCTGGCCCCCAAGTCCAACGCCGCGACGACGGCGATCGGCGCCGCCATGGACGACGTACGCAAGGGGCTGGCCGGGCCCGTTCCGCCGCATCTGCGCGACGGGCACTACAAGGGCGCCGCCAAACTGGGGCACGCGCAGGGGTACGTGTATCCGCACGACCTGCCCGAGGGCATCGCCGCCCAGCAGTACGCCCCGGACGCCGTCCACGGCCGGGAGTACTACGCGCCCTCCCGGCACGGCGCCGAGGCCCGCTACGCCGACGCGGTCGAGTGGACCAGACAGCACCTCGGTCGCAAGGGGTCGTGAGCACCCTGTAGACTCGCCCGAAGTGCTGCGTCCCGTTTCCGGATCCTTTTCACAGAGGGGCCGGTTCACCAGAACGGGACATCCAGCCGGAGACCCGGCCCTCGGGCAGGGGCATCCAGGAGCGTCGCGCACCGTCGAACGGTGTCGCGGGCAGCCCACCACCACCCGGAACTCCGGGACAGGTCGGTGGGCCACTCGCGTGCTGCACGTTGTGCCCAGACCAGGGAGCGGCTGCCCGGCCTGTCCGCAAGGACGGAAAACGGGTTTCCCCGGCTGCGGATGCGACCTCCCTTAACTCTGGTGAGCCGAAACCCAGGAAAGAGAAGAAACAGTGGCGAATCAGTCCCGCCCCAAGGTCAAGAAGTCGCGTGCCCTCGGCATCGCGCTGACCCCGAAGGCCGTCAAGTACTTCGAGGCCCGCCCCTACCCGCCGGGCGAGCACGGCCGTGGCCGCAAGCAGAACTCGGACTACAAGGTCCGTCTGCTCGAGAAGCAGCGTCTGCGCGCGCAGTACGACGTGTCCGAGCGTCAGCTCGTCCGCGCCTACGAGCGTGCCTCCAAGGTCCAGGGCAAGACCGGTGAGGCCCTGATCATCGAGCTCGAGCGCCGTCTCGACGCGCTGGTCCTGCGTTCGGGCATCGCCCGCACGATCTACCAGGCCCGCCAGATGGTCGTCCACGGCCACATCGAGGTCAACGGCCAGAAGGTCGACAAGCCGTCCTTCCGCGTCCGTCCCGACGACGTCGTGATGGTCCGAGAGCGCAGCCGCGAGAAGACCCTCTTCTCCATCTCCCGTGAGGGCGGCTTCGCCCCCGAGGGCGAGACCCCGCGCTACCTCCAGGTGAACCTCAAGGCCCTGGCGTTCCGCCTGGACCGTGAGCCGAACCGCAAGGAGATCCCGGTCATCTGCGACGAGCAGCTCGTCGTCGAGTACTACGCCCGCTGATCCTTTCCCGGATCGTTCTGCGGTCGTAGGACTTCTGCGCCCAGGCCCGTCGTCTCCCTGCCTTCCGGGCAGGTGGGACGGCGGGCCTTCGCACACCCCTAATCCGGTACGGAACGGCAGCGACGGCGCGATAGGCTCGGAACCCAATCGATTTCGCCGAAGAGCGGGAAGCAGGTGCACGGTGTCCGGTGGTGAGGTGGCCGGGATCCTGGTGGCCGTCTTCTGGGCGATCCTGGTCTCCTTCCTCGCCGTCGCGCTGGCAAGGCTGGCCCAGACGCTCAGAGCGACCACCCGGCTCGTCGCGGACGTGACCGAACAGGCCGTCCCGCTGCTCGCCGACGCCTCCGCGGCGGTGCGCTCCGCACAGACCCAGATCGACCGGGTCGACGCGATCGCCACCGACGTCCAGGAAGTCACGTCGAACGCCTCCGCGCTCTCGACGACCGTCGCCTCCACCTTCGGCGGCCCCCTGGTCAAGGTCGCCGCCTTCGGGTACGGGGTACGCCAGGCCCTCGGCGGCCGCAAGGAAGCCGCGCCCGCCGGCAAGCCCCGGCGTACCGTGATCGTGGGCCGCACGGTCTCCCGGCGGGAGAAGCGGAACGCCCGTGGAAAGAGGGACTGAGAGCCAGCCATGTTCCGCCGTACCTTCTGGTTCACCACGGGCGTAGCCGCCGGTGTCTGGGCCACCACCAAGGTCAACCGCAAGCTGAGGCAGCTGACCCCCGAGAGCCTCGCCGCGACCGCGGCCAACAAGGCGTTCGAGACGGGAGCGCGTCTCAAGGACCGCGCGGTGGGCTTCGCCCTCGACGTCCGCGACAACATGGCCCAGCGGGAGGCCGAGCTGGGGGAGGCGCTGGGGATCCACGAGGACCCCGAACTCCCCGCACCCAGGCGGTACGCCGCCATCGAGAACAGCAGCACACCGAAGAACGCCAAGTACATCGAGAACACGACGTACTCGTACAACCGGAATGAGGACCACTGATGGAGTCGGCCGAGATCCGCCGCCGCTGGCTGAGCTTCTACGAGGAGCGCGGGCACACCGTCGTCCCGTCGGCGTCGCTCATCGCGGACGACCCGACTCTGCTCCTGGTCCCCGCCGGCATGGTTCCGTTCAAGCCGTACTTCCTGGGCGAGGTCAAGCCGCCGTGGGCGCGCGCCACCAGCGTGCAGAAGTGCGTGCGCACGCCCGACATCGAAGAGGTCGGCAAGACCACCCGGCACGGCACGTTCTTCCAGATGTGCGGCAACTTCTCCTTCGGCGACTACTTCAAGGAAGGCGCCATCAAGTACGCCTGGGAGCTGCTCACCAGCCCCCAGGACAAGGGGGGTTACGGCCTGGAGCCGGAGAAGCTCTGGATCACCGTCTACCTGGAGGACGACGAGGCCGAGCGCATCTGGCACGAGGTCGTCGGTGTGCCGAAGGAGCGCATCCAGCGCCTCGGCATGAAGGACAACTACTGGTCCATGGGCGTCCCCGGCCCCTGCGGACCCTGTTCCGAGATCAACTACGACCGCGGCCCCGAGTTCGGCGTCGAGGGCGGCCCCGCCGTCAACGACGAGCGGTACGTGGAGATCTGGAACCTCGTCTTCATGCAGTACGAACGCGGGGAGGGCATCGGCAAGGACAACTTCGAGATCCTCGGCGAGCTGCCCAGCAAGAACATCGACACGGGCCTCGGCATGGAGCGGCTCGCCATGATTCTGCAGGGCGTGCAGAACATGTACGAGATCGACACCTCCATGGCCGTCATCAAGAAGGCCACCGAGCTGACCGGCGTCGAGTACGGCGACGCCCACGACTCCGACGTCTCTCTGCGCGTGGTCACCGACCACATGCGCACTTCGGTGATGCTCATCGGCGACGGCGTCACCCCCGGCAACGAGGGCCGCGGTTACGTCCTGCGCCGCATCATGCGCCGCGCCATCCGCAACATGCGTCTGCTCGGCGCCACCGGCCCGGTCGTCAAGGGCCTGATCGACACGGTCATCGAGATGATGGGTCAGCAGTACCCGGAGCTGATCACCGACCGCGAGCGCATCGAGAAGGTCGCCCTCGCCGAGGAGAACGCCTTCCTCAAGACGCTCAAGGCCGGCACCAACATCCTCGACACCGCCGTCACCGAGACCAAGGCCTCCGGCGGCAAGGTCCTCGCCGGTGACAAGGCCTTCCTGCTCCACGACACCTGGGGCTTCCCCATCGACCTCACCCTGGAGATGGCCGCCGAACAGGGCCTCTCCGTGGACGAGGACGGCTTCCGCCGCCTGATGAAGGAGCAGCGGGAGCGCGCCAAGGCCGACGCCCAGGCCAAGAAGACCGGCCACGCCGGCGCCGGCGCCTACCGCGAGGTCGCCGACCAGGCCGGTGCCACCGACTTCATCGGCTACGCCGACACCGAGAGCGAGTCCACGATCGTCGGCATCCTCGTCGACGGCGCCTCCTCCCCGGCCGCCACCGAGGGCGACGAGGTCGAGATCGTCCTCGACCGCACGCCGTTCTACGCCGAGGGCGGCGGTCAGATCGGCGACACCGGCCGGATCAAGGTCGACACCGGCGCCGTCATCGAGATCCGCGACTGCCAGAAGCCGGTTCCGGGCGTCTACGTCCACAAGGGCGTGGTCCAGGTCGGCGAGGTGACGGTCGGCGCCAAGGCCCACGCCGCCATCGACAACCGTCGCCGCACGGCCATCGCCCGCGCCCACTCGGCCACCCACCTCACCCACCAGGCCCTGCGCGACGCCCTCGGCCCGACGGCCGCCCAGGCCGGTTCCGAGAACCAGCCCGGCCGTTTCCGCTTCGACTTCGGCTCCCCGTCCGCCGTCCCGACGGCCGTCATGACCGACGTCGAGCAGAAGATCAACGAGGTGCTCGCCCGCGATCTCGACGTGCGCGCCGACATCATGGGCATCGACGAGGCCAAGAAGCAGGGCGCCATCGCCGAGTTCGGCGAGAAGTACGGCGAGCGCGTCCGCGTCGTGACCATCGGCGACTTCTCCAAGGAGCTGTGCGGCGGCACCCATGTGCACAACACCGCCCAGCTGGGCCTGGTGAAGCTGCTCGGCGAGTCGTCGATCGGCTCGGGTGTGCGCCGTATCGAGGCCCTCGTCGGCGTCGACGCCTACAACTTCCTGGCCCGTGAGCACACGGTCGTCGCCCAGCTCCAGGAGCTGATCAAGGGCCGCCCGGAGGAGCTCCCGGAGAAGGTGTCCGCCATGCTCGGCAAGCTGAAGGACGCCGAGAAGGAGATCGAGAAGTTCCGCGCGGAGAAGGTCCTCCAGGCCGCCGCCGGTCTCGTCGAGTCGGCCAAGGACGTGCGCGGTGTGGCGCTCGTCACCGGTCAGGTCCCGGACGGCACCACCCCCGACGACCTGCGCAAGCTGGTCCTCGACGTGCGCGGCCGCATCCAGGGCGGACGTGCCGCCGTGGTCGCCCTGTTCACGGTCAACAACGGCAAGCCGCTGACGGTCATCGCCACCAACGAGGCCGCCCGCGAGCGCGGCCTCAAGGCCGGCGAGCTGGTCCGTACGGCCGCCAAGTCCCTCGGCGGCGGCGGTGGCGGCAAGCCGGACGTCGCCCAGGGCGGCGGCCAGAACCCGGCCGCGATCGGCGAGGCCGTGGACGCCGTCGAGCGGCTCGTGGTGGAAACGGCCAAGTGAGCCATCCGATGCGGAAGGGCCGTCGACTCGCGATCGACGTCGGGGACGCCCGGATCGGGGTCGCCTCGTGCGACCCCGACGGGATCCTCGCCACCCCGGTCGAGACGGTCCCCGGCCGGGACGTCCCCGCCGCCCATCGCCGGCTGAGGCAGCTGGTCGAGGAATACGAGCCGATCGAGGTCGTCGTCGGTCTCCCTCGCTCCCTCAAAGGGGGCGAGGGTCCCGCCGCGGTAAAGGTTCGCGGCTTCGCACAGGAGCTGGCGAACGGAATCGCTCCCGTATCCGTACGTCTGGTGGACGAGCGGATGACAACCGTGACGGCCAGTCAGGGACTGCGCGCCTCAGGGGTGAAGTCGAAGAAGGGCCGGTCGGTGATCGACCAGGCAGCCGCTGTGATCATCCTTCAGCAGGCCCTGGAATCCGAACGGGTGTCAGGTAAAGCACCGGGCGAGGGCGTCGAAGTGGTCATCTGATCGCGATACGGTAACGTTCCGCGCGATGCGGCGGTGTTCGAACAGCTGCCGCACAGTAACGAGGCGGGTGGTCTCCTGGGCGGTGAACGCTCAGGTGCTGGCTGTCTCGCGGCTCTAGGGGATCGGTCACTCGCTCTGCAGCCTTCGGGCCGCGGGCATGTCCGCTGCAGGCGGTCAGGCCCATGAGTGACCAGCCCGAGTCACTGCGTCGAGGAGGTGTATCGGTGACTACGTTTCAAGCAAGTGAGAAGACCCACCAGGCCGTGCTTCCTCAGCGGCCTGCTCTGGAATCCTCCGCAGCAGACATCCCTGGGAGCAGGGACGAAACGGGCGATGGACGCTCCACGCGCAATGCTGGGGCACCTGGCTTGGAACATGGGCGAGGGGAGATGCGCGAGTCTGACCTCCAGATTCCCGCACGTCACCCCTCAGCTGCCGTGTTCGCGACAGCTGAGGGAGGAAACACTGCTGGTAACGGCAGTGCAAGCCAGAGCGCCGGTTCAGGTGCGGCGTTCGTGGCTGTGTTGGACCGGTGCGGTGTCCCACTGATGCCTTGCCATCCCGCGCGTGCTCGCGAACTCTTGGCCAAGGGAAGGGCGGTTGTGGCTCGGCACACGCCTTTCGTCATCAGGCTCAGGGACCGAGTGGCGAAGGACTCGGTGGTGCCAGGTGTCGCAGTACGAATCGATCCTGGTTCGAAGGGCACTGGCATCGCCGTCACTGTCGATTTTGACGCGGCGAGCAGTGAGGACGGTGCCGGCTGCACCACACGGCGAGGGCTGGTGGCCATCGAACTACGGCATCGAGGGGCGCAAATCCACAAAGCGATGGTTCAGCGAGCGGCATACAGGCGTGCAAGGAGGTCGAGGAACCTCCGCTACCGTGCCCCTCGATTCGACAACCGCAATCGATCGGGTGGTTGGTTGGCTCCCTCGCTGCAACATCGAGTCGACACTACTGATTCTGCCATTCAACGGTTGATCCGATACTTTCCTGTCTCTGAGCTTCACGTCGAGCGAGTCTCGTTCGATACGCATGCTATGAGTCAGGGTAAAGCTTGCCTTGAGGCCGTTGAGTACCGGCAGGGAACTCTGGCCGGATATGAAGTCCGTCAATATCTGCTCGAAAAATGGGGGAGGAAATGTGCGTACTGCGGAATCAGTGATGTTCGTCTGCAGGTAGAGCATATCCAACCCAGGATTCATGGAGGATCTGACCGCATCTCTAATCTCACGCTCGCGTGTGCGCCATGTAATGGGCAAAAGGGTAAGCAATCGGTGACGGATTTCCTAAGTCATCGTCCTGCAGCGCTGAAGCGCATTTTGGCAGAGGTGAAGCTTCCATTGAGAGACGCAGCTGTCATGAATGCAACGCGTTGGCGAATCGTTGACCAATTGCGAGCAACGGGACTTCCCGTATCCAGCTGGTCTGCCGGGCGTACACAATACAACCGTGTGAGCCACGGGCTGGCAAAGACGCACACGCTGGATGCTCTGGCCGTCGGTGCGGTAAAAGACGGCATGGCGATCGTACGCTTCCCCGAGAGGGTACTGGTCGCGACTGCGGCGGGCCGTGGGACGTACGCTCGGACTCGTTCTGACCGGTACGGGTTTCCGCGCCTGAGCCTGCCCCGTATTAAACAGAGCTTCGGCTATGCCACTGGTGATCTCGTCCGGGCGGTCATCCCCTCCGGAAAATATGCGGGTTCCTGGACGGGCCGAGTTGCTGTGCGTTCAACGGGGCGTTTCAATATCCGATCCGGGCGTGGTATCGCCCAGGGCATTCATCATCGCTACATCCAGTTGCTTCAACGGGCCGACGGCTACGGCTACATCACCCGAGAGGAGGAAGATGCGCATCGCAGCGCGAACGGTGTAGGCATGCGTGTCGACCGCTCTGATGACTGACTATGGCCGGCACTCAGGCTCCGAACCGTGGCATCCGGAGGACCCGTTGTACGGGGACGGCGGATGGGAAGGGCAGCAGGCCCACGTGGGTCATCAGCCTGCCTACGGCGGCCAGCAGCACCACTACCCGCAGCAGTCGCAGCAGGAGTACGGCGACTGGGGCCAGGGACAGGCGCAGCCGTACGACCCGCAGTACCAGGGCTACGACCAGCAGCAGTACGTCGACCAGGGACAGCAGCACTACGTCCACCAGAACCACCACAACCAGCAGGGCTATCACGAGGGTTACCAGGAGGGCAGCTGGGACGGCACGGGCACCCATGCCCACGTCCCGTACGCGGCCGACCCCGGTGACCCCTACGGCCAGCAGGCCGCGGCCTACGGTGCGGAGCAGCCGGACTTCTACAACACCCCGGACGCGTATCCGCCTCCGGAACCGCCCGCCCGGCGCCGCCCCGAGCCCGAACCGGCTCAGGCGGAGCTGGAGATCGAACAGAAGCCCGACTGGGATCCCGGGCCCGACCAGGGCGAGCACGCCTTCTTCGCCGACGGCGGCGCCGAGGACGACGATGACCCGGAGGGCCGCGGGAACCGGCGGGGCAAGGGCGCCAAGGACACGAAGACCAAGAAGAGCCGCAACGGCTGCGCCTGCCTGATCGTCGCACTGGTGTTCGTCGGTGGTATCGGTGGCGTCGGCTACTTCGGCTACCACTTCTACAAGAATCGTTACGACGTGGCCCCGGACTACGCGGGCGGCGGCACGAGCCAGACCGTCAGCGTGCAGGTTCCCAAGGGCTCCGGCGGCGCGGCCATCGGCCGGCTGCTCAAGGACGTCGGCGTCGTCAAGAGCGTCGACGCGTTCGTCTCCGCGTTCACCAACAATCCCAAGGCCGGCAGCATCCAGGCGGGCGCGTACATCCTGAAGAAGGAGATGTCCGCCAAGAGCGCCGTGGAGATGATGCTCGACCCGAAGAGCCAGGCCAACGTCCTGGCGAAACCCGGGCAGCGCAATGTCGACGTGTACAAGGTTATCGACGAGAAACTCGCCCTTTCCTCCGGAACCACCAAGAAGGTCGCCGAGAAGGAGTACAAGACTCTCGGGCTGCCCAGTTGGGCGAATACCGACGGCAACATCAAGGACCCACTGGAGGGCTTCCTCTATCCGGGCACGTATCCCGCCGCCAAGGGCATGAAGCCGGAGGCCATCCTGAAGGCGATGGTCGCCCACGCCAACCAGGTGTACGGCGGGTACGACCTCGCGGCCAAGGCCAAGACGCTCAATCTGGACAATCCGCTGCAGGTCATCACGGTCGCCAGCCTTGTCCAGGCCGAGGGCAAGACGCACGACGACTACCGCAAGATGGCGGAAGTCGTCTACAACCGGCTCAAGCCCACGAACGACCAGACCAACCAGCTGCTCCAGTTCGACTCGACCTTCAATTACCTGAAGGGCGAGAGTAAGATCCATATCAGCGCGTCCGAGATCAACAGCAACAAGGACCCGTACAACACCTACACCAACAAGGGTCTGCCGCCCGGTCCGATCGGCAATCCCGGCGACGACGCGCTGAAGGCCACCTTGAATCCGACCGCCGACGGCTGGATCTATTTCGTGGCCACCGACGGTGAGAGCAACACCGAATTCGCCAAGACCTTCGCGGAATTCCAGAAACTCAAGGACAAGTTCGATGCCAGCACGGGCAACTGACGCCCGCCGGGCCGCGGTACTCGGCAGCCCCATCGCCCACTCCCTCTCCCCGGCGCTGCACCGCGCCGCGTACGAGGCGCTGGAGCTCACCGGCTGGACGTACGACCGCTTCGAGGTCGACGAGGCGGCCCTGCCCTCCTTCGTCGACGGGCTCGGCGCCGAGTGGGCCGGGCTGTCGCTGACCATGCCGCTGAAGCGTGCGGTCATCCCGTTGCTCGACGAGATCAGTGCGACGGCGGCCTCCGTCGACGCGGTCAACACCCTGGTGTTCACCGAGGACGGCCGTCGCGTCGGCGACAACACCGACATCCCCGGCATGGTCGCCGCCCTGCGCGAGCACGGCGTCGAACAGGTCGACTCGGCCGCGATCCTCGGCGCCGGCGCCACCGCGTCCTCCGCGCTCGCGGCCCTGGCCCGGGTCTGCACCGGCGAGATCGTCGCCTTTGTCCGCAGCGAGGCCCGCGCCGCAGAGATGCGGCAGTGGGGCGAGCGGCTCGACGTCGGGGTCCGGATCGCCGACTGGGCGGACGCCGCCGACGCCCTGAGCTTCCCGCTGGTCGTCGCGACCACCCCGGCCGGCGCCACAGACGCCCTCGCCGTCTCCGTACCGGAGCGTCCCGCCACCCTGTTCGACGTGCTCTACGACCCCTGGCCGACGGAACTGGCCGCCCGGTGGTCCATGTTCGGCGGCGCCGTCGTCAGCGGCCTCGACCTGCTCGTGCACCAGGCCGTCCTCCAGGTGGAGCAGATGACCGGCCGCGCGCCAGCACCGGTGAAGGTCATGCGCAAGGCGGCCGAACACGCGGTGGCCTCTCGACAGGCCACCCAGTTGTGAGCATGGCGCGGTGCGATCCGTGGCGCAACGGCCCCTACGAGGAACGGAACTGGGAGCTGGCACCACCGGATTTGCAGGCTCCCAGAGGCGGACCCGGCCGGTGAGGGCGGGCTGGTTGATCTCCAGCCAGATCTGGTTCTCATGGTGTCGTGGTGGGGTCGGCTGAGTAGGTTGGCGGCACGGGTCCCCGAATGCAGTCCTCGGCTCCCGCCCGCTGCGCCTGATGCAGTTCAAAGCTAGTGTCCTGAGTCCCAGAAGGGCTGAATATCTAGGATTCGGGGTTCGGTAGGCGGTTCAGGTAGCCGGCGAGGCGTTCGAAGATCTCGTCGGCGGACTAGGTCCAGGTGAACGGCCGGGGGTCCTCGTTCCAGTGGGCGATCCAGTCGCGGATGTCTTTCTCCAGTGCCTGGACGTTCTTGTGGACGCCGCGCCGGATCTGTTTGTCCGTCAGCAGAGCGAACCAGCGCTCGACTTGGTTGAGCCATGAGGAGCTGGTGGGCGTGAAGTGCATGTGGAACCGCGGGTGTGCCAGGAGCCACTTCTGGATGGCGGGGGTCTTGTGGGTGGCGTAGTTGTCGCAGATGAGGTGGACGTCGAGGTCGGCGGGGACTTCCTTGTCGAGTTTGGCGAGGAACTTCTTGAACTCGGTGGCGCGGTGGCGGCGGTGCAGAGAGCCGATGACCTCGCCCGTGGCGGTGTTGAGCGCCGCGAACAAGGTAGTTACGCCGCCGCGCAGGTAGTCGTGGGTGCGACGCTCGGGCATGCCGGGCATCATCGGCAGCACAGGTGCCGAGCGGTCCAGCGCCTGTATCTGGGACTTCTCGTCGACGCAGAGCACGATGGCACGCTCGGGAGGGTCCAAATAGAGGCCCACGACATCGCGGACCTTCTCGATGAACTGCGGATCCTTGCTCAGCTTGAACGTGTCGACCTGGTGCGGTTTGAGGCCGAAGGTCCGCCAGATCCGCGAGACCGTCGACTGGCTCAGCCCGCTCTGCTTCGCCATTTCCCGGGTGGACCAGTGGGTGGCGCCCTTCGGTGTCGTCTCCAGCGTCCGCACGATCACGTCCTCGACCTGCTCGTCCGTCACCGTGCGGGCGGGCCCCGGCCGCTTCTCGTCGGCCAGGCCCTCAAGCCGGCGGGCCGCGAACCGCTTCCGCCACGTGGCCACCGTGGTCGGATGGATGCCGAGGTCCCCGCCGACCTGGGTGTTCGACAGCCCATCAGCACACGCAAGGACGATCCGGCACCGCAGTGCCAGAGCCTGCGCGGACGTTGCCCGCCGCGACCAGCGCAGCAACGTCTCACGCTCCTCATCCGTCAGAACCACTTCGACCGTCGGCCGACCCATGCGCGCCATGATCTCAGCATACTTCTATGGCTTTCCTAAGACTCAGGACACTAGCAGCCATCCGGTGGTGTTGCGGCTAAGCAGGACAGCCGCAGTCTGGCCGCGCCGTGAAGCGCAACTGTCAGTCCCGTCCTGGTGGTGGTCGCTGCGATGCTGTTCACGACGACTTCATGGCCGGTCAGCAGCCTGATCCGCCAGTTCATCGTAATTTAGGAGGACAGTCGGTGCTTTTCCTCCGGGCATATCTAGTGTCTCGTGATCCTGATTGTGTTACTTCGAGTTGTTATTGACGAGTTTCTTCACGCTGGTCTGGACGAGTAAACATTCAGCTGGTGTGCGCTCGGTGATCTTTTCGGGCATGGGGTGACGGCCGGTGACCGTGGTGGTCGTCGGCTGGTGGGGTGTCAGGCGCGGGCTGCGGGTGGGAGCCAGGTGGTGCCGGTGAAGGCGTCGCGGAGCACGATGAGGGGGTTGGCCGCGTGCTTGACCACGGTGGACAGGACGCCGCGGATCAGGTAGCGGTCCTTGGCCCGGCCGAGGTCGGTGAGTCGGCCGGAGATGTTCTCCTGGATCTTGGCGGGCCGTAGGTCGCGTTCGGCCTGGTTCGAGGTGGGTGGGATGCGCAGGTCGGCGGTGAAGCGCAGGAAGTCGTCCTCGCGGTCGCGGAAGGCCTCCAGCAGCAGGCGGGTCTTACGGGCGCCGGGCCGGTGGTCGTCGATGGGGGTGGTCGCGGCCAGGCCGATGCGGACAGCGGCGCGCAGGCCGCGCACGCCGAGGCTCTTGATCCGCTCGGGCAGGCAGGTCTCAGCGCGTGTGCGGGCCTGGTTGGCGCGGTGGATGAGTTCCCGCAGTTCGTCGGCAAGCTGGATGGGCCAGGTGTCGTCGGGGTAGAGCTCGGCCGCGCCGGCCAGGTCGCGCAGGACGTGGGCCAGGCACAGTTGGTGGTCCAGGTCGCCCAGCTGGGTGCTGTCATAGGCCTGGTAGCGGTCGTGGACGGCGACCGCGCCGGGTTCGAGGTCGGCCAGAACCGTCTGCCGGAACGTCTTCGTGGAGCGGTCGCCGAGCAGGAAGTGGGTGTACAGGTCGGTGCAGACGACGTGCAGGTAGCCCTTGGCCTCCTTCTTTCCCTCGGCGGGGGTGGCCGGTCCCACCTTGAGCGGGGTCTCGTCCGCACAGACGGCGAACGCGAGGCTGATCAGCGTGCGGATCGCGAAGTCGCAGGCGGCGAGCGCGCGAGCGGCGCGCCGCAGCAGGGAGTGGACGAACCCCGCCGAGGGCGCGGTGCCGGTCAGCGAGGTGAGGATCTCCACGACCCGGTGCACCGGCACGAAGTGGACGACCAGCAGGTAGACCGCGTAGCCACGCAAGTTCGGCCCGTACTCGATCCGGCCGCTGCCCGCGCCCTCGGGCCGGGCCGCGGTGTGCACTCTTCCGCAGCCGCAGGCCACCGCGTGCTGGTCGTACTGCACCACGCTGACCGACACCAGCGGTATCTCGTGCTGCTGGTAGCGGTCTACCACCCCCAGGTCGCTCGCCCGGGCGAGGTCGGCGCCGCAGCCGCACGCCCCCTCGGGATAGCGATCGCGGCGGTCGTCGAGCTCGTCCTCCTCGCGCCAGCGCAGCGCAGCGCCCGGCGCACCCTTCTGTTTGCCCTTCGCCCGCCCCGACGGCTTCGCGCGGCGTTCCTTCTGCGGCGGGGTCCGGCCCGGATCACCGTCCTTCGAAGGAGGCGTCGAGGAGTTGGTGCTATTACGCGAGTGCAGGTGTGAGGTTCCCCCGAGATGCGGAGTGTGTTGACAGAGGGTCAGATGGTTCTCATGAGAGGAACATCGACCATGGCCGCCCCCAGAAAGTACTCGC
>NZ_JBITCT010000070.1:0-37370 GCF_044453465.1 Streptomyces sp. NPDC051677
CGCCCACCCATTCGCCCATCGCCACAAGACGAGTCTGGCCCTGCCGCTCATGCGGCAGGGCCAGAACCCAAGATCTTCATCGACCTTCTAGCCGTCAGAGCCCGCCCCCGCCAGACGGAGGGCGAAGTCTCCGTACCGCCAGACGATCGTGTCCTCGGCGAGTTCGCCGCCCTCGCGGTACCACGCCGCGACGCCCATACCGAGGTCGAGGATGGCGTAGGAGACCAGTCGCGCGGAGGCCACCTGGAAGCATCCCTCCGCGACGCCCGCGTCGACGATCGCACGGAAGCCGGCTTCGTACTCCGTGCGCAGGGCCAGCACGCGACTGCGGTGCGGCTCGACGAGAGAGCGGATCTCGCGGTTGCCGACGAAGGCTTCGAGCCGGTGCCGGGCGTGGTACCGAACATGCGCCTCGGCGGCCCGGCGAAGGCGTACCACCGGGTCACCGCCGCTGGTGACGGCTGCGCGGTGCGCGGCCAGGAGGTCCTCCATCGTGCCGATCATGATCTGGGCAAGCACGTCCTGCTTGGACGCGATGTGCTTGTACAGACTTGGGCCGCGAATACCCACAGCGCGTCCGATGTCGGCCATCGTGGTCGCCTCATAGCCGAGGCGCGTGAACAGCTCCAGCGCCGCGGCACGGATGTCGTCGGCTCGACTCACCTTCGCCTCCACTTCGGGACTAACAGACGATAGCTGATCCCGTATGGCCTGTGACATGCACCATGGTGCACAGCGCCAAGCGACCGCTTAGAGTCGCGGCTAATACTCATTAGCCCCATTGGGAGTCGCCATGGCAGTCGACCTCACCCCCGACCGCGTCGCCGCGGACCTCGCGCGCCGCACCGCCGACTTCGTGCGCGAGGTGGTGATACCGGTCGAGGAAAAGCACCACGGCGTCGCGCGCACCGAGAAGGTCCGGATCGGGCTGCAGCGGGCCGCGAAGGACGCGGGAGTGTTCGCGCCGCACGTCGGCACGGAGTTCGGCGGGCACGGGCTGGACATGCGGGGCAGGGCCGCCGTGTTCGAGGAGGCGGGGTACTCCCTGTTGGGTCCGCTGGCGCTGAACATCGCCGCCCCCGACGAGGGCAACATGCACATGCTCGAAGCCATCGCCACCGCCGAGCAGAAGCAGCGCTACCTGCTCCCGCTCGCGACCGGCGCCACCCGGTCCTGCTTCGCGATGACAGAACCCGCGCCCGGCGCCGGCTCCGACCCCAGTGCCCTCGCAACCCGCGCGGAACGCGTTGCGGGCGGCTGGCGCATCGACGGACACAAGTGGTTCATCACCGGCGCCGACGGCGCGGGGTTCGCGATCTGTATGGCCAGGACCTCAGGCGAACCCGGTGACCAGGGCGGCGCGACCATGTTCCTGGTCGACGCCGACAACCCGGGTATGCAGATGGTCAGGCACATCGGAACACTCGACGAGAGCCTCTACGGCGGCCACGTCGAGCTGCACTTCGACAACTGCGTCGTACCGGACGAGGCGGTGCTCGGCGAGGTCGACCAGGGTTTCCGCTATGCGCAGGTGAGGCTCGGACCCGCTAGGACGACCCACTGCATGCGGTGGCTGGGCATCGCCCGCCGCGCGCAGGACATCGCCGTCGCCCGGGCCGCCGACCGCCGCCTGTTCGGCTCCCGGCTCGGCGATCTCGGCATGGTGCAGCAGATGATCGCCGACAACGAGATCGACATCGCCGCCGCCCGCGGACTGATCCTCCAAGCCTGCTTTGAGCTCGACCAGGGCCGGTCGGCCTCGCAGTCCACCTCGATCGCCAAGGCCTTCTGCGCCGAAGCCGTCTGGCGGGTCGTGGACCGGTCGCTGCAGATCTGCGGCTCCCTCGGCGTGTCCGACGACATCCTGCTAGGGCGGTTCCTGCGGGAGGTGAGGCCCTTCCGGATCTACGACGGCCCGTCCGAGACCCACCGCTGGGCCATCGCCCGCCGCGTCCTGCGCCGCCACACCGAGACGGCCACACGGTGACCGGCGCGGATCAGACCACCGTGGATGGCCTCGACCTGCCCGCCCTGGAACGGTTCTTCAGCGAGCACGTACCCGAGTTTCACGGACGGCTCGCCGCCGAGCTGCTTCAGGGTGGACGGTCGAACCTGACCTACCTGGTCACCGACGGGCAGACGCGATGGGTTGTCCGCCGTCCTCCGCTGGGCGGTCTCACCCCCTCCGCGCACGACATGCAGCGCGAGTACCGGGTGGTCGCCGCGCTGGCGGCCAGTGACGTTCCCGTGGCCCGTGCTGTGGCCATCGGGAGGGCGGACGACGCCCTGGGGGTGCCTTTCTCGGTGGTCGAACACGTCGACGGCAGGGTGATCCGGACCGTCGAGCAGCTGCACGCCCTGCCGGACAGCGAGATCGCGCGCTGTGCGTACGGCCTGGTCGACGTCCTCGCGCGCCTGCACGCCGTCGATCCCGGCGCCGTCAGGCTCACCGGATTCGGGCGGCCGCAGGGATACCTGACGCGCCAGGTCCAGCGCTGGTACGACCAGTGGCAACGCGTCCGGACCCGCGCGCTCGCCGACATGGAACGCCTGTACGCCGGCCTCGCCGCCGCCTGCCCTGCGGAGAGCGGTGCGTCGATCGTGCACGGTGACTACCGCATCGACAACGCCATCCTCGACCTCGTCGATCCTGGAATCGTGCGCGCGGTCGTCGACTGGGAGATGGCCACCCTCGGCGACCCCCTCGCCGATCTCGGTCTGCACCTTGTCTACGCCGACCCGGTTTTCGCGCCCGTGCTCAACGGATCGGCCGCCTCCACGAGCGACCGCCTGCCCGCTCCGGCCGACCTCGCCCAGCGCTACGCCGAGGCCAGCGGCCGGGATCTCGGCGAACTCGGCTTCTACCTCGCGCTGGGCTACTTCAAGATCGCCGTCATCGCCGAGGGAATACACGCCCGCTTCCAGCAAGGGCTGACCCTCGGCACAGGATTCGACACAGTCGGGCAGGCCGTCGCGCCGCTCACCGCCGCCGGACTTCGAGCACTGACACACCTGGAGCCACTATGAGCAACGTCCTCGACCTCTTCCGCCTCGACGGCAAGGTCGCCGTCGTCACCGGAGCGAGCTCCGGCCTCGGCGCCGGATTCGCCCGAGCGCTCGCGGAGGCCGGCGCCGACGTCGTCCTCGCCGCCCGCCGCGCCGACCGACTGACCGAAGTCGCAAGGCACGTACAGGACACCGGCCGCCGCGCCCTCACCGTCGCCACCGACATCGGCGATCCAGAGCAGTGTGAGGCGATGGCCCGCGCGGCATTCGACGAGTTCGGCCGCGTCGACATCCTGATCAACAACGCCGGCATTGGCACGGCCGTTCCCGCGTTGAAGGAGCGCCCGGAGGACTTCCGCGGTGTCATCGACATCAACCTCAACGGCGCCTACTGGGCGGCGCAGGCCTGCGGCCGGGTCATGGAGCCCGGCTCCAGCATCGTCAACGTGGCCAGCGTGCTCGGGCTGATCAAGTCGTATGCTCCGCAGGCGGCCTACGCCGCCAGCAAGGCCGGCCTCATCGGCCTCACCCGCGACCTCGCCCAGCAATGGACCGGACGCCGCGGCATCCGGGTCAATGCCATCGCACCGGGATACTTCGCCAGCGAGATGACCTCCCAGATCCCCGAGGTGCAGGTCATGACGTTCATCCGGCAGACCAGTCCGATGGGCCGGCCGGGGCTGCAACGTGAGCTCGACGCCGCAGTCGTCTTCCTCGCCGGCCCCGCCTCGTCCTACATCACCGGCACCACGCTCGCCGTTGACGGCGGCATGTCCGGCCACTGACGGGAGGCCCGTCCAACTCGACGGCGGCTCAGGCGGCCGACGGTGTTGGCGGGCACAGTCATGTACCAACGCCCGCGTTCACGGCCCCCAGACGATCCGCTGTTCCCCATGTCTTCCTCGTCTGGCTTGGCGGACGCCACGCAACTGACGGGACCGGCGTACCGGTCCCGTCAGTTGCCCGCAGTGCGAGGGGGCTCAGCCCACGATCGGCAGCCGCAGGGCCGCCGGGGCCGTTGCCGGGACGGCCGGGTTCTGCGGGGCCACGGGGGCAAGCCGTCGGTAGGGCTGCGACTGGGCGGGGCGCGGATCGGTCTCGCCCTTGTTGGGCCAGAACGAGAACGCACGTTCCGCCTTGGCAGTGATGGTCAGCGACGGGTTCACACCGAGGTTCGCCGTCAGCGCGGTCCCGTCCACGACGGACAGTCCCGGGTAGTTGAACACCCGGTGGTACGGGTCGATCACGCCGTCCTCCGGCGAGGTCCCGATCGGCGCACCGCCGAAGAAGTGCGCGGTCATCGGCCTGTTGAAGATCTCGCCCCACGTCCCGCCCGCAATGCCACGGATGTGCTCGGCCGCACGCAGATTCGCCTCGTGACCGGCCGGGATGAACGTCGGGTTCGGCGCGCCGTGCCCCTGTTTCGAGGTGAATCTGCGGCGCCCGAACAGACCACGCTTGGTGTAGGTGGTGATCGAGTTGTCCAGACTCTGCATCACCAGCAGCAGCATCGACCGCTCACTCCACCGGTAGCCGTTGACCAGCAACGTCATCGACCTGACCGGCTCCCGCACGATCGTACGCAGCATCTGCAGCCACCGCGGCATGGGCAGCGAGCCGTCGGTGGCGACGGTCTGCAGCAAACTCATCGAGTTGCTTCCCTTGCCGTAGCGCACGGCCTGGATGTGCGTGTCGTCGTCCGGATGGATCGACGACGTGACCGACACGCCCCGGGTGAAGTCTGATCCGGGGTCGACCGCCGACCGGCTGACGGCGATGATCGCCTCCGAGTTCGTGCGGGTCAGTTCCCCCAACCGCGGGGAGAGCTCAGGCAGTACGTCGTCGTCCCGCATCCGGTGCAACAAGCGCTGCGTCCCCCATGTGCCGGCGGCCAGGACAACCTGGCTCGCCGTCAGGCTGCGCCGGAAGCGGCGTGACCGCCTGCCCGTCCGGTGGACGTCCACCTCGAAGGACCCATCGGATCGAGGCCGTACCGCATCCACAGTGGTCAGCGGCATGACCGTCGCACCGGCGCGCTCCGCGATATAGAGGTAGTTCTTGACCAGGGTGTTCTTGGCGCCGACCCGGCACCCCGTCATGCAGGAGCCGCACTCGGTGCACCCGGTGCGCCGGGGCCCGACGCCGCCGAAGAAGGGGTCGTCAGCGGTTCTGCCGGGCTCGCCGAAATGCACAGCGACCGGGGCCGGTTGGTAGGAGTCCGCCACGCCCATGTCGGTCGCGACCTTGAGCATCACCTTGTCGCAGGCGGTCGTGGTCGGGTTGGTGACCACGCCCAGCATGCGGCTGGCCTGGTCGTAGTGGGGCGCCAGTTCCGACTCCCAGTCGGTGATGTGCGCCCACTGCCGGTCCGCATAGAACGGCTTGGGCGGCTGATACAGGGCGTTGGCGTAGACGAGTGAACCGCCGCCGACGCCGGCGCCCGCGTTCACGATGACGTCCTTGAGCGGGTGGATGCGCTGGATTCCGAAGCAGCCGAGCGCGGGCGCCCACAGGTAGCGTCGGAGATCCCACGACGTCTTGGCGAACTCGTCGTCGGCGAACCTGCGGCCCGCCTCGATCACGGCGACCCGGTAGCCCTTCTCCGTGAGCCTGAGGGCCGCGACACTTCCCCCGAATCCCGAACCGACAACTATGACGTCGTAGGCAGGTTCACTGACCGCAAGGGGTGTCATGAGAGCTGCCTCCGGTCCCCGGTTCCCGTCCACCGCATCAGCCCGGCGGGAACGACGAGACCGAGGGTGGTGAACAGCTCGGCGAGCTTACCGTCCAGATATAGGCCGACCTCGGCGATCTCCGGATCGTCGAAACTCGAGAAGCGGGTGCTGGGCTGATCAACGGAGAACCACAGCCGGTCGTCGTGGTCCTCGTAGATGGTGGTGCGCAGGGGCGCGTAGAGCATGACCCCAGGGTTGTGGCGATACATGCGCTCGGCAATAGTGTGGTTGCCCATGAGGTAGGCGGTGCAGCGGGTCGCGTGCCCAGCCACTCGCATCATCAGGTCGGTCTCGCCGCGCCAGTACAGCAGGAAATCGTGCGGGGCCTGCTGGTCGGTTATCCGGCGGATCGTGGCCCAGTCGGTGCAGTCCGGGTCGAGGTCACCGAAGTGGCCCGGGTCGAAGAAAGGAACCGCCTGCTCGTAGCGCTGACGGAATTCCTCGAACGGCAGGTCGACCGCGATTTCGAGCCGGCGCACCCGATTGATGACAACGCGTGTCCGACCCGTCACCGCTCGTCTCCCGGCGTGATGGATCCGGACGGTGACCACTGGGCGGTGTCGATCATCGAGTAGTTCTCGTCGTGCTTGTCGAGTCGCTGCATCCGGCGGCCGTCGAACCGTGCGAGGGTTTCGCTGTCCAGGGGCGGGACGAACGCGTTGTTCACCACCGTGTACTCGGCGGCCAGCCGACCGATCGGCGCGACAGCACCGGTGTCGATCCGCCCGTTGGGCAGGTAGAGGTCATCGCGGATGTAGAACTGCACGACCCGCCCCACCACGAGGTGGTTGATTTTGTCCGATGCGGGGACGATCATTTCCACGACACACTCGAACGCAATCGGCGCGCCCTCGATACGAGGTGGCTTCACCGCGAAACTGGGCACCTTCTTCACCCCGACCATGTCGAACTCGTCCTCATCGGGTTCGAATTCGCGCGCACTGAGGTGCAGGGGAAGTGCCTGCGGCAGGGTAGCCAGGTGGGTCACGAATTCACCAGTGTCGCGCATGTTCACGAAGCTGTCTTTGAGCGTGACGCCGTCGGACCGAGGCTGAATGGACAATGAAACCATAGGGGGCTTACGGCCCACCACGGTGAAGAACGAGATCGGCGCCAGGTTTCCGACCCCGTCTTCCGACAGAGTGCTGACCCATGCAATGGGTCGTGGAATGACGCTGCCGATCAGCAATTTGTACGCTGCTTCGGCCGTGAGATTCTCGGCGTCGATGTACATTCGGTCATCCCTTCAGCAAAGTGGGTCGACTGATCAGCCTCGGCCCCGTTGCCATGCGTACGATAGATCGAGCAATCCGGTTGTTGGCGCGCGCGGCGCCGGCGTATGAAGTCAACTCAGTCGAGCCGACGAGTTCCAGCATGCGATTCGTGTCTGCACACGATCCTGCGAACGACCAGAGCGACCTGGCGCCCCGTCACCGCGCCGAGCCGACCTGGACATCCAACCGGAGTTGGTCCCGGAGGCCACCGCCTCGGCGGCTGACATCGCCTCAACAGTCACCGCCCACCGGACAGCGTGGCAGCACCCGCACATCGCGCACGAGACCAGCGCATGCGGTCGCCCCTCCCAGGCAAGCCGGCCCACCGACCTCGCGCAGACTCCCTGCGCCAGATGCGGACGTCTCTGCGGCCCACAGCCCCGCAAGCGACTCCTTCGTCATAACTGGAGACGCTAGCAGGTACTATAAGAAAGGTATAGCTCAGATCGGGTCAAGACCTCGGCGATCACAGCCGCAGGGGCCCGCTCGGCGCCCCATGCATGGATGGCGTCCACCGGCGACCGAGTTCGCCGCGAGGTCCACATCGACAACCCGGCCCCGCCGACCGAACTCGGCCTCGGCCTTGACATCGCCCTGGACGGCACCGCGAGCTCCGTCAACGGCAAGGCCACCTTCCAGGGCACGGTCACCTGCACCAAGCCGGTGCAGGTGACCGTCACGGGCAACGTCACACAGGCGAAGAAGCGCGGCCTCGTCCTGGGCTCCTACTCCACGTCGGCGTCCTGCGCCCCGGGGCGCTCCGGCCGCCTGGACCGGCACGGCCGTACCCACCGGCTCGGCCCCTTCCAGAAGGGGGCCGTCGAGGTCGAGGGCCGCGCGACGGCGACGGACCCGGAATACGCCCAGGCGGTCACGGTCAGCGAGACGGTGGCCGTCCGCTTCACCCGGGTCTGAGCCGCACGTCCTGACGCACAGCCAGCACAGCCGCACCGCCCGGCCCGGCCCTGTTTCTCTCGAGGAGCGGGGCTCGGGCCGGGTCGTGTCGCACCACCTGACCGGGCGCCCGGCCCTACCGGCGCCAAGCGGCCCGCTGCCGGCCGCTGACAGAGCCGGGACGACGGGACCACACGGCCGGTGCGCCCCCATGGGGGTGCCTGTCAGGTCGTACTCAATGGGCCGGTCTCACGACGTTCGCGAGTCACGTCGTCGAGGCGCGCGGCCGAAGGCCGGTGCGTGCCTGTTCGGTGTCCGGTCTTCCCAGGTGGCGACGGTTCGCCGGGCCTTCGTTTTGTTGATCAGGCGCTCGGCGGCGGAGGTCACTGTCCGGGGGCTGCGAAGGTGAGCAGGACACGGCCGAACGGCCTGTCTTCCATCAGGTGGCACTGGGCCTGCGCGGCCTGTTCGAGCGGGAAGACGGTGCCGATCGTCGGGCTGATGGCGCCTGCGGCGAGCCAGTCGAGCAGCGTGGTGACCGCGGCTCCGAGAACCGCCGGACTGAACCCGGCGAACTGGAAGCCCTGGGCGTGGAGGGCCTTCCAGATCAGGTCGGTGACGTTGACGGAGACCAGCGTCCCGCCCGAGTAGCCGACGCTGACCAGCGTTCCGTTCCTCGCCAGGGATCCCAGGGCCTCGCCGGTCAGCGAGCCGCCGATCCCGTCGAGTACGACGTCCACATCCCGGCCGTCAGTCAGCCTCGCCACGCCGTCCCTCAGGGATTCCTGCGACAGGTCGATGACGTCGTAGCCGGCCTTGCGTCCGAGGACGGCCTTCTCGGTCGTGCTGGCAGTGGAGACGGCCGTGGCGGCACCGAGGACTCGGGCGACCTCCACCCCGCCGAAGCCGACGGATCCTCCGACGCCCGGAGCGAGCACGCTCTGCCCCGGCTGGAAGGAGACGAGTTCGGTGAGGGCGAGGTAGGCGGTGAGATATCCGGCACCGGTGGCCAGGGCAGCCACGTCTAGCGCTCTGACCGGGAAGCTTCACCGGGTTGCTGCGTGATGGCTGACGTGCGACGACACTGACGACGGAGATCTGCCCCATAAGATCTTGAGCTCAGGCCACGGATGTCGGAGGGCGAGATGGACCAGCCGCGGATACGCCTCGGCAACGATGACGTGTGGCTGGAACTGGCTCGAACTGGTGGGGATAGCTGGCAGATCACCGCAGATTGGTGCTCCTGGCTGACCGCTGACTTCACCGCGGATCTCAGCGCCGGGGAGGCTATGGACTTCGTGGCGCGGATGCTCGCTCACCTGCGCGCACCGTCGGGTGGGCGCTTTTCGGCGGCGGTGACTCCCGGGCGCAACAATCCGCTGACGTTGATCGTCGGCTTCGACGACGACCTCGCCTCCGAAGCGACCCGCCTGTCCAACCGGCTGCGGGGCCTGTTCACACAGATCCACCCGCATCTGGAACGGGTCCTGGGCCCGCGCATGCAGCACCCGGCCGTGCTCAGACTGCTGGACCAGTTCGGCTCGCCGGCCCAGATCCGCAAGGCCGGACGCCGACAGCTGGTCACCCTGATCCGCCCGAAAGCACCCAGGATGGCCGAACGGCTGATCGACGACGTGTTCACCGCGCTGGACGAGCAGACCGTCGTGGTCCCGGGCACGGATGCGGCCTCGCTGATCGTCCCCAGCCTCGCCTCCTCGCTCCAGGCAGTGCTCGACCAGCGCAAACTCCTGGCCCACCGGATCGAGGAACTCCTGGAGGCCCACCCTCTTTCCACGGTCCTGCTGTCCATGCCCGGCATCGGCATCAGGACCGGAGCCCGCATCCTCAAAGCTCTGTCGTTGCGCACGAAGCGCCGCAACCTACAAAGGGCACCCGGTCGGCGCTCGCCGGTGCCGGGCAGGGGGCGGGGCACTCGTGGAGTGCCCCGCCCCCTGTCGTTCCGGGATCCGTCAGGCGGACGTCTCCGGGCGTCCGGCCTCCGCCCAGTGGGTGTGGAACGCGCCGGGGCGGTCGGTGCGCTGGTAGGTGTGGGCGCCGAAGTAGTCGCGCTGGCCCTGCAGGAGGGCGGCGGGCAGGCGGCCGGCGCGCAGCGTGTCGTAGTGGGCGAGCGCGGCGGAGAAGGCCGGGACGGGGATGCCTCGGCGGGCGGCGGAGGCCACGGTCTCCCGCCAGGGCACCTGCGCGTCGGTGATCTCCATGGCGAACTCCATCTCGCCGAGCAGGCTGACCAGGTCCGGGTCGGCGGCGTACGCGGCGCGGATGCGGTCGAGGAACGAGGCGCGGATGATGCAGCCGCCGCGCCAGATCCGGGCGACCGCGCCGAGGTCGATCTTCCAGCCGAACTCGCCGGCCGCGTCCAGGATCATCTTCCAGCCCTGGTCGTAGGCGATGACCTTCGACGCGTACAGGGCGTGCTCGACCTGGGAGGTGAAGCGCGTGGCCTCGGTGCGGCTGAGCGGGGGCGTGGTGCCGCCGGGGAGTCCGGCGTAGGCGGCGCGCAGTTCGGCCTGGCTGGAGGCGGCGCGGGCGAAGGTGGCCTGGGCGATGGCGGTGACCGGGGAGCCCAGGTCCAGGGCGGTCTGCACGGTCCAGCGGCCGGTGCCCTTCTGACCGGCGGCGTCGGCGACGATGTCGACGAACGGCTTGCCGGTGGTGGCGTCGGTGTGGGCGAGGACCTCGGCGGTGATCTCGATCAGGTAGGAGCCGAGCCGGCCCTCGTTCCAGGTGCGGAAGACGTCGGCGATCTCGGCCGGGGTGTAGCCGGCGACCTGGCGCAGCAGGTCGTACGCCTCGGCGATGAGCTGCATGTCGGCGTACTCGATGCCGTTGTGGACCATCTTGACGAAGTGTCCGGCGCCGTCGGTGCCGATGTGCGTGGCACACGGCTCGCCGTCGACCTTCGCGCTGATCGACTCGAACATGGGGCCGAGGACGTCGTACGACTCGGTGGAGCCGCCGACCATGACGGCCGGTCCGTTCAGCGCGCCCTCCTCGCCGCCGGAGACGCCGGCGCCGACGAAGTGGAGCCCGCGCTCGCGCAGGGCCTCCTCACGGCGACGGGTGTCGGCGTAGTGGGCGTTTCCGCCGTCGATGATCATGTCGCCGGGTTCCAGGAGCGGGGCGAACTCGTCGATGACCGCGTCGGTGACCGCGCCCGCCTGCACCATGATCATCAGCCGGCGGGGCCGTTCGAGCGCGGCCACGAAGTCCGCGGCCGACTCGGCGGGGACGAAGGCGCCCTCGTGGCCGAACTCCTCGACGAGCGCGCGGGTACGACCGGCGGAGCGGTTGTGGACGGCGACGGTGTAGCCGTTGCGGGCGAAGTTGCGCGCGAGGTTGCGGCCCATCACGCCGAGGCCGGTGACGCCGATGGCGGCGGTTGCGTTCACGAGGTACGTCCCTAGGATCGGTGGCGTGGTCGGAGGGGCGCGCGGCCCCCGGTACCCCCAGGTACGCACCGTCGGCCGGTTCTTCTCGATCCCACGCGGATTCCTTGCGCCGATCGGCCCACGCGGTCACCCCCGGAGCGTGCGAACCGACCCGACCGGCTGCCCCGACTTCAGCGCCCGGGCAGCCGCTACCGGCGGCGCCAGGGCAGCACCGTGGGGTCGGCGTGGGTGCTCTCGGCTCGGTGCAGGGCCTGGCTGATCGCCTCGCCGATCTCCGCGAACTGGCGCACCTGTTCGGGGGTGAGGACGTCGAACACCACACGGCGCACGGCCTCCACATGGCCGGGGGCGACCTCCTCCAGCAGGGCCTTGCCCTCGTCGGTGAGGTAGGCGAGCTGGCCGCGGCCGTCGGCGGGGTCCTCCCTGCGGTCCACCAGACCGACCTCGCGCAGTCGGTTCACCGCGTGGGTGAGCCGACTGCGCGTGATCTTCAGCCGCTCGGCGAGTTCCGACATGCCGAGGGTGGTGTCGGGGGCCATGGAGAGATAGGCCAGCACGCTGTAGTCGGCGTGCGTCATCCCGGCGTCGCGCCGCAGCTGCCGGTTGAGGTGGTCGGCGAGCAGGGTGGAGAAGTCGACGTAGGCCAGCCAGGCTCGTCGTTCGTCGGCGTTGAGCCAGCGGGGCGTCGTGGACATGAGCACACACTACCCACGACACCCCGTGTTTGAGACTTCAATCACTGAACGAAGAGCGCCTCGGCCAGCCGGTCGACCTGATCGAGGTCGGAGGACCAGCAGTAGAGCATGACCTCGTCGGCGCCGATGCCGGTGAACGCCTCGACCGTCTCGCGGATCTCCCGCTCCGTGGTGAGCAGGCCGTTCACCATGTAGTCGGCGCGGCCGGTGAAGGCGTAGTAGTCGAGGAGGTTGCGCCGGGCCTCCTCCACCGTGGCCGGCGGCCCGAGCGCGACATTGACCTGGGCGACGAGACGCGGGCGGCCGGGGCGGTCGTACCTCTCCCAGACCGTCTCCACATCGCGGAACAGGCCGTCCATCAGTTTCGGCGGCAGCGCGGCGCCGAGGAAGCCGTCGCCGAACCGGCCGACGCGTTCGACGGCCGCCGGGGCGAAGCCGCCGAACAGCACCTCCGGTCCGCCGGGCGTGAGGGGAGCGGGCCCGATCGGCCCGACGCCCTCGCCGTACGGCTGTCCGGCCCAGGTCCGGCGCAGCAGGGTCATCTGCTCGTCGAGGCGGCGGCCTCGCCGGTGGAGGTCGATGCCCGCGGCCAGGCAGTCGTCCTCACGACCGCCGACGCCGATGCCGAGCGTGAACCGGCCGCCGGACATACGGTCCAGGGTCGCGGTCTGCTTGGCCAGCAGGGCCGTGTTGTGCACGGGCGCGATCAGCACCTCGGTCTGCACGCGGATACGGGAGGTCGCGCCGGCGAGCGTCGCCAGGGTGACCAGGGGTTCGGGGTTGTGGAAGACGAGCCGGTCGAGCAGGCCGAGCGAGCTGAACGGGCCCGCGTCGGCGCGCCGGGCCCAACTCGGCAGCAGGGCGGGGTCGTCGACGGGGAGACCGAGACCGATCTTCATGGGAGCAATCCTCCGGAGGGCATGACGACAGAAGCTGCCGCCCCCTCCATGGCCCCGCGCGCCCTGCGCGGACCTGCTCCCGTTCTGCGGCGTTGGTTCCAGAGAGCTGTTTCTTCAGAGTGCGACGACCGTAACGCGGGGGCCGAGCCTCGACAAACCCTTTTTCCCGGTCGGGCCGTCGGGGGTCCCGGCGTTCGTGACCGGCGGAGGCAGCGCGCCCGCCCCTCCGCCGGTCGATGCGAGATGCCGGTCAACTGGTGGCGCAGGCACCTCCGTTGAGGGTGAACGCGGTCGGTGCGGTGTTGGTCGCGCCCTTGCTTCCGATGAAGCCGACGGTGACCGAGCCGGCCGCGGGGATGGTGGCGGTGTAGGAGGCGGGGGCGACGCTCACCGTGCCGCCGGTCTGGGTGGCGGTCCCGCCCCACATGTTGGTGACGGTCTGCCCGTCGGCGAAGGCGAAGCCGAGCTTCCAGCCGCTGATGGCGGTGGCGCCGGTGTTGCGCACGGTGATCTCGCCCTGGAAGCCGCCGGGCCACTCCCCCACCACGCGGTAGCCGACGGAGCAGGCCACGGCCGGTGCGCTGCCGGTGGTGACGTTCACCGCGGCCGAGCGGGCGGAGCGGTTGCCTGCTCCGTCGCGGGCGTAGACAGCGAAGGTGTACGCGGTGCTCGCGGTCAACCCGGTCACGGTCGCGCTGTTGGTGGTGGACGCGGCGACGGGGGTCTCGGTCGTTCCGTTGATCCGCACTACGTCGTAGCCGGCGACGCCGACGTCGTCGATGGCGGCGGACCAGGTGAGGGTGGCGGAGGTGGCCGTCACGGCGGAGGCTGTCGGGGCGCCGGGGGCGGTCGGCGCCTGGGTGTCGCCCGGGGCGCCGCCCCCGTAGACGGTGGCTTCCTTCGCGGTCTGGGCGATGCCGTTGACGCCGTTGAAGACCCGCTTTCCCCACGAACTGAGCTGCGTGGGATCGAAGTTGAGCGTCAGGTCGAGGATCGGGTCGGTGTTGCCGCTCCAGGACCAGGCCAGGTAGCCGAGCTTGAGCTGCTGGGCGGCGGCCATCATGGTGTCCTCGTCGGGGTCGCCCCACTGGTCGGCGGGGCCGCCGAACTCACCGATGAGGATGGGGAGTTTGGCGTTGACGAAGGCGTTCAGGTAGTCGGTGATCTCCGCCGCGGTGTCGTAGACGCTGTACATGTGGATCGAGAAGATCAGGTTGCCGGTGGGGTCGGCGGCGTAGACGGACTGGGCGTTGGCCCGCATGACGCCCTGCAGGTCCTGGCCCCAGTTGGGTGCGTCCACCATGATCGTGTGCTCGAACCCGGCGGCGCGCAGCTTCTTGATCGCGGCGATGGTGGGGGCAGTCCAGCCCTCGGGGCTGCTGTTGCCCCAGGGCTCGTTGCCGATGTTGACGACGATGTAGTTCTCCTGGCCGGCGAGCACGCTCTTCAGGCCGATCCAGTAGTCGGCCGCCTGGTCGAGCGTGCCGGCCGCGCTGTCCTCGCCGTAGCCGGTGGTGTCGTGCACCTCCAGGACGCAGATGAGCCGGTTGGCCTTGCACTGGGCGACGACGGTCGCCACGTCCGCGGCGCTGTTGGCGGTCCAGCGATGGCCGTCGGCGAGGACGACGCGCACGGTGTTGGCGCCCATCGCCTTGATGTCGGCGAGCGACTGCTGCGTCTTGCCCTGATACCAGGTGTGGGCGTGGTTGACGCCGCGCATGACGAAGTCGTTCCCGTTGCCCTCGACCAGGCGGCCGTTGCTGATGTGCAAGCCGGTGGCGAGGGCCTTGGACGACGGCTCTGCCCGGCCCTGGGCCTGCGCGACGGCCGGGCAGAGGACGCCGACGAGGACCACCAGCCCGAGGAAGGCGGCGAGCCTGGTCAGCAGGGCCGTCAGGGGCCGTGGACGGGGGCTGGTGCGTGTCGTGCTTCTTGTAGTGCTTCTTGTCGTGCTTCTTGTCGTTCTCACTGCGACTCCAGGAGTGAGGCCAAGAAACGGAGGTATGGGAGCGCTCCCATGAAGCCATCGCGTCAAGTACACGTCAAGACATCGCGCAGGGGATCGAGGAGGGGGCGGTCTCGCTCGGCCAGGCGGCGCCGCCCCCGTGCCGGGTGTCAGGCGAGGGTGACCTCGACGGGCAGTTTCTTGATCCCGTTGACGAAGTTGGAGCGCACGCGCGGGACGTCGCCGGCCAGGCGGATGTCGGCGAGGCGCGGGATCAGCTCCTCGAACATGATGCGGATCTCGGTGCGGGCCAACAGGTTGCCCAGGCACAGGTGGGGGCTGCCCTTGCCGAAGGTGACGTGGTCGTTGTGCTGCCGGGCGACGTCGAAGTCGTAGGGGTCGCCGAAGACGTCCTCGTCGCGGTTGCCGGAGGCGAACCACATCACGACCTTGTCGCCCTCCCTGACCTGCTTGCCGCCGAGTTCGACGTCCCGGGTCGCGGTGCGCCGGAAATGGTAGACGGGCGAGGCCCAGCGCAGGAACTCCTCCACCGCGGTGGGGATCAGGGACGGGTCGTCCTTGAGCCGGGCGAGCTGCTCGGGGTGCTGGAGGAGGGCCAGCATCGAGTGGGTGATGGTGTGCCGGGTGGTCTCGTTGCCGGCCACGACCAGGAGCAGGAAGTAGTTGTCGAAGTCCCGCGCCGAGAGCGGGACTCCGTCGCGTGGAGTGGTGTTGACGAGCTTCGAGACCAGGTCGCCGCCCTCGCCCCCGCGCCGCTGACGCGCCAGCTCCCGTCCGTATGCGAAGACTTCGAGCGAGGCGGGCGAACGGAACGGCAGATCGCGGTACTTCTCGCTCTCCGCGCTGTGCAGCAGGACGTCCGCGTAGTCGGGGTCGGTGTTGCCGATGATGCGGTTGCCCCAGTCGATGAGCTGCTGGTTGTCCTCGGGCGGGACGTCCAGCAGCCGGGCCAGCACGTTGATGGGGAAGTCGGCGGACACCTCCTTCACGAAGTCGAAGGCGCCCTTGGCCAGGGCCGCGTCCAGGGTCTTCGCCGTCAGACCGCGCAGGAAGTCGGCGTAGCTGTTGATGACGCCGGCGCCGAACTGGCGCTGGATCACGCTGCGCAGGGCCCGGTGACGGACGCCGTCCAGCTCCAGGATGGAGGCGCGCTTGTTGATCTGGTCGTCGTCGACCTCCTCGAGGTTGACGAACCTGGTGGAGGTGAAGGTCTCGGCGTCGCGATCGACGCGGGCGATGTCGGCGTGCCGGGTCACCGCCCAGAAGCCGGAGTTGGGGGCCTCCTCGGGCTGCCAGTGCACCGGGTCCTCGTGGCGCAGGGTGTGGAACATGCGCCAGGGCGTGACCCCGTCGGTGAAGTTGTCCAGGTCGGCGAGGTCGACGTCGGCGAGCGGCATGGGCTCGCTCACGGCGGGGGTCAGGATCTCGGTCATGCGTGGCTCCCAAGGGGCGCAGTCGTCACGGTGTGACAGCTGTCGTGACGGTCACAGGTGGTGGGCGTACTCGGTGAACTCCCAGTCGGTGACGTGCCGTTGGAAGCGTTCGACCTCGTTGCGCTTGTAGGTGAGGAAGGAGCTGGTGAAGCTCTTGCCGAGGAGTTCGGTCAGGGCGGTGTCCGCCTCCAGCGCGTCGAGCGCGGCGGACAGGGTCATGGGCAGGACGGCCGCCTTGGCGGTGTCGTAGCCGTAGCCCTCCAGCGGGGCGGGCGGCTCCTCGCCGGCCTCGATGCCGAGCAGGGCCGCGGCGACGGTCCCGGCGATCAGCAGGTAGGGGTTGGCGCTCGCGTCGCCGAGCCGGAGTTCGAGGCGCGCTCCGGGCCCGCGCTCGGGCGGGACGCGGACCATCGCGCTGCGGTTGTCCAGGCCCCAGTCGATCAGCCAGGGAGCGAGGGTGTCGGGGCCGAAGCGCTTGGCGGAGTTGACGGTCGGATTGGCCAGCGCGGCGAGGGCGGGCGCGTGCGCGAGGACACCGGCGACGGCGTGCCGGGCCCGGGCGGACAGTCCGTACGCGCCCGCGGGGTCGTCGAAGGCGTTGCGACCCTCGGCGTCCTCGCACGACAGGTGAAGGTGGAAGCCGGAGCCGCCGGCGTCGTTGAAGGGCTTCGCCATGAAGGTGGCGAGCCGGCCCTCCCGGCGGGCCAGTTCCTTGATCGCGGCCTTGAAGCGGAAGGCCCGGTCGGCGGCCGACAGCGCCTCCGAGTGCAGGAGGTTGATCTCGAACTGGCCGCCGTCGAACTCGTGATTGCCGCTGAGCACGCCGATCTTCAGATCGCGGACGTGTCGCAGGGTGCGCAGCAGGTGGTTGTCGGGGTCCGCGCGCAGTCCCGCCGTGTAGACGACGCCGCGGTCCCGTGCGTAGCGGCGCCAGCCGCCGGCCGGGTCCGGTTCGCACAGGAAGTACTCCAGCTCGGGTCCGACGACCGGACGCAGGTCCCGCTCCCGGCATCGGGCGAGGACGCCCCGCAGCAGGTCGCGGGGCGACTCGGGCGCCGGGGCCCCCGTGGCGGGGTCGACGACGTCCGCGAGACACGTGGCGACACCGGGCTCCCACGGGAGCGCGACCAGCGTGTCGAGGTCCGGTCGTACCGTGATGTCCGGCAGCCCCGCGTCCAGGCCGCCGTCGACCGGTACGACGTCCCCCTGCGGACTGGTGTGGTAGACCGCCCGGCAGAAGGCGAGTCCGTGCTCCATGGCGCGGGGCAGCTCCTCCAGCAGCACGTCCCGGGCGCGGTCGGTGCCCATGAGGTCGGGATAGGTCACCCGGACGACGTCGATGCCGTCGGCGGCGAGCCGCTCCATGGACCGGCGGATGTCTGGGATGTCGTGAGCGCTCACCGATTCTCCTCGGGCGGATGGGACGGGTGGCGAGAGGGCGACGCCGGCCGGGGGCGGGGGGGAAGGCCACTCCGGCATGTCGTTTGAACCCGAACGGTAAGGACCGTGTTCGCCGTCCCGCAAGGGGGCCGCCCCAAAAATTTATCCACCTGGACAGGTATTGACCAGGATCGAGCCGCTTCCTATGTTGTTTGAAGCCAAACGAGTCAGGGGTGCGGCTCCTTCGCACCCCTTTGGCCGGGGCCCGGCCGCAGCACCGCAACGCTGCCGGGCCCCTCTCCCCCCGCTCTTCGCCCGCTCCGACGCCCTCACCCTCTGGAGGAACGGCCATGAAGGTCGTCGTCGACATGAACAAGTGCCAGGACCACGGCCAGTGCGTCTTCGCGGCCCCGGACGTCTTCTCACTGGACGCCGACGGCCGCCTGGCCTACGTCCCCGACCCCGACGACGCGCTGCGCGACGAGGTCGAGGAGGCCGCGGACGTGTGTCCGCTGCAGGCCATCCGGATCGAGGACTGAGGCCCCGTGACCGGAACTGCCACCGGACGCATCGTCGTCGCGGGCGCCTCGATGGGCGGTCTGCGCGCCGCCGAACAACTCCGGGCGGCGGGCTGGACGGGCGCCGTCACGGTCGTCGGGGACGAGCCCCACATGCCCTACAACCGTCCGCCCCTGTCCAAGGAGGTGCTGGCCGGGAAGGCGCCGTTCGCGTCACTGGCCTTCACCCCGAAGGCGGCCGCCGCCGACGTGGAGTGGCGGCTCGGGACCAAGGTCGTCGCGGCTCACCTCGACCGGCGGACCGTCGCACTCGACGACGGTTCGTCGCTGTCGTACGACGGGCTGGTCGTCGCCACCGGCATGCGGCCCCGGCGGCTGCGCTGCCCGGGCCTGCTCACCGGCCGCCACACCGTCCGCACCCTCGCGGACGCCCAGGCGCTGCGCGAGGAGCTGACCCGGCCCGGTGTCCGCGTGGTCGTGGTCGGGGCCGGCTTCATCGGCTGCGAGGTCGCCGCCACGGCCGTCGGCCTGGGCGTCGCCGAGGTGACGGTCGTCGATCCGCTGCCGCTGCCCATGGTCGGCCCGCTGGGCGACCTGGTCGCCCGCGCGCTGCTCAAGCGGCACGAGGAACGCGGGGTGCGCTTCGGGCTCGGCGTCGGCGTGAGCGGCTTCGAGGACGACGGCGGGGGCCAGGGTGCGGCCGACGGCCGGGTCACCGGGGTACGCCTCACCGACGGACGCGTGCTGCCCGCCGATGTCGTCGTCGAGTGCGTCGGCTCGGTCGCCAACGTCGAGTGGCTGGACGGCAACCGGCTCGACCTCGCCGACGGGGTGCTCACCGACGAGCACCTGCGGGTCGGGGGGCGTCCGGAGGTCGTCGCGGTCGGTGACGTGGCCCGTTTTCCCAACGCCCGCTACGACGGCGTACCCCGCCGGGTCGAGCACTGGTCGATCCCGGCCGACACCGCCAAGCACGCGGCGAAGGTGCTCGTCGCCCATCTCATGGGCGCGGAAGAGGAGTCGGCCTCCTTCGCCCCGTTGCCCACGTTCTGGAGCGATCAGCACGAGTTCCGGCTGCAGTCCTTCGGGGCGCCGGTGCTCGGCAGGGACGACGTCCGTGTCCTGGACGGCGACCCGGACGGGGACGTCCTCGTCGGCTACCACGTCGACGGCCGGCTCGTCGGCGTCGTCGCGCTCGGCGGCCGCACCAACGCCATGGGCGCCGCCCGATACCGCGCCCAGCTGCTGCGGCAGCCCGCCCTCACCTCGTAAGGAGCCTTGAGTGACCAGTGTCCGCGGTTACTTCCACCCCAAGACGGCGAGCGGCGGCTCGTCGCTCATCCCCGCCCCGCCGTGGCGCTACTCCGGCGACCTGCTCACCGTCGAATACCGCACGGATCCCTCGCGGGTGCGTGAACTGCTGCCCGAGCCACTGGAGTTGGCCGAGGAGGACCCTGGCGCGGTGGCGTTGATCTGGGCCGACTGGCAGTCCTGTTCGGCAGAGGGATCCGAGCTGCTCGATCCTGTGCTGGCGCAGTACAAGGAGGCGTTCGCGGTCGTCCGGTGCTCGTACCGGGGCCGGACCTACTCGCGGTGTGTGTACATCTGGGTCGACAAGGACTTCGCCATCGCGCGGGGACTGCACCAGGGGTATCCGAAGAAGCTGGGATCGATTCACCAGACCCGCCCTCATCCGTACGGCCCTGCCCCGCGCATCGAGGCGGGCGCCCGCTTCGGGGCGACGCTCGCCGCGGCGGACCGGCGGCTCGCCCAGGCTGTGGTCACCCTGCGGGAGCCTTCCGAGACGAACGGCTTCGTGAACGGGCATCCCATGGCTCATCACCGGTGGCTGCCTTCGATCGAGAAGGGGAAGGGGCTGGCGCTCGATGAACTGATCGAGTCCGGGGCCGCTTCGTTCGAGGGCGGACAACCGTGGGTCGGGGAAGCGGAGTTGGAGCTGTTCGAGTCGCCTGCCGAGGAGTTGGCCCGGTTGGAGATCCGTGAGCCCATCGCCGCGTACTACCGGCAGGTGGGGGTGGTCTGGGACGGGGGTCGGCTGTTGGAGGCGGGGACTTCCGAAGCGTCCGCCGAGTGATGCCGGCGGGCGGCTGCGCGTCGTTCGTGGCCGCCCGTGCCCGGCGGCGGAGCCGCAGCTGCCAGAGCCCCGCGCCCCCAGGTAAGTCACCTTGCCCCTCTTCGGTCAGGAGCCCCGTTCCCATGTCCCAGACATCCCACTTGTCCCACACCATCAGCGTCGGCGGTGTCGTCGTCGACACCCGGCACTGGATCGGCGGCGAGCGCGTCGCCTCCGTCGAGACGTTCACCGATGTCTCGCCCGTCGACGGCGCCGTCCTCGGGGAGATCGCCCGGGGCGGACCCGCCGAGGCCGAGGCGGCTGTCGCCGCTGCCAAGGCGGCGTTTCCCGGGTGGGCCGGTACCTCCCGTGCCGCACGCGCCCGGGTGCTGCACGCCATCGCCGACGGTGTCGAGAAGCGGCTCGAAGAGCTCGCCATCGTCGAGACCACCGACAACGGCGCCCTGCTGCGGTCCCATCGCCGGGGTGTCATGCCCCGGGTCGCGCACAACTTCCGCTTCTTCGCCGACTGGCTGCTCTCGCTCGATCACGAGGACTTCGAGACGCGCGGGCACACCAACCACGTCAGCTGGGACCCGGCCGGGCCCTGTGTGCTGATCACGCCGTGGAACGCCCCGCTCATGCTGGCCACCTGGAAGGTCGCCCCGGCGCTCGCCGCCGGGAACACCGTGGTCCTCAAGCCCGCCGAGTGGTCCCCGCTGACCGCCTCCCTGCTCGCCGACATCGCCGCCGAGGCCGGGCTGCCCGCCGGGGTGCTCAACGTCGTCCAGGGGTACGGCTCGGAGATCGGCGACGCCCTCACGTCACACCCGGACGTGCGTCGCATCAGCTTCACCGGCTCGGTGCCGACGGCCCAGCGGATCGCCGGATCGGCCGCCGCCAACCTCACCCCGCTGAGCCTCGAACTCGGCGGCAAGTCACCCCTGTTGGTGTTCGCCGACGCGGATCTCGACCTCGCCGTCGACCTCGCGGTGGAGCAGTACGACAACGCCGGGCAGGTCTGTCTCGCCGCGACGCGGATCCTCGTCGAGGAAGCGGTCGCCGAGGAGTTCACCCGGCGGCTCACGGCGAAGGCCTCGCGACTCACCCAGGGCGATCCGCGGGAGGAGGCCACCGACCTCGGGCCCACCGTCCATCCCCGCCAGCTGGAGAAGATCGACGGGTTCGTGCGGCGGGCGGTCGAGGCAGGCGCCCGCATCCTGCTCGGCGGCCACCCCAAGGACGGCCGGTACTACGCGCCGACGCTCCTCACCGACGTCGCCCAGGACTCGGAGATCGTGCAGGAGGAGGTCTTCGGGCCGGTGCTGACGCTGCAGACCTTCGCCGGCGAGGAGGAGGGCGTCCGGCTCGCCAACGACACCCGTTTCGGACTCGCCGCGACCGTCGCCACGGGTGACCGGGAGCGCGCCGAACGCGTCAGCGGACAGCTCGTCGCCGGCACGGTCTGGGTCAACTGCTTCTTCGTCCGCGACCTCCAGGCGCCCTTCGGCGGCTCCCGCCAGTCCGGCGTCGGGCGCGAGGGCGGCACCTGGAGCTTCGACTTCTACTGCGACCTGAAGAACACCGTGACCGCGCCGACCGGATGGACCGACCATGGGTGAGATCGTCGGGGCGGGACTGCTCGCCCATGTCCCCACCATCGTGCTGCCCGAGGCAGACCGGCTGGAGCTGAACGAGGGCAAGGAGATCACCCTCGTCACCGGACTCCACCAGCTCCGCACAGAGGTCTTCGAGCGCGACGACTACGACACCGTCGTCGTCCTCGACTCCCACTGGGCGACGACGGTCGAGTTCGTCGTCACCGCGCAGGCGCGCCGCGCCGGCCTGTTCACGTCCGAGGAGCTCCCGCGCGGCATGTGCCGGATGCCGTACGACTTCCCCGGTGATCCCGAACTCGCCCGCAGCGTCGCGAAGTTCGCCGACCGGCACGGCACCTGGATCACCCCCGTCGAGGACGACTACCTGCCGATCTACTACGCCACCGTCAACCTCTGGAAGTTCCTCGGCGAGGGGCTGCCGGACAAGCGGTGGGTGACCATCGGCGTCTGCCAGACCGGTGACATGGAGGACCATCTGCGGCTCGGGCGCGCGCTCGCCGACGGCATCGCCGCCACCCCGGGGCGGCGCGTCCTGCTGATCGCCTCCGGCGCCCTGTCGCACACCTTCTGGCCGTTGCGCGAGATCCGCGACCACGAGGCCAGCGACCCGGTGCACATCCGCACCCCCGAGGCGCGGGAAGCCGACCACGAGCGCATCGGCTGGTTCAAGGAGGGTCGCCACGACAAGGTCCTCGACACGATGGACGAGTTCTGGCGGTACAAGCCCGAGGCGAAGTTCTTCCACTACCTGATGATGGCCGGCGCCCTCGGCGAGCAGGCCTGCACCGCCCGGGCCCGGCAGTACGGCGAGTACGAGAACTCCGTCGGCACCGGCCAGGTCCACCTGTGGTTCGACCGGCCGGCCGACGGCTGGACCGGCGCCGGCGCGCCCTCGTCCGCCGCCCCGCACCACCCCCGTCGCCGTAGCTGAGGAGTCACCGTCATGCCCGAGTACCGCCGTATCCTGCTCGACGGCGCCGTCGTCGACACCGTCCGCGAGGGCGACGAACTCGTCGCCGGGGACGGCCGCCGCCTCAAGATCGAGGACGCGAACCACCTGCCGCCGGCCGTTCCCTCCAAGGTGATCGCCGTCCATCTCAACCACCGCAGCCGTGTCGACGAGTTCCGGATCGACCTCCCCGAGACGCCCACGTACTTCCACAAGCCGACCTCCTCCCTCAACTCCCACCGGGGCGCGATCGTGCGCCCCGAAGGCTGCAAGTGGCTCAACTACGAGGGCGAGGTCGCCATCGTCATCGGCAGGACCGCGCGGAACATCTCCCCGGACGAGGCGGGCGACTTCATCGCGGGATACACGATCGCCAACGACTACGGCCTGCACGACTTCCGCGACACCGACGCCGGCTCCATGCTGCGGGTGAAGGGCTCCGACACACTCTGCCCGCTCGGGCCCGGCCTGGTCACCGACTGGGACTTCCACGGCAAACGGCTGCGGACCTACGTCAACGGCGAGGCAGTGCAGGACGGTTCGACGGACGAGATGCAGTGGGACATGCACTACCTCGTCGCCGACATCGCCCGGACGATCACCCTGCACCCCGGTGATGTGCTGCTGTCCGGCACCCCCGCCAACTCCCGGCCCGTGCAGCCGGGCGACGTCGTGGAGGTGGAGGTCGAGGGCCTGGGCCGGCTCACCAACCACGTCGTCACCGGCCCGACCGCGATCCGCGCCGACGTCGGCGCCCAGCCCACCGAGTCCGAGGAGGTGCTGTCCACCGCACTCGGCGGCGACTGGGAGTTCCGCGGCATCCGCGCGCCCAGGCGGTGAGCGACCCTTCGGCGCCCGGCCCTTCGGTGCGCGGGCGGGCCGGTAGGGTCGCCGTCATGACCGAGTCCGCCGCACACCCCGAAGGACACGAGCCGCGCCGGCGCATGAACTACGGGGAGGGCCGGGAGGCCCTGCTCAACGCCGCCGTACGGGTCGTGGCGAGGGGCGGGCTGCGCAAACTCACCTACCGGGCCGTGGCACAGGAGGCGGGGACGACGCACGGGCTGGTCGTGCACCACTTCGGCTCGCGGGACGCGCTGATCGAGGAGGCCCTCGCCCACGCGATCCGCACCTCGCTGAGCAGCAGCGCGCTCGAACCCGGCACCGGTGAGGTCGCCGACTTCTCGGCCGGGCTCTCCGAGATGGTCACCGGCGACCCGGACATACAGGCCTTCCAGTACGAGCTGCTGCTGGAGTCCCGCCGCCGGCCCGAGTTGCTGCCGCAGATCAGGGCCCTGTACGACGACTACTTCGACGCGACCGGGCGCGAGCTGTCGCGGATCCTCCCCCAGGACGCCGGCCGCGCCCTGACCCGGCTGGTCTTCGCCGCCCTGGACGGGCTCGTCCTGCACCAGCTCGTCTTCGGCGAGCCCGAGGTCACGGACGGGGCCGTCGACGAGCTGCACCGGCTGATCCGCCTGCTCAAGGCCGACGTGGCCGACGTGGCCGACGTGGCCGACGTGGCCGACGTGGCCGACGTGGCCGACGTGGCTGAAAAGGACGCCGGCTCGCCGTCGGAGCACTGACCGGTCCGCCGTCGTCCCCGGCCGACGCGTCCTGGGGGACTACTTGCGCGCACCCCCTTGCCAAACGGATAGTTCCAGCCCACCATGAGGCAACTCGTTTGGCCTGAAACGACATCCTCTCTTCGCTCTCAGGCAGGTGATCCGCGTGGACAGTCAGACGGCGGTCAGAAACCAGACCGCGGCCGACGCCTCCACCGCAGGCAGGCTCAAGCCCAACTCGCTCGGCGTGCTGGGCATCCTCTTCTTCGTCCTCTCCGCCCAGGCGCCCCTCACCGGCATCGCGGGCGCCGTCCCCATCTCGGTGGCCCTCGGCAACGGGCCCGCCGCCCCCGCCGCGTACGTGGCCGCCGGCGCGATCACCCTGCTGTTCTCGGTCGGCTTCGTGGCCATGGGCCGCCATGTGGTGAACGCCGGCGCCTTCTACACCTACATAGGCAAGGGCCTCGGCCGCTCCCTCGGCGCCGGGAGCGCCGGGATCGCGCTCTTCTCCTACTGCGCTATCCAGGCCGCCATGTACGGGCTGTACGGAGCGACTGTGAGCGGCCTGCTGGCGGCCCACACCGGGGCGGACGCGCCCTGGTGGGTGTGCTCCCTGGTCACCATGGCGATCGTGCAGGTCCTGGGCGGTGCGGGCATCGAGATGGGCGCCAAGGTGCTGGCGGTCTTCGTGCTGGCCGAGTTCAGCATCCTGACCGTCTTCGCCCTGGTCACCCTCCTCAAGGGCGGCGGCCCGGAAGGGCTCGGGATCACCGAGTCGTTCTCGCCGGGCGCCGCCCTGAAGGGAGCGCCGGGCGTGGCGCTGATGTTCTCCGTGGCGTCGATGGTCGGCTTCGAGGCGACCGCGATCTACGGCGAGGAGGCGCGCGAGCCGCGCAGGACGGTGCCCCGGGCCACGTATCTGGCCGTCGCCCTGGTCACCGGGTTCTTCGCCTTCACCTCCTGGATGCTGATCTCGGCCCACGGCGCCTCGAAGGCCACCGCGGCGGCCGGACAGGCACTGGCGAGCGGCGACTCCACGGGCTTCGTGTTCGCGCCGATCGCCGACCTGTTCGGCGGCTGGGTGAACGACGTCCTGCCAGTCCTGCTGGCCACCTCGCTCTTCGCCGGCGTCCTCGCCTTCCACAACTCCGCCAACCGCTACCTGTTCTCCCTCGGCCGCGACGGACTGCTGCCGCGCAAGCTGACGTCGCTCAACCGCCGGCACTCCCCCGGCGTGGCGGGCGGTGTGCAGACGGCCGTCGCCGTCGCCCTGGTCCTCCCCTTCGCGTTGGCCGGCAAGGACCCGGTGCTGACGCTGTTCTCCTGGGGCAGCGGCGTGGCCGTCCTCGGGATCATGCTGCTGTACTTCCTGACCTCGGTCTCGGTGGTCGCCTTCTTCCGGCGCGAGCGCCTGGACACCCGGCCGTGGAACACGCTGATCGCCCCGGCACTGGGCGCGCTCGGCATCGTCGGCGCGATCTGGCTGGTCGTGGAGAACTTCACCACGCTCATCGGCGGGGAACGCTCCACCGCCCTCTGGCTGGAGCTCACCGTCCCGGCGGTCCTGGTCGCCGGAGTGCTCACGGCCCGCCTGACCCGCAAGCCGACCGCCGACAACTGAGGCGCACCGACCGTGCGGCCCGGTCCCCCACCGGGCCGCACGGCACCGCACCCGCCCGGCGGTGAGCTCGCATCCGCGCCCCGTGAGCCGGTCGCCGACCAGGCCCGGCTCCGTCGCGTGATCTTGCGAGGGGCCCGTCGAATCCATATCGTTTGGAATCAAATGATATGACCGTGAAGGGAAGACCAGGCATGCCGGACCTCACCCACGACGAGTGGCTGCACCGCGCCAAGACCTTCGAGCTGTCCGGCGCCCACCACATCGACGGCGCCGACGAGGGCGGCGGCGGAGCCGTGTTCGCGGCCGTCTCCCCCCGGGACGGCCGGCTGGTCGCTCAGGTCGCCGACGGCGGCGCGGCCGAGGTGGACGCCGCTGTGGCGGCTGCCCGCCGCGCCTTCGACACCGGCCCCTGGCCGCGCCTCGCACCCGCCGAACGCGGCCGGACGCTGATCCGGATCGCCGAACTGTGCGAGGAACGGCGGGAGGAACTCGCGCTCGCCGTCACGCTGGAGATGGGCAAGCCCGTCGCCGACGCGTACGCGATCGAACTGCGGGCCCTCATCAACACCTTCCGCTGGTACGGGCAGTTGGCCGACAAGTTCACCGACGAGTCCCCGCACACCGCTTCCGACGCGCTCGCCCTGGTCACCCGGGAGCCGACCGGAGTCGTCGGCGCGGTCGTGCCCTGGAACTTCCCGCTCACACTGGCGGGCTGGAAGATCGCCCCGGCGCTGGCGGCCGGCTGCACGGTCGTGCTCAAGCCGTCGGAGAACTCGCCGCTGTCCGCCCTCCTGCTGGGCCGGATCGCCACCGAGGCCGGGCTGCCGCCGGGCGTGCTCAACGTGGTCAACGGCGACGGGCCGGTGGCCGGCCGGGCCCTCGGTCTGCACCCCGACGTCGACGTCCTGGCCTTCACCGGCTCCGCCGCCGTCGGCCGCCAGTTCCTGCGCTACGCCGCCGACTCGAACCTCAAGCGCGTCTGGCTGGAGCTGGGCGGCAAGTCACCGAACATCGTCCTGCCCGACGCCCCCGACCTGGAGCAGGCCGCCGCCACCGCCGCCTGGGGCGTCTTCTTCAACCAGGGCGAGATGTGCACCGCCCCCTCCCGGCTGCTGGTGCACTCCTCCATCGCCGAACGCGTCACCGAAGCCGTCGTCGCCCGGGCCCGGGAGCTGCGCGTCGGCGACCCGCTCGACCCGGCCACCGAGATGGGCGCGCTGGTCGGCGCGGCCCACCTGGAGCGCGTGCACGGCCATGTCCGGACCGGGCTCGCCGAGGGCGCCCGGCTCCGGACCGGCGGCGAGCGCGTCCTCGCCGACACGGGCGGCAGCTATCTGGAGCCGACCGTCTTCGACCACGTGGACCCCGGCATGCGGCTGGCCCGGGAGGAGATCTTCGGGCCCGTGCTGTCGGTGCTCTCCTTCGACGACGTCGACGAGGCGGTGCGGCTGGCCAACGCGACCGAGTACGGGCTCGCCGCCGGCCTGTGGACCTCCGACCTGTCCACCGCGCACCGGGTGGCGCGGGCACTGAAGGCCGGCACGGTGTGGGTCAACTGCTACGAGGAGGGCGACCTGACGGTCCCCTTCGGCGGCATGAAGCAGTCGGGCAACGGTCGCGACAAGTCCGTCCACGCCGTGGAGAAGTACACCGAGCTCAAGACCACCTGGATCCAGCTGTGACCCGACCGCTGATAGCGATCCCCGCCCGCTTCGCCGCCACTGCCTCGGCACTGCGCTACGCGGCCGAGGTCAACGCCCGCGCCCTGCTGGAGGCGGTGTGGCGGGCCGGCGGGGAACCGGTCGGCATCCATCCGGTCGACACCGACGTCGCCCGGCGGCTCACCCGCTTCGACGGCGTCGTCCTCCCCGGCGGCGGCGACCTCGCCCCGCACCGCTACGGCGCCGCCGGCGCGCATCGGAGCGTCTACGACGTCGACGACCTCCAGGACGCCTTCGACCTCGAAGTCGCCCGCCGCGCCCTGGAGTCGGGCCTGCCCCTGCTCGCGGTGTGCCGGGGCCTGCAGGTCGTCAACGTCGCCCTCGGCGGCACGCTGGAGCAGGACATGGGCGGTCCGGAGCTCGAACACCGGCACGTCGTGCACCCGGTGGAGATCCGCCGCGGCACCCTGCTGGAGCAGACCATGGGCGTGGCGAAGGCGGAGGCCTCCTGCTACCACCACCAGCGGGTCGATCTCCCGGGCCGCGGCCTGGACATCGCCGCCCGAGCCGCCGACGGCACCGTCGAGGCCCTCGAACTCCCGGGCGCCCGTGGCTGGTTCACAGCCGTCCAGTGGCACCCTGAGGACACGGCCCACGAGGACCCGGCCCAACAGCGACTCTTCGACACCCTGATCCGAGCGGCCCACGACGGCCGCTGAGGCTGAGAAGCCGAGAAGCCGAGAAGCCGACAGGCCGAGAGGCCGACAGGCCGAGAAGCCGACAGGCCGAGAAGCCGAGAAGCCGAGAAGCCGAGAAGCCGACAGGCCGAGAAGCCGACAGGCCGACAGGCCGAGAGCCGGGGTCCAGGGCCCGGACGGGCGAGGGATTCGTGGGTCAGGACTTCGGGCGGCGGCCGCTGCGGCGGGGGGCCGGGGCGGCGCCGTCGAGGAGGGCGGTGCGGCGTTCCTCGCCCTCCTCCTCGACCTGGCGGACGACGCGGCGCAGCCCGTCGGCGACGGTCCGGCACTCCTCGTCGCTGAGGCGGCTCGCCACGAAGGCCTCCTCCTCGTTGAAGGCCGGGAACAGCCGCTGCATCAGCGCCTCCCCCTCGTCGGTGAGGCTCAGCAGGACCAGCCTGCCGTCGGCGGGGTGCCCGGCCCGCCGGACGAGCCCCCGCCCCTCCAGCGTCCGCGACACGCCGGTGAGCGTGCCCTTGGAGATCCCGGCCTCCTCCGCGACGTGCCGCGTCTCCGACTCCCCCCACACCCACACCACCCACAGCACGACGAACGCCGTCCACGTCAGGTCGGAGCCGCGCAGCACGGAGTTCTCCAGGTGCTGCCGTACCGCCGAGGCGGCGCGGTAGATGTTGGCGACGACGGCCATCTGCTCCCGCCGCAGCGCGATCCCCCCGAGTTTGGCCTCGGCGAGCTTCTCGGCTTCGGCGATGGATCGCTGGCCGGGCATCGGCACACTCCTTCGGCCACCTGGTACGTGGATCGTCGTGTTGTTCGGACTCAAATTGTACGAAACGACAGGGCCACGGGCAGGACGCCGCCAAAGACAGGGCTTCTTCTCACGCGGTGAGCGCCTGGACACGGCGCATCACGTCGCGGCAGAACGCGCCGATCCCGGCCGGGTCGTCGATGAACTGGTTCGGTTTGACGCAGAACGTGGTGAAGCCCTGCTCCAGCTGTTCCGGGATGCCCGCGAGCGCCGCGCCGAGGTCCGCCGTGGAACGGTCGTCGGGGAAGACCGCCTGGGCGCCGCCGATCATCTCCAGGCCGGCGACGTCCCGGCCGGCCGCGGCCATGGCCTCCTTGAGCGCGTGCATGTCCTGCGGTGTCGGCCGCCCCAGCGGGTGGAAGCCGTGGCCGTACCGCACGAGCCGGCGCAGGACGGGCCCGCCGAGGCGTTGGCCGCCGAACCAGAGTCGCGGCCCTTCGGGTCGGAACGCCTTCGGCTCGAAGTAGACGTCCCGGAACGGGTAGTGCTCGCTCTCGTGGGAGATCGGCGACGGTCCCCAGGCCTTCGCCCAGACGTCGAGGTGTTCGTCGAGCAGCCGCCCGCGACGTCCGAAGGGGACGCCGAGGGCGTCGTACTCGTCCCGGCTCCAGCTCACCGTCGGCTGCACCAGCAGCCGCCCCTCGCTGATCAGGTCCAGGGTGCCCAGCTCCCGGGCCATCAGCAGCGGATGGCGCAGCGGCGCCAGGACCGCGGCGGCGGCCAGGCGCAGGCGCTCGGTGACGGAGGCGATGGCGGCGAGCAGCAGCAGCGAGTTGGGCCACGGCGTGCCGGGGTCCTGGTTGCCCGGCAGGGCGTAGTCCCGGGGGTTGCCCATGACGCCGTCGGCCGCCGCGTCCGGACCGAGCACGATGTGCTCGCTGACCATGACCGAGTCGAAGCCGGCGTCCTCGGCCTCGCGCGCCCAGCGGACGGCCGCGGGCAGGTCGGCCCGGCCGCCGGTGAGCGTCCAGTTCTCACTGAGGACGAGCAGCATGCGGGGTGCGGTGCTCATGTCTTCTCCCTGTCTCTCGGCTCGGGTTTCTGTCTCCTTTCTCCTCTCGTCCTCAGCGTTCGTGCACGATGCGGCCGTCGAACACGGTCAGGTCGATCTCGGCGTCCGTGAGGGTGTGCGGGTCCCGGTCCAGCAGGGGGCGGTCCAGGACGCACAGGTCGGCGACCTTGCCGACCTCGATGGACCCCTTCCAGTCCTCGGCGAAGTCCTGCCGGGCCGGGTGGACGGTGTAGGAGCGCAGGGCCTCGGCCAGCGACACGCACTGCTCCGGGCCGCTCTGCCTGCCGCTGGCCTTGGACTCGCGCAACAGCATCGCGGTCACCCCCTGCCGCCAGTCGGGCTGGGTGATCGGCGCGTCGGAGCTGGCGCACACGGCCACCCCGGCCTCGACGGCGGACCGTACGGGCCACTGGTAGGCGGAGCGTTCGGGGCCGACGACCTCGTCCATCAGGTCGGAGACGGTCCACTTGATGGCCGGGTTCATGTTGACGCCGTAGCCGTGGGCGGCCAGCCGGGCGAGGCTGCGCGCGCCGATGAAGTCGCCGTGGATGACGTAGTGCCGGGCGTCGGGCCGCGGCGCGGCGGTGTTCGCGGCGACGAACGCGTCGACGACCTCGTCGATCGCCCGGTCGCCGGTGACGTGCACGCCCACCTGGAAGCCCGCCTCGTGGGCGACGCGGATCATCTCGCGCAGTTCGTCGCTGCGCAGCGCGGGCGTGTCACCGTGCACGCACAGCGCGCCGTGACCGCCGTCGGCGTACGGCTCGTTCATCCACGCGGTGCGGTTGGGCGGCACGCCGTCGGCGAAGATCTTGACGCCGATGGCGTTCAGCAGGCGCGGGTCCGCGGACTCGGGGCGGCGCAGTTCGGCCAGTCCCTTGCGCACGTCGTCGGCCGAGCCGCCCATCGGGGCGGGCAGCAGCAGGACGCTGACGCGGGCCTGGAGTCGACCGGTCGCGGCGAGATCGGCGTAGGCGGTCCAGTTGTCGGTGCTCAGCCCCCCGAAGAGGGAGGTGGCGCCGCCCGGACCCAGGCCGGGCTCGGTGTAGCTGGTGATGCCGCGGGCGTGGAGTTCGCGCACCACGCCCTGGATGGCCTGCCGGCGTTGCTCGACGGTGGGCGAGGGCAGGCCGGCGTTGACGAGTTCCTGGGCGGCCTCGCGCAGGATGCCGGTGGGCCGGCCGTCGGGGTCGGTGTCGATGACACCGCCGGGCGGGGGCACGCTGGCCGCGTCGATGCCGCAGTGGCGCAGGGCGGCGCTGTTGACCCAGACGAGGTGTGAGGAGAAGTGGGTCAGACAGACGGGGTTGTCGGGTGCGACGGCGTCCAGGTCCCGGCCGTGCGGGAAGCGCCGCGGGTCGGCCAGGCACTCCGCCAGATAGCCGTTGTCCCAGCCCAGCCCGATGATCCAGTCGCCGGGCCGGGCGGTGCGGGCCGCGCGCTGCACGGCGTCGGCGATGTCGGCGATCGAGCCGACCGCCGGGTGGCCGACGTCGAGGGCGAAGGGCGGCCTGGTCATGCCGTACGCGGCGCCGTGCAGGTGGGAGTCGTTGATGCCGGGCAGCACGGTCCGGCCGCCGAGTTCGACGAGCCGGGTGCCGGGTCCGACGAGGGCGCGCATCTCCGTGTCGCTGCCGACGGCGACGATGTCACGGCCGCGCACGGCCACGCCCTCGGTCACGGTGAAGTCGCCGTCGACGGTCAGGACCTGGCCGCCGGTCAGGACGAGGGAGGGGGCGCTGTCGTTCACGTGAGTCCTCTCGGAGTGGGGGGCGGGATGAGGGGGTGTCGGTCACCGGTTCAGGCGGGGGCCGACGTAGGCGAGCGCCGCGCCCGCCACCAGCGCGGTGCCCTGCGCCATCTGCTGCCAGAACGTCGGCACGCTCAGCAGTGTCAGGCCGTTCTGCAGACAGCCGAGGAACAGCACGCCGAGCAGGACCCCGAAGACGGAGCCGGAGCCGCCGGTGAGCGCGACCCCGCCGAGCAGCACGGCCGTGAGCACGGTCAGCTCGAATCCGGCCCCCGAGGTGCCCGCGACGACGCTGTCCAGCACCGACGCCTTGATCGCCCCGGCCAGGGCCGCCGCGACGCCGGTGACGACGAACAGCGCGAACGGCGCACGGCGCACCCCGATCCCGGACAGGTAGGCGGCCTCCCGGTTGACGCCGATCGCGAAGACGTGCCGGCCGGCCGGGGTGAGCGCCAGGAACAGTGCGCCCGCCGCGAGGACGAGCGCGGCGATGACGACCGGCGCGTCGATCCCGGCGATCCGTGCCCCGCCGAGCCAGGCGAACCCGGTGCCGAATCCGCTCAGCGGCAGCGGGAAGAGCTGCTGCGCGAAGCCGCGCACCGCCGTCAGCATGCCCAGTGTCACGATGAACGCGGACAGCCCCAGGTAGCAGCACAGGACGCCGTTCACGGCGCCGACCGCCGCGCCCACCGCCAGCGCGCCGAGGACGGCGACGACCGGCGACTGGTGCTGCTGCCCGGCGAGCCAGCCGGCCACCAGCCCGCCGAGGGCGAGGGTGGAGCCGACGGAGAGGTCGAGGTAGCCGCTGATGACCAGCAGGGCGAGCGGCACGGCCACGATGGCGAGGGCAGCGGCGTCGGTGGCGATGCCGCGCAGGTTGCCGGCGTCCAGGAAGCTGCCGGTCGTCAGCTGGAAGACGGGCGCCATCACGGCGAGGACCAGCAGCAGCGGATGCCGTCGGACGGCGTTCAGCGCGGTGTCCGCCGCCGTGCGCGGGGTCGGCAGGAAGCGTCCGGCGGAGCTGGAGGGCGAGGTCGGCGTCGGAGTCGGGTTGGGGGTCGAGGGGGTGGTCGCGGTGGTCATGCCGCTCCTTGCGAGGTCGGGGCCGCCGGGTGGTCGGCTTCGTGGACGGCCGAGAGCAGGGCGGCCTCGGTGAGTTCGCCGCCGGACAGCTCGCCGACGACTTGGCCGGCGGAGACGATCAGGCAGCGGTGGGCGAGCGCGACGACCTCCTCGGGGTCGCTGGAGGCGAACAGCACGGCCGTGCCCCGCTGTTCGGCCAGAGCGGACACCACCTGGTAGATCTCCTGCCGCGCGCCCACGTCGACACCCTGGGTGGGCTCGTCGAGGAGCAGGACGTCGACGTCGCGGGCTTCGTTGATCCACCGGCCCAGGACGAGTTTCTGCTGGTTCCCGCCGGAGAAGGCGGCCGCCGGCCGGTGTGGGACGGCCGGGCGCAGGCCCACGGCGCCGGACAGGGCGCCGAAGATCCGCCGCTCGGCGCGCAGGGCTCGCGCTCCGTGGCGGGCGAGGGCGCTCACCGAGGGGAGCAGTGCGTTGTCCTGTGCGCTGAGCACCGGGAAAACCGCCTGGCGGCGTCTGTCCCCGGGGACGAGGGCGATGCCTGCGGCCAGGGCGTCCGCGGGCCGGGTGGGTGTGACGGTGCGGTCGCCCACGCGGATGGTTCCGGCTGCGGCGGGGCGGCTTGCGAAGAGGGTTTCCAGGATGCGGGTGCGCCCCGCGCCGATCAGGCCGTACATCCCTACGATCTCGCCCTCTTCGATGTCCAGGTCGACAGGGCCGAAGCCGGGGCCTTGCAGGGCTGTCACGGTGAGGCGGGGCCGGCGGGGGCGCCTGCGGAGTGGGGGCTTCATGTCGTGGGGCGGCGACAGGGTTGTAGGTGGCTGGTCGCGCAGTTCCCCGCGGCCCTGGCGTCGGTCCCCTGGGCCGCGGTCGAGAGGAACCGTGGCTCCGGCGATCGCCTCTACCAGCTCCCTTCTCGTCCGGCCCGACGCCGTCGACCGATGGCTCACCCGGCCGTCCCGCAGGACCGTCACCGCGTCTGCCAAGCGCTCCACCTCGGCCAGGAGATGGGTGACGTAGACGATGGCCAGGCCCTGGGTGCGCAGGTGTTCCACGCGTTCGGCGAGGGCGTCGCTCTCGGGGCCGGACAGGGCGGCGGTGGGCTCGTCCAGGACCAGGACCGAGGCGCTGCGGCTCAGCGCCTTGGCGATCTCCACCAACTGGCGTTGCCCCATGGGAAGTCCGCCCACGCGGTCGCGCGGTGAGCAGGTCGCGGCGACCCGTTCCAGCAGGCCCGCCGCCACCTCCTCCTGGGCGCGGCGGTGAACCGTTCCGTACCGGGTCCACTCCTGGCCGAGGAAGATGTTCTCGGCGACCGTGAGGGAGTCGACGACGCTGAGAGTCTGGAAGATGATCGCCACGCCGGCGGCGATCGACTCCCGCGGACTGAGGCGGGTGTAGGCGGTCCCGCCCACCTCGATCGTGCCGGTGTCGGGCGGGTAGGCGCCGCCGAGGCACTTGATGAGGGTCGACTTGCCGGCGCCGTTGTGGCCGAGGAGCGCGTGCACCTGGCCTGCCGGGACGGTGAGGTCGACGCCGTCCAGTGCGCGGACGCCGCCGAAGGACTTGCCGAGGCCGCGGATGCGCAGAGTCGGTTGCGTCATGGCGGGCGCCTAGGAGTTCTGGGCGAGGAGGGCGTCGATGCGCGCGGCGTCGCCGGGGCCGACGAGGGTGACGGGGACCTGGACGCTCGGGTTGGCCTTGCCGGCGGCGACCGCGAGGGGGACGTCGACGATGGCGTTCGCGATGTCCTGCGGCGCCAGGGCGGCCGAGGCTCGGTAGAAGGTGCCCTGCTTGATCGCCAGGAGGGAGGGGGCCGCGCCGTCCTGTCCGCCGACGAAGGTCCTGGCGTCGGCCGTCTTGCGGCCCGTCTGCTGGAGCGCCTTGTACCCGCCGTAGGCGGCGGCGTCGGTGACGCCGAGGATGAGGTTGAGGTCGGGGTGCTTGGCGAGGACGGCACGGGACTTGGACAGTCCGGTGTCGGGGTCGATGGCCTGCTCCTGGGCGACCACGTCGACGCCGGGCGCGGCCTTGGTGAAGGCGTCGATCATTCCCTTGGTGCGCTCGCGGCCGAGTTGGATCGTGCTGTCGGTGAGGAACGCGATCTTGCCCTTGCCGCCGAGCTGCTCGTTGGCCCACTTGGCGGCCGCCTCCCCGAGGAGCGTGCCGCCCTTGAGGAAGCTGAACTGGATGTCGGCGCTCTGGTGCTCCAGCGATCCGCCGTACGTCACCCAGATCAGCCCCGCGTCGAGCGCGGTCCTGGCGATCGACTCGGTGGCCTCGAAGACCATCGGGAAGCACACGATGGCCTGCGTCTTCTGGGAGACCCAGGTGTTCAGGTTGGTGGCCTGGGTGTCGGCGCTGCCGGCGTCGCTCGTGGTCAGCAGGGAGACGCCGTGCTTCTTCGCGGCGGCGGAGGAGAGCTTGACCAGCGTCGAGTAGAGGGGGAGCTGGGTGAAGGGGTAGTCGAGGCCGATCTTGGTGAGGGTCTTCGGGCCGGCCGCCGAGGCTCCCGCGGCCTGTGCGGAGCTCGCGCCGTCGTCCGGCGCCGAACAGCCCGCGGCGCCCAGGAGGGTGGCGGTGAGGGCCCCGCCGGACAGGGCGAGGAACTGCCGGCGTGAGGCCGGGGCGGGCGATGGGACTTGGCTCATGGCGGCGTTCTCCGAGGAATGTGGCCCGGCCCTGCTGGCGTCGGGCGTCCGGCTGTGCCGAACAGGAAAGACCCCGGCGTCCCGCGCCGCCATCCGTACAAATACCGACCGGTGACGGGCCGGGCGGCCGTCGGCGGACATCCGGTCACGAAACGGTGAACGACTTGTCGGGCCGTCCGCAGCGCCATACCGTTAGGGGTCAAACGACATTCCTGGTCGTGGGCCCCCGGAGGCACGCATGATCAGCCACCAGCAGCTCGCGGCGGCCGCCCGCATCGGCATGCTCACCCGCGAACGCGACACCGTCGCCGCCGGCGCCCAGGCGCTGCAGGAGCTCGCCCGCGCCCTCCCGCTCGACGCGGCGACACTGCTGGCGGTCGATCCGATCACCGGCACGCATGTGCAGATCGCGGGCATCGGCTACCCGGCCGGGACGTCCGAGGCGCTGGCCGCCGAGTTCGCCTCGACCCCGTGGTACGCCAACGTCGTCCGGCGGACGCTGCCCCCGTCCATCAGCGAGGACGTCGAGGACATGACGTCCGGCGGGCAGCGCTTCCGCAACGGCTGGTTCTACGCCGAGCGGGTCCGCCCGGCCGGTTTCCGGGACGCGCTGACCGGCGCCCTGCGCCACCACGGCCGCCTGGTGGGCCTTGTCAACCTGTCCGTGGAGGGCACGGGCGCCTACGACACGGAGGCGCGACAGCTGCTCGCCTCGCTCCTGCCCGCCCTGGGCGCCCTCGCCGACCCGACGGCCCACACCGGTGACGTTCATGAGCTGCCGGCCGGAGCAGGCGCGAACCTCGTCACGGCCCAGGGCGTCATCGACCTCCCGGGCCGCGAGGCCGCCGGTGTGCTGGCGGACGGCGAATTCGGCTGCCTGGTCCGGGCGTTCACGGCATCGGGCGGCCTGCGACTGCGGGCGCTGTGGCCGGTGGGGCGCGACTGGCACCGGGTGGTGCTGCGCCGGTGCACGACGGCGTCGCCGATCGCACGGGAGGCCGTCCTGGTGACGCAGACCCCCACCGAGCTGCCGTACGGTCTGAGTCCGCGCGAGCTGGAGGTGCTCACCCGCGCCGCACGCGGTCAGACCAACCAGGCCATCGCGCAGGCCCTGTTCCTGTCGCCGCGGACCGTGCACAGCCATGTCGAGCACCTGCTCCGCAAGACCGGCAGCGCCTCGCGCGCCGAGGCGACGGCGCTCGCCCTGCGGGACGGACTGCTGAGGCCCACGACCGAGGACCTGGAGCACTTCGTGGAGCGGATCCCGCCCGGCTGAGATCCGGCCCGGAGCTCACGCTCAGGCGTCCGTCGGCCGCTCCACGAGGTCGGCGGCCCAGAACCTGCCGTCCGGGTAACGGAATTCGGCGAGGGACTCGGGGTGCATGGCCGCGGAGAAGCCGGGGGTGAGCGGGGCCGTGTAGTGGCCGTCGCGCATCACCACCGGTGCGGTGAAGTGTTCGTGGAGGTGGTCGACGTACTCGATGACCCGGTTCTCGGTGGTGCCGGACAGGGCCAGGTAGTCGAACATCGCCAGGTGCTGCACGAGTTCGCACAGACCGACACCGCCGGCGTGCGGGCACACCGGCACGCCGAACTTGGCGGCGAGCAGCAGGATCGCGAGGTTCTCGTTGACGCCGCCGACCCGGGCCGCGTCGATCTGGAGCACGTC
>NZ_JBITCT010000071.1:0-36979 GCF_044453465.1 Streptomyces sp. NPDC051677
CGTACGCGCACCAGGACGTGCCCTTCGAGCGCCTGGTCGAGGTGGTCAGCCCGCACCGCTCCATGGCCCACCACCCGCTGTTCCAGGTGATGGTGGTCCTCGACAACAACACCGAGGCCGCCTTCGGCCTCCCCGGCCTCGACGCCGGCTTCGGGGGCGCCGACCTCGGTGTGGCCAAGTTCGACCTGACCTTCCACCTGGAGGAGACCCCCGACGGGCTCAGCGGGGAGGTCCAGTACGCCTCGGACCTGTTCGACGAGGCGAGTGCGCACGCCCTGGGCGACCGGTTCGTCCGGGTGCTGGAGGGGCTGCTCGCGGACGTGGACGGCCGGGTCTCGGCGGTCGACGTGCTGTCGGCCGACGATCGCGACCGGGTGCTGGAGGAGTGGGCAGGGCCCGCGTCCATGGGCGTGGCAAGTGACGGCCCGTCGTTCCCCGAGCTGTTCGCGGCCCGGGTGGCGGCGGACCCCTCGGCGCCCGCGCTGGTCTTCGAAGAGGTCGAGTTGACCTACGGCGAGCTGGCGGCGCGTGTGGACGCGTTCGCCGGGCACCTCGCCTCCCGCGGTGTGGGGCCGGAGTCCGTGGTGGCCGTGGCGCTCCCGCGGTCGGTGGACCTGGTGGTGTCGCTGCTGGCGGTGCTGCGGGCCGGCGGCGCCTACGTGCCGGTGGACCCGGATTACCCGGCGGACCGGGTGGCGTACATGCTGTCGGACTCCCGGCCGGCACTGCTGGTCAGCGACAGCGCGACACTGCCGGGGCTGGGCGAGTGCGCGGTGCCGGTGGTGCTGGTGGACCAGACGGAACTGTCCGGTGAGGCGCCCGCGCAGCTGGAGCTGTGTGCCGACCACCCTGCCTACGTGATCTACACGTCGGGTTCGACGGGCCGGCCCAAAGGCGTGGTCGTGCCGCACGGCGGCATCGCCTCCCTGGCGCGGGCCCAGCAGGACGCGTTCGGTGTGGGCCCGGGCAGCCGGGTACTGCAGTTCGCGGCACTGAGCTTCGACGCGGCGGCCTGGGAGGTGGTGATGGGACTGCTGTCGGGAGCCACCCTGGTGGTCGCCCCGGCGGAGCGGCTGATGCCGGGTCCCGACCTGGCCGCACTCTGCACCGAACGGGCCGTGACCCACGTGACCCTGCCGCCGACGGCGCTGGCGGTGCTGCCGCAGGACGCCCTGCCAGCTGGCGCGACGGTCGTCGTGGCGGGCGAGGCCTGCCCGCCGGAGCTGGTGGCCCGCTGGTCCGAGGGGCGCCGCATGATCAACGCCTACGGTCCGACCGAGACGACCGTGTGCGCCACCATGAGCGCGCCGCTGTCGGGCGCGGTCGTGCCGCCGATCGGCCGTCCGATCACGGGAGCCCGGGTGTACGTGCTGGACGCTGCCCTGCGTCCGGCGGCCCCCGGCGTCACCGGCGAACTGTACGTGGCGGGTGCGGGCCTGGCCCGCGGCTACCTCGGCCGTCCGTCACTGACCGCCGAGCGGTTCCTCGCCGATCCCTTCGGCCCCGGGGGCTCGCGGATGTACCGCACCGGCGACCTGGCCCGGTGGACCTCCGGCGGGGAGCTGGAGTACCAGGGCCGGGTGGACACGCAGGTGAAGCTGCGCGGCTTCCGCATCGAGCTCGGTGAGGTGGAGTCCGCCCTCAACGCGGTGGCCGGTGTGAGCCGGGCGACGGCTGTGGTGCGCGAGGACCGTCCGGGTGACCGGCGGCTGGTCGCCTACTACGTCGGCGACGCGGACCCGGCGGCCGTGCGGGCGCGGGTCGCCACCGGGCTGCCGGACTACATGGTCCCGGCCGCCCTGGTGGTCCTGGACGAGATCCCGCTGATGCCCAACGGCAAGGTCGACCGGGCGGCGCTGCCCGCACCGCAGTGGTCCACCGCCACCGGCGGCAGCGGCCGCCGGCCCGCCGACGCCCACGAGGAACTGCTCTGCCGGATCTTCGCCCACGTCCTCGGCCTGCCCGCCGTCAGCCCCGACGACAGCTTCTTCGACCTCGGGGGCGACAGCATCATGTCGATCCAGGTGGTCAGCCGCGCCCGCGCGGGCGGGCTGCTGGTCTCGGCCCGCGACGTCTTCCGGGAGCGCACCCCTGCCCTCCTGGCCCGGGTGGCCACAGAGGTTCCGACCACGACGGAGGACCGGGACGCCGGTACGGGCACCCTCCAGCCCACACCGATCATGCGCTGGCTGGAGCAGTACCAGGCCACCGACGGCTTCAACCAGTCGATGACCGTGCGCGTCCCGGCGGGCCTCGACGAGCAGGCACTGGGCCGGGCCGCCCAGGCCCTGACCGACCACCACGACGTCCTGCGCCTGCGCCGCCACCCGGACGGCACGTACGAGGTGCGCGAGCGCGGCACCGTACCGGTCGCGATCAGGCGGGTCGACCCGGGCGACGGCGAAGCCGCGGAGAGGGCCCGCCGGGAACTGTCCCCGGCAGCGGGTGAGGTCTCACGGTTCGTCTGGTTCGACGCCGGACCCGACGCGCCGGGCACGCTGCTGATCGTCCTGCACCATCTGGCCGTCGACGCGGTGTCGTGGCGGATACTGCTGCCCGACCTCGCCGCCGCGTACGAGGCGGCCGCCGCGGGCCGGGCTCCCGAACTCGCCCCCGTCGCCACCTCGTACCGGACCTGGTCCCGGCACCTGCGGACGGCCGACCGACGGGCCGAGCTCCCGGTGTGGCAGGAGATCGCCGCGACCGCGGAGCCGCTCCTCGGCACCCGCCGGCTGGACCCGGCGGTGGACACCGCCGCCACCTCCCGCGAGATCGAGCTCACCCTGGCACCGGAGGTCACCGAGGCGCTGCTCACGAGGATCCCGGCGAGCGTCAACGGCAGCGTCACCGACGCACTGCTGTGCGGACTGGCGACGGCGGTCGTGGAAGGACGCGGTGCCGGGCCGGTCCTCGTCGACCTCGAGGGGCACGGACGCGAACACGTGGCCGCCGGGGTGGACACCTCCCGCACGGTCGGCTGGTTCACCAGCCTGTACCCCGTCCGGCTCGACCCGCAGGGCCGCACGCCCATCGACCGGCTCAAGCAGGTCAAGGAGCAGTTGCGCGTGTTCCCGGACAACGGCGTCGGATACGGCATCCTGCGCCACCTGCGGGGCGAGCCCGGCTTGGACGTCACGCCGCAGATCGGCTTCAACTACCTGGGCCGGTACACCGATGGCAGCGGCGACACGGCCGACTGGCAGACCGTCGACGGGCCGACGCCCGCGCCGCGGTCACCCGGGATGCCGATGACACACGCGGTCGAGATCACCGCGGTCACCGAGAACCACGAGGGCCGTCCGCGCCTCGTCGCCACCTGGGCCTGGGCCTCCGGGCTGCTTGCCGAGTCCGAGGTACGACGCCTGGCCCACGCATGGTTCGACGCGCTCACCGCCCTGGCGGACGAGCGGCCGGACGCGGTCGGACTGACGCCGTCCGACCTGGGCGACGACCTGACACAGAACGAGATCGACAGCCTTGAGGCTGAACTGGGGGATTGGTGATGAAGCGCTCGCGCCTCGAAGACGTACTGCCACTGACACCGTTGCAGGAGGGGATGCTCTTCCACTCCCTCTACGACGACGAGGCGGTGGACGTCTACAACACCCAGCTCGTGCTGGCACTGTCGGGCGAGGTGGACGGATCCCTGCTGCGCCGCAGCGCGGAGGCCGTCCTGCGCAGGCACGCCAACCTCAGGGCCGGTTTCCGGCTGCGGGCGAACGGCCGGCCGATGCAGATCATCCCCCGGGACGTGAAGCCCGGCTGGTCCGAGTCGACCCTCCGGGCCGAGGAACTGGACGCATTCCTGACGACCGAACGGGCCACCCGCTTCGACCTCGGCCGGCCGCCGCTGATCCGGTTCAGCCTGGTCCGCCTCGGGCCGCAAGAGCACCGGCTCGTGGTGACCAACCACCACATCCTGCTCGACGGCTGGTCGGCGCCCCTGCTGGTCAACGAGCTCTTCGAGGTCTACGAGGCGGGGGGCGACACCGACGGCCTGCCCCGGGTCACCCCTTACCGGGAGTACCTGGGCTGGCTCGCCCGGCAGGACACGGACGCCGGTGCGCAGGCGTGGCGGACGGCTCTCGCCGGCCTCGACGGGCCGACCACGGTGGCGCCCGGCGCCCCGGCGGGCAAGGTGCTGCCCGAGCGGATCGCCGCCGAGCTGTCGCCCGGGACGACGGCCCGGCTGGTCCGGACGGCCGCCGACCACGGCCTGACCGTGAACAGCCTGGCGCAGGGTGCCTGGGCGATGGTGATCGGGCAGCTCACAGGCCGCAGCGACGTCGTCTTCGGCGCCACGGTCTCCGGCCGTCCGGCCGATCTGCCCGGCGTCGAGGGCATGATCGGCTCCTTCATCAACACGCTCCCGGTACGCGTCCTGCTGGATCCTGCCGCGCCGTTCACCGAGGCCGTCGGCGATCTCCAGCGCCGACAGGGCGACTTGCTCGACCACCACCACGTCAGCCTCGCCGAGGTCCAGCGGGCGGCAGGCACCGGAGAGCTGTTCGACTCGATCCTCGTTTTCGAGAACTACCCCTTCGACGACGCGGAGGAGAGCTCGGAGACGAAACTCAAGATCGTCGGCATTGACGGCGGCGGCGCGACCCACTACCCGCTCAGCCTCATCACCGGCATCGCGGGCGACCGCCTCGTCGTCCGCCTCGACATCCGCCCCGAGCAGTTCGACAGGGCGCAGGGCACCGCCATCGCCGCCCGGTTCCTCCAGGTCCTCGAAACCGTCGCCACCACCCCCGACCTCCCCGTCGGCCGGATCGGCGTGACCCTGCCCGCAGAGCGGGAACGGGTCGTCGAGACGTGGAACGCCACGGATCTCGAACTGCCCGCCGCGGTCCTCCCCGAGCTGCTCGACGCCCAGGCGGCCCGCACTCCCGACCGGGTCGCCCTGGTCCTGGAGGGCGAGGAGGTCGCGTACGGGGACCTGCACGCCCGGGCCAACCGGCTGGCCCGCCACCTCGTCGGCCAGGGCGCGGGCCCGGGCAGGCTCGTGGCCCTTGCCCTGCCCCGCTCGGTGGACCTCCTCGTCGGGCTGCTCGCGATCGTGAAGACGGGCGCGGCGTACCTGCCGGTGGACGTCGGCTACCCGGCCGACCGCATCGCCCACATGCTCGCCGACGCCGCCCCGATCTGTGTGCTGGACAGCGATTACCTGGCCGGTACGGACGTGGCGGGGTACGAGGACACCCCGCTCACCGACGCCGACCGGCTCCGCCCGCCGCACCCGTCCGATCCGGCGTACGTCATGTACACATCCGGGTCGACGGGCCGCCCCAAGGGCGTCGTCATCCCGCACGCCGCGGCCGTGAACCGGCTCGACGGCATGCAGCGCGCATATCCCCTGGAGGCCGACGACCGGGTGCTGCAGAAGACCGCCACCAGCTTCGACGTGTCGGTCTGGGAGTTCTTCTGGCCGCTGCTGCAGGGCGCCACGATGGTGATGGCCAAGCCGGACGGGCACCGCGACCCCGAGTACCTCGCCGAGCTGATCCGGGCCGAACGCGTGACGACGGTCCACTTCATCCCCGCCATGCTCTCGGCCTTCGTGCAGACTCCGCAGGCCGCCGGCTGCACCAGCCTGCGCCGCGGGTTCTGTGGCGGCGAGGCCCTCCCAGCGGACCTGCGCCGCAGCTTCCGCGACCTGCTCGGCGTCCCCCTGCACCACCTGTACGGCCCGACCGAGGCCACCGTGGACGTCACGGCGTGGGACGGCGGCCAGGAGACCGGCCCGGGCAACGCGCCGATCGGCTTCCCGGTGTGGAACACCCGCGTCTACGTGCTCGACCGGGCGCTGCGCCCGGTTCCGCCCGGCGTCGTGGGAGAGCTCTACCTCGCGGGTGTCCAGCTCGCGCACGGCTATCTGAACCGGCCGGGCCTCAGCGCGGAGCGGTTCGTGGCCGACCCGTTCGGCCCGGCCGGGTCGCGGATGTACCGCTCCGGCGACCTGGGGCGGTGGAACCCCGACGGCTCCCTCCAGTTCGCCGGCCGCGCTGACCGCCAGGTCAAGGTGCGCGGCGTCCGGATCGAGCTCGACGAGATCCGGGCCACAGCCGCCGAACTGCCCGAGGTCAAGCAGGCCGTCGTCACCGCCTTCGACGAGCGCCTCGTCGCGTACGTCGTCCCCGCCGGGGGCGACCTGGTCGGCGACGACCTGGTCCGCACGGTCCGCGAGTATCTCGCCGCGAGGCTGCCCGAGGTGCTCGTGCCCGGCGCGATCGTGCTCCTCGACGCCCTGCCGCTGACCCCCAGCGGCAAACTCGACACCGCCGCCCTGCCCACCCCCGAGTTCGCGGCCGCCCCGGCGGCGCGGGCTGCGGCGACGCCGCAGCAGGAGATCCTCTGCAACCTGTTCGCCGAGGTCCTCGGCCTGCAGCAGACCGGTGTCGACGACGACTTCTTCGCCCTCGGCGGGCACTCGCTGCTCGCCACCCGGCTGGTCAGCCGCATTCGCTCCACCTTCGCCGTCGAGCTGCCGATCCGCGCGCTGTTCGAGGCGCCGACCCCGGCCGGGACAGCCGCCCGCCTCGACACCGCGGCCGGCGCCCGCCCGCCGATCCTCGCCGGCCCGCGGCCCGAGCACCCGCCGTTGTCGTACGCCCAGCGACGCCTCTGGTTCCTGTACCGGCTCGAAGGCCCCGCCGCCACCTACAACCTGCCGATCGCGCTGCGCCTGACCGGCCGGCTGGACCGGTCCGCGCTGCAGGCCGCGATCACCGACGTGGTCGAGCGGCACGAGGCCCTGCGGACGGCCTTCCCCGACTTCGAGGGCGAGCCCTACCAGCGGGTCCTGCCCGCAGAGGTCGACCTGAGGGTGGAGAGCTACTCCCCGCAGGCGCTCGACGCGGCGGCCGGGTACGCCTTCCACCTCGAACGTGAGGCTCCGCTGCGCGTCACGCTCTTCGAGGCCGGTCCCGAGGAGCACACCCTCCTGCTGCTCCTGCACCACATCGCCGGGGACGGCTGGTCGGCGGCCCCGCTCGCGACCGACCTCGCCACCGCGTACGCGGCCCGCCGCGCCGGCGAGGGCCCCGCATGGCCGACACTGCGCGTACAGTACGCGGACTTCGCCCTGTGGCAGCACGAGCTCCTCGCCGGCGAGGAGGATCCGGAGAGCCTGGTCGCCCGGCAGCTCACCTACTGGCGGACGGCGCTGGCCGGCGCCCCCGAACTGCTCGAACTGCCCACCGACCGCCCGCGTCCCGCGGTCGCCGGGAACGGCGGCGGTGTGGTGGAGCTGGCCGTGCCCGCCGACACCCACGCGTCGCTCGTGGCGCTGGCCAGGGCCCACCAGGTGAGCCTGTTCATGGTGGTCCAGGCCGGAATCGCGGCCCTGCTCACCCGCATGGGCGCGGGCGCCGACATCACCCTGGGCACCGCCATCGCCGGACGTACCGACGAGGCGCTCGACGAGCTCGTCGGATTCTTCGTCAACACACTGGTGCTGCGCACCGACGTCTCCGGCGATCCGTCCTTCGCCGAGCTGCTGCGCCGCGTCCGCACCGCCGACCTGGCCGCCTACTCCCACCAGGACGTGCCGTTCGAGCGGCTGGTCGAGGTGCTCAACCCGGTCAGGTCGCTCGCCCACCACCCGCTGTTCCAGGTGATGCTGACCTTCGCGAACACCGCGGGCGGGGACTTCGGCATGGCCGGTCTCGACGTGGTCCGCGAGCACGTCGGCGCGGATACCGCCAAGCTCGACCTGTCCTTCTTCCTCGCCGAGGAGCACGCCGAGGACGGCCGTCCGGACGGTCTGCGGGGTGCGATCCAGTACGCCACCGATCTGTTCGAGGCCGACACCGTGCGGGCGATCGCCGACCGCCTGGTCCGTCTGCTCACCGCGGCGGCGGCCGACCCGGCGCTCCCGGTCGGCGACCTGCCGATCCTGCCCGGGGGAGAACGCCACAGTGTTCTGGCCGGCTGGAACGATCCGGGTCACGACGTGCCCCGGACGACCGTGCCGGAGCTGTTCGCCGCGCAGGCGGCCCGGACCCCCGAAGCCGTCGCCGTGGTGTGCGGGGACGACCGCCTCACGTACGCCGAACTGGCCCGTCGGGTCGAACGGCTCGCCCGGGTCCTGGTCGCGCGGGGTGCCCGCCCGGAGACGTTCGTGGCGATCGCCCTGCCGAAGTCCGTCGACATGGTGGTGGCGGTGCTCGCCGTCTTCCGTGCCGGGGCGGCCTACCTGCCACTGGACCCGGAGCACCCGGCCGACCGGCTCGCCTTCGTGCTCGACGACGTCGATCCGGTGCTGGTGCTGACCACCACGACGACCGGACTCCCCGGCGCGCGTCCGCGTCTCCACCTGGACGCGGGCCTCTCCTTTGAGGCGGAGGCTGAGGCTGAGGCGGACGGGGACGCGGCGCGGACGCAACCGCTGCCGGGGTTCGTACCGGACAGTGCCGCTGCCTACGTGATCTTCACCTCCGGTTCCACCGGCAGGCCGAAGGGCGTCGTGGTCGAGCACCGCTCGCTCAACTCCTACCTGGCGTGGGCCCGCACCGCTTACGACTCCGTCGAGCGCGGCGCGCTCGTGCACTCGCCGATCTCCTTCGACCTCACCGTCACCGGCATCTTCGCGCCCCTGACCGCGGGCGGTGCCGTGGACCTCGTCGACCTGAACGGCGACGCCCCCGCCACGCGCCCCGCCTTCGTCAAGGCCACGCCGAGCCACCTCTCGCTGCTGCTGAACCTGCCGGACGCCTTCTCCCCGACCGAGCAACTCGTCCTCGGCGGAGAGTCGTTGATGGGCGAACTGCTCGACGAATGGCGCCGCCGGCACCCCGGCGTGACCGTGGTCAACGAGTACGGGCCCACGGAGACGACCGTGGGCTGCACCGAATTCCGCATCGCCCCCGGCGACGGCGTCTCCAGTGGTGTCATCACCATCGGCCGGCCGGTCTGGAACACCCGGATGTACGTGCTCGACGCGAGGCTGCGCCCGCTGCCCGTCGGAGTGACGGGCGAGCTCTACATCGCGGGCGACCTGGTCACCCGCGGCTACCTCAACCGGCCCGGCCTCACCGCGGCCAAGTTCGTCGCGGACCCGTACGGCCCTGCGGGGTCGCGGATGTACCGTTCCGGCGACCTCGGCCGGTGGAACCGGCACGGCGAACTGGAGTTCGTCGCCCGTGTCGACCACCAGGTGAAACTGCGCGGCTTCCGGATCGAGCTGGGCGAGGTCGAGTCGGCCGTCGGCAAGCACCCGGACGTGTCGCACGCCGCCGTAGTCCTGCGCGAGGACAGGCCGGGGGACAAGCGCCTGGTGGCGTACGTGACACCCGCCGGGCTCGACCTCGAGGCCGTGCGGGCGTACGCCGCCGAGCGGCTTCCCGAGTACATGGCGCCGTCCGCGTATGTGGCTATGGACCGGCTGCCCTTCACCGTCAACGGAAAGCTCGACCGGGACGCGCTGCCCGAACCCGAAGCGACGGCCACCTCCGACCAGGGCCCCCGGGACGCCCGCGAGGAAGCCCTCTGCGCGATCTTCGCCGAGAGCCTGGGCGTGCCCTCGGTCGGCGTCGACGACGTCTTCTTCGACCTCGGCGGGCACTCGCTGCTCGCCGCCCGGGTCGTCGCCCGCGTCCGGGCCGAGCTCGGCGTCGACGTCGGCATCCGAACCCTCTTCGAGGCGCCCACCGTCGCCGGGTTCGCCGCGCGGATCGCCGAGTCGGAACCGGTCGCCGGGCGGTCCCGCCCCGCGCTCACCCCACGCCCGCGGCCCGAGCAGGTGCCCTTGTCGGCCGCCCAGCGCCGACTGTGGTTCCTGTACCGCTTCGAGGGCCCCTCGCCCATTTACAACGTCCCGCTGGCGCTGCGGCTCACCGGTCAGGTCGACCGGGCCGCGCTGCGGGCCGCCCTCGCCGACGTGGTGGGACGGCACGAGAGCCTGCGCACCGTCTTCGGTGATGAGTCGGGCGTGCCGTACCAGCGGATCGTGGACGAGATGCCGGTCCTCGAGGAAGCGGCCAGCGACGACATCGCCGCCGCTGCCGGGTACGCGTTCCGGCTCGACCGCGAACTTCCCATCCGCTGCTGGCTCTTCAGCCAGGACGGCAACGAACACGTCCTGCTCCTGCTCGTCCACCACATCGTCAGCGACGGCTGGTCGATGGGACCGCTGCTGCGCGACCTGGCCACCGCGTACGCGGCCCGCTGCGGCGGGCGCGCCCCGCAGTGGACCCCGCTCCCCGTGCAGTACGCCGACCACGCCATCTGGCAGCAGGAGGTCCTCGGGGACGAGACCGACCCGGACAGCGTGCTGGCACGGCAGACCGCGTTCTGGCGCGACACCCTCGCGGGCGCGCCCGACCTGCTGGACCTGCCCGTCGACCGTCCCCGGCCGGCCGCCCTCAGCCACCGCGGCGGCTCGGTGCCGCTGGTGATCGGCCCCGACCTGTACCGCGCCGTCGCCGATCTGGCCCGCCGCCGGCACGCCAGCGTGTTCATGGTGCTGCAGGCCGCGGTAGCCGTCCTGCTCACCCGCTACGGCAGCGGGACGGACATCCCGCTCGGCTGCGCGGTGGCCGGACGGGACGAGGAGGCGGCCCGCGAGCTGGTCGGCTTCTTCGTCAACACGGTCGTGCTGCGCACCGACGTCTCCGGCAGCCCCTCCCTGCACGAGCTCCTCGACCGGGTGCGGGAGACCGACCTGGCCGCCTTCGCCCACCAGGACGTGCCGTTCGAGCGGCTCGTCGAGGTGCTCAACCCTGCCCGCTCGCTGGCCCACCACCCCCTGTTCCAGGTGATGCTCACCCTGCAGAACCTCGACCTCTCGGAGCCGGAACTCCCGGGCCTGGTGGTCCGCGGGGAGCAGGTCGACTCCGAATCCGCCAAGGTGGACCTGGCGTTCGTCCTGGAGGAGGACGAGACCTCGGGCCTGAACGGGATCGTGCGCTACGCCACCGACCTGTTCGACCCGGAGACCGCCCGCGGCCTGGCCGACTCCCTGGTCCGGCTGCTCGCCGCGGCCGTGGCCGAGCCCGACGCGCCGCTGGACCGGCTCGACGTCCTCGGTCCCGAGACGGGCCGGCTGGTCCTGGAGAGGTGGAACGACACCGCCCGCGACGTGCCCCCGCTCACCTGGCCGGAGCTCTTCGCGCGGCAGGTGGCCCGCACCCCGAACCACCCGGCTGTACAGGACGGTGCCGAGATGCTCAGCTACGCCGAGCTGGACCTGCGCGCCAACCGGCTCGCGCACCTGCTGCGCGAGCGGGGCGCGGGCCCGGGGGAGACCGTCGCGCTGCGGCTGCCCCGCTCGGCCGACCTGGTGACCGCCGTGCTGGCGACACTGAAGACCGGGGCAGCGTACCTGCCGGTCGACCCGGACTACCCGGCCGAGCGGATCGCCTTCATGATCGACGACGCCGCCCCGGTGTGCGAGCTCACACCCGCCTCCTTCCCGGTCCCGGACAGGCTCCCCGGTACGGAACCGGTCGTCCCCTGGCACCTCGACGACGCCGCGTACGTCATCTACACCTCAGGGTCGACAGGCCGGCCCAAGGGCGTCGTGGTGTCGCACCGCGGCATCGCGAGCCTGGCCGCCAACCAGGCCGAGCGCTACGAAGCCGGTCCGGGCAACCGCGTCGCACAGCTGATCTCCCCGAGCTTCGACGCGAGCGTCTCCGAGCTGTGCCTCGCCCTGCTCACCGGCTCCTGCCTCGTGATCCCCCCGGGCGTCCTGGCCGGCGAGGAACTCGCCGCGTTCCTCGCGGACCGGCGCATCACCCACGCCCACCTCACCCCGGCGGTGATGTCCGGCCTATCGCGGATCGCGCTGCCCGCGCTGCGGGTGATCGTCACCGGCGGCGACGTTCCCCCGGCGGATGTGATCGCGCACTGGTCCGAGGGCCGCAGGCTCGTCAACGCGTACGGTCCGACCGAGGCCACCGTGGACGTCGCGTCCTGGGTGCACGACTCTCCCGGCCGGCAGCCGGTCCCGATCGGCAGGCCCATCGCCAACGCCGGGGTGTACGTGCTCGACCGGTACCTGCGGCCCGTCCCGCCCGGCGTGGCCGGAGAGCTGTACTCGACCGGCCCGGGCCTGGCCCGCGGCTACCTCGGCCGTCCCGCCCTGACCGCCGAGCGGTTCGTCGCGAACCCGTTCGCACCCGGCGGCCGGATGTACCGCACCGGCGACGTGGTCCGGTGGGACCGCGACGGTCGGCTGGTGTTCGTCGGCCGGGCCGACACGCAGGTGAAGCTCCGCGGCCTGCGGATCGAGCTGGGCGAGATCGAGTCCGCGCTCGCCGAGCAGCCCGGTGTCACCCACGCCGCCGCGGCGGTCCACGCCGACCGGCTCGTCGGCTACGCCGTACCGGCCGCCGGGGTACGGCTGGACCCCGGGGAACTGCGCAACCGGCTCGCCGAGGCGCTGCCGGCGCACATGGTGCCCGGCGTGGTCGTGGTGCTGGAGGGCCTGCCGCTGACTCCCAACAACAAGCTCGACCGCAACGCCCTGCCCGTACCCGAGGTGACGGCGGCGACGGCCGGGCGCGACCCGCGCAGCCTGCGCGAGGAACTGCTCTGCGGCCTCTTCGCGGAAGCCCTTGAACTGCCTCGGGTCGGCGTCGACGCGAACTTCTTCGAACTCGGCGGCCACTCGCTGCTCGCCATGCGCCTCGCCACCCGGATCAGCACCGCGTTCGACGTCGTGACGGACGTGCGCTCCCTCTTCGAGGCGCCCACGCCGGCCCTGCTTGCCGCGCGGCTCGACACCGCCGACGACACCGGGCCCATGGTGGTGCTGCGGCGCGGCGGCGACCGCCCGTCGCTGTTCTGTGCCCCGCCCTCGCTCGGCCTGAGCTGGTGCTACGCCGGACTCCTGCGCGGGCTCCCCGAGGACGTGGGCCTGTACGGCCTGCAGGCGTGGGGACTCGACGGCCCGGGACTGCTGCCGGAGTCGCTGGCCGAGTGGGCGCTCGACGCCGTCGAACAGATCCGCGCCGTGCAGCCGCGGGGCCCGTACCACCTGCTGGGGTACTCGACCGGCGGCAACATCGCGCACGCCATCGCCACGGCCCTGCAGGAGCAGGGCGAGCAAGTGGCTCTGCTGGCCGTCATGGACTCGATGCCGGGCGATCCCGCCCAGGAAGCGCCGGTGGAGGCACAGCGGCTGCTCACCACGGCCGACGTGCTCGCCGTCCTGAGCGACGACGCGGGCGGGGACCCGGACGACCGGGGCGACGAGGCGGAACAGCGGGCACGGGGAATGGGCCTGGTCGGAGAGGTCCTCGACGGCATGGCCGACGAGCGGCTCTTCGACGTCATGATCAACACGATCATGGTGGTCACGGCGCATCGGCCCGCCGCGTACAAGGGCGAGGTCGCCCTGTTCACCTCGGGCGGCGAGGAGGGGGCCGCGAAGCTAGCCTCCGCCTGGGCTCCCTACGTGGACGGGGAGCTGAAGGTCACCCCGTTCACCTGCGGGCACGACGACCTGCTGGAGCCGGCCTTGCTGCGCGACATCGCCACACGTATCGCGGGGTCCTTCGAATGCGGCCCGGAAAGGGCCGTAATAGAGGACCGATAAGGCGGCTCAATACCGTGCGACGTATTCCTGTTGTCCCGCGGATTTCGAGGCGGCTCGGTCATGCCTGACAGGCTCACAGCAGAAACGCCATTCGTCCGCCGTGCCCGGCGGACGAACCGGAGGGTCCGTCTCTTCTGCTTTCCGCATGCGGGAGCGGGGGCCAGCGCGTTCGCCGCGTGGCCGGCCCTTTTCCCGCCGGAGGTGGAAATCGTGGCCGTGCAGCTGCCCGGCCGCGAGGACCGCGTCGGCGAGCCGCACCCCCCGTCCGTCGAAGCCGCCGTCCGTACCGTCGCGGTGGCGCTGCGGCCCTATCTTCAGGGACCGTACGCGTTCTTCGGCCACAGTGGCGGCGCACTGATGGCGTTCGAACTGGCCAGGGCGCTGCGCAAGCGCGGCACCCAGCCCCGACACCTGTTCCTGTCCGGGCAGTCGGCCCCCGGCCACGACACCCCCGCGCCGGAGCTGCACCGGCTGTCCGACGACGACTTCAGCGCCGCCCTGCTGGGCCTGGACGGCACGTCGGACGGGGTGTTCACCGACCCCGACCTGATGAAGCTGCTGCTGCCGACGCTGCGTGCCGATTTCACCCTCTGGGAGAACCACCGGCACCAGCCCGACCGACCGCTCCCAGTACCGATCACCGCGTTCGGCGGGGACACCGACCCGCGCGCACCCGTCAGCGGCCTTCAAGCCTGGGAGGAGCAGACCACCGGGGCGTTCTCCCTCCAGGTGTTTTCCGGCGGCCACTTCTACCTCAACGACTCCGAAGCGGAGCTCACCATGATCATCGGCAGCACGCTGCTGGGCCGTGAGCCCGCGAACGCCGGCCGGGGGGAGCGGGTCCGATGACAATGCCCGGACACGATGCCGTGGCCCTGCTGCGGGCCGCGGCCGAATCCGTCGCAGGGGTTCACGAGGCCGTACCCCTGCTCCGCCGGGAGGCCCGGCTCGACCGGGTGCGCCCGACCGCCCCCCGCCCCGTGGACACGCCGCCCGCGGCGGCCGGAGCACCGGCCGTCGCCTGCGGCGGCGACCTGCCGGCCGACCCCGGCTTCCCCACCACCCTGCAGGAAGCCCTCCGGCTCGCCGCCGAACTCGCCCCGGACCGGGGCACCGTCTACCTGACAGGTGACGACGAGCACTTCCAGAGCTACTCCCAGCTGCTCGCCGACGCACAGCGGTTGCTCACCGGGCTGCGCTCCACCGGTATCACCCCCGGCGAGTCCGTGCTGTTCCAGTTCGGCGACAACCGCGCCTTCGTCACCGCCTTCTGGGCGTGCGTCCTGGGCGGATACCTGCCCACCCCCGTCGGTGCCGCGCCCGGCTACGACCGTGAGAACGCTGTCACGACCAAGCTCCGCAACGCCTGGCAGCTGCTCGACCGGCCGCTCGTCCTCACCGACGCCTCCCTCGCCCCGGCGGTGGCCAAGCTGTCCGCCCTGTGGGGCGTCGACGACCTGCGGGTGGCCGTCGTCGAGGAACTGGGCGGCGGCCGGCAGAGCACGGACTGGTTCCCGGCGACCCCGGACAGCCCGGTCGTGCACCTGCTCACCTCCGGCAGTACCGGGGTGCCCAAGGTCGTCCGGCACGGCAGCCGCAGCGTCCTGGCCCGCACCCGGGCCACCGCGGCGGTCAACGGATTCGATGCGTCCGAGGTCGCGCTGAACTGGATGCCGCTCGACCACGTCGGCGGCATCGTCATGTACAACGTGCGGGACGTCGTGCTGCGCTGTCAGCACGTAAACGCCACCATCGACGCCTTCCTCGCCGACCCGCTGCGCTGGCTCGACTGGATCGACCGGTACGGCGTCACCAACACCTGGGCGCCGAACTTCGCCTTCGCGCTCGTCAACGAGCGCGCGACCGCCATGACCGGCCGGTCCTGGGACCTGTCGACGCTCCGTCACCTGTGCAACGCGGGAGAGGCCGTCGTCAGCCGCACCGCCGACCGCTGCATCGAGCTGTTCACGGCGCACGGGATGCGGGCCGACGCGATGCGGCCGTGCTGGGGGATGTCGGAGACCAGCTCCGGGGTGACGTACTCGACGCTGCGCGCCGGCGATCCGGAGACGGGCCGGCTGCGGGTGGACAAGGGTTCGCTCGGCGGGGCACTGCGCTGGTCCACCGCGGCCGACTCCGACGCCGTCACGTTCACGGAGGTCGGCCCGCCGATCCCGGGTGTGCGCCTGCGCATCGTCGACCCGAACGACACCGTGCTGCCCGAGGACCACGTGGGGCGGCTTCAGATCACGGGGCCGACGATCATGGACGGGTACTTCCGCAACGAGGAGGCGAACGCGGAGGCGTTCACCGCCGACGGCTGGTTCAACACGGGCGACCTCGCGTTCCTGCACGAGGGACGACTCACCATCACCGGCCGGGAGAAGGACCTCATCATCGTCCGGGGTGCCAACATCCTGAGCTACGACGTGGAGTCCATCGCCGAACAGGTGGAGGGCACCGAAGTCACCTGGGTCGCCGCCTGCGGTTGGTCCGGCGCGGGCGACGGCACCGACCAACTGGTGATCTTCTTCGTCCCGCCCTCCGACGACCGGACCTCGGTCCACGACACCATCGCCGCGATCAGATCGCGGGTCGCCGAGGTCCTGGGTCTGCAGCCCGACCTGGTGATCCCGGTCGAGCGCGACGACTTCCCCAAGACGGGCAGCGGCAAGATCCAGCGCGCCCGGCTGATCGCCGAGCTGGGCGCCGGCAAGTACGCGCACTGGGTCGACGAGGCGGACAGCTCGTGGTACTTCGAGCGGACCTGGATCGACGCTCCCGCCGACCGCGGCATCCTGCCGCCCGGCCCGTGGCTGGTGTCCGAGGCGCTGCGGAAGGAGCTCGCCGCCGTACCCGGCGTCCCCGAGCTCCGCGCCCTCCCGGCCGCCGGCGACGCGTCCCCGGACGGCCAGGTGGGCGCCGTGATCCACCTGGCCCAGGGATCCGACGCGGCAGGCGTCGCCCTCGACGTGCTGCGCCTGATCCAGGACCTGGCCGCGCACGATCCGGTGCCCCCGCTCCTGGTGGTCACGAGCGGCGGTCTGTGGACGGCCGCGGGCGACACACTCGCCCTCACCACCGTGAGCCTGCCCGGTCTCGTACGGACGGCTGCGGCGGAGAGAGCGCTGCCGTTCGTCCGGCAAGCCGACGTGTCCGACCCCTGCGACCGGGCCGTCGCGATCGTCACCGAACTCGCCTGTCACGACGACACCGACCTCGTGGCCCACCGCGGCACGCGGCGCCTGGTGCCCCGGCTGCGCCCGATGGCCCTCGACGAACAAGGCAGCGACGCCTTCGTCACCGGCGGCCGGTACCTCGTCACCGGTGGCCTCGGCGGCGTCGCCCATCCGGTCGCCGAATACCTCCTGGCTGCACACGGCGCGAGACTGCTTCTGGTCGGACGGAGCCCGGCCGACCGGGGCGAGCGCGCCGAGCGCCTCAACGATCTGAGTGTCCTGGGCGACGTGGCCTACCGCGCGCTCGACGTGGCCGATTCAGCCGCGCTGGGGGCCGCGGTGCGTGAGGCGGAGGCGCGCTGGGGAGCACCGCTCGACGGTGTGCTGCACCTGGCCGGCGCCGACGTCTCCCACCAGTGGGCGCAACTGGAACTCCACCAGGTCGTCCGCGAATCCCCGCAGGCCTTCCGCGACGCCTACCGCGCGAAGGTGACCGGCACTCTCGCGCTCGCCGAGTTGCTGGAGGACCGACCCGAAACGCCCCTGGTGCTCTTCTCGTCGGTCAACGGCGAGTTCGGCGGCAGCTCGTTCGCGGCGTACTCGTCGGCCAACAGCTTCCTGCACGGATTCGCCGACCACTGGGGACGCGAGCGCGGCCGGCCCGTGCACTGCCTAGCATGGAGCACCTGGCGCGGCCTGGGCATGAACCGGGGAGCGCCCGGGGACGCCGCCGCCGCGGCCCGCGGCTTCCGCACCCTCGACCCCGACGAGGGCCTCGCTTCGCTGCTTGCCGTGCTGAGACAGGACCGGGCCACCGTGCTCGTCGGCCTCGACGGCCGCAACGAACATGTCGCGCGCGCCCTCGCGCCGGACAGCCTTCACACCGCTGAGGCGATCGTGGTGTACACCGGCACGGCCTTCGAGGCCGACGTCCGGGCGGCCGTGGCGCCGGTGGCTAGGAACCTCGGCCACCCCCTGCGCTGTCTGCGCGTCGAGCGGCTGCCCGCCGACCAGGACCAGCTGCTCGCCGTCGCGGTCGCGGCGCTGGAACGCGGCGGACGGCGATTCGTCCCACCGGCCACCGAGTTGGAACAGGCCTTGGCCGCCCTCTGGAGCGACGTCCTCGGCAGCGACGTGGGGCGCGACGACCGTTTCTTCGACCTCGGCGGCAGTTCGCTGCGTGCCGCGCAGCTCGTGAACCGCATCAACAGTGCGCTGACTGCCCGGCTGTCGGTGCACCACCTCTACGAACACCCCACTGTCGGCGCGCTCGCCGCAGTGCTCGCCCCGCAGTTGGAAGGAGAACGAGTATGACCAATCCGTTCGAGGACGCGGACGGCACCTACGTGGTGCTCGTCAACGACGAGGGACAGCACTCCCTCTGGCCGACGTTCGTCGACGTGCCCGCCGGCTGGCTGACCGCCCACCCGGCAGACACCCGCGACGCCTGCCTCGCCTACATCGAGGCCAACTGGACGGACATGCGCCCGCGCAGCCTGGCCACCGCGATGGACGCGCAATAACACCATGACTCTGGCCATCGAGGTTGAGGGACTGGTGAAGCGCTTCGGTGCCCACCGGGCCCTCGACGGAGTCGATCTCGCGGTGCCCGCCGGGCAGATCCTGGGCCTTCTGGGACCGAACGGGGCGGGGAAGACCACGACCGTGCGCGTCCTGGCGACCCTGCTGCGGCCCGATGCCGGGCGGGCCCGGGTCTTCGGGTACGACGTGGCGAAGGAACCCCATCAGGTCCGCCGCTGCATCGCGCTGACCGGGCAGTTCGCCTCGGTCGACCAAGAGATATCCGGCACGGAGAACCTGTATCTCATCGCCCGTCTCCTGGGCGTGCCCGCCCGGCGCGCGCGGGCGCGAGCGAAGGAGATGCTGGAGCGGTTCCGGCTCGGCGAAGTGGGCGGCAAAGTCGCCCGGGAGTACTCCGGCGGAATGCGCCGGCGTCTCGACCTCGCCGCGTCGCTCATGGGCGAGCCCAGGCTCATCTGCCTGGACGAGCCGACCACCGGTCTGGACCCGCACAGCCGCAACGAGCTGTGGGCCGTCGTGAAGGAACGGGCCCGCGCGGGCTCGACGGTCCTGCTCACCACCCAGTACATGGAGGAGGCAGAGGTGCTCGCCGATTCGGTGGCCGTCGTGGACAAGGGCCGGCTGATCGCCGCCGGTACGGCCGCGCAGCTCCGAGCCCGGGTGGGCGGCCGGACCCTGGAGGTACGGCCCGCGCACCCCCAGGACCTGGCAGCCCTCGTGGGAAGCCTGACCCTGGAAGGGCTGGACGCCCGGATCGACCAGGAGGCGTGCCTGGTCAGACTGCCGCTCGTGGAACCGGACGAACTCACCCGTGCGGTGCGGGCCGTCACCGCCTCGGCCGTGGACGTCCTGGCCGTGGATACCCGGGTGGCGAGCCTCGACGATGCCTTCATCGAACTGACCAGGAGCACGGCGTGAGCGCCACCACCGACACCGCGCCGACCGTCGAGGTACCCCCTCTGACCGGTTCCGCCCGGATCGGGCCGCGGGACGTCCTCAGGCAGTCGCTCGCGATCGCCAGGCGCAACCTGCTTCAGTTGCGCGGCGACCCGGGACAGCTCCTCGACTCCGTGGTCATGCCGATGGTCTTCACCCTGATTTTCCTGTACGTCTTCGGCGGCGCGATCTGGGGAGACCGACCCGGCGACTACCGGCAGTTCCTCCTGCCGGGAATCATGGTGCAGACGCTGATGTTCGCGTCCCGTTCGACCGGATACCTGCTCGCCGTCGACTTCGACAATGGTGTGATGGATCGGTTCCGGTCCCTGCCCATCGCCCGCTCCGCAGTCCTGACCGGCCGGATCGTGGCAGACATGAGCCGACTCCTGCTCGGCCAGGTCGTCATGCTCGTATTCGCGGTCGTCATCGGCTTCCGGGTGGAGACCACCTTCCTGTTCGCGGTGGCCGCCGTGCTGCTCACACTGCTGTACGGCACCGCGCTGGCCTGGGTGTCGGCCTTCATCGGCCTGTCGATCCGCAGTCCCAACACCGTGCAGTCGGTGGGCTTCCTCTGGATGATCCCGTTCCAGTTCGGCAGTTCCATGCTGGTGCCGACCAGCACGATGCCGGGTTGGCTGCAGGCCTTCGCCGAGGCCAACCCCACGACCCTGGTGACGGACGCGTGCCGCAACCTGCTCGGCGGTGGGCCGGTAGCAGGTCCGGTCCTCGGCACCGTGCTGTGGAGCGTGGGTCTCATGTGCTTCGCCGTTCCTCTGGCGATATCCCGCTATCGACGTCGCTGAAATGTGATCGATAACGGGAGGGAAACACTCGCCCATACATTGTTCCCCATTCCAACTCCCCCAGTGGAGGAGCCCTCTCATGAGGTCCGGTCATACCACCGTTCCGCGGTGGCAGACGACTATCGGTTCCGCACCGGGCACGGCGACCGTCGGCATTCCGCTGGAATGCGAGCCGACGCCGACAGAGCTGTCCGCCGCCCACGCCAAGGTCGTCGCGATCCTCAGCGGTGAGGACGAGGTGGCCTTCGGCCCCGCGCCCCACCTGGTGCCGGTGGCCGGCACCACCTGGGCCGGCCTGGTGGACCGTGTCCGCACCGCGGCCGTCGCGCCCCGACACGGCTACGAGACCATGGTCGGCGGGACGCCGGGCACACTGCCCGACGGCGTGGTGTTCGGGGTGTGCGTCACCGACGGCGCACTGGTGCTGACGTACCGCACCGAGGAGTGCGACACCGACCACGCGACCCGGGTCGCCGGCTACCACCGCACGGCGCTCGACCGCATCGCCACCGATCCGGACACTCCGCACGAGGGCCGCAGCCTGCTCTCCGCCGAGGAACGGCATCACCAGCTCGTCGGCATGGCCGGTCCGGCACGGGAGCTTCCGGACCGCCGCTTCCACGAGCTCTTCGAGGACCGGGTGCGTCTGCACCCCGAGAAGACCGCCGCGATCATGGGCGAGCGCCGGATCACGTACGCCGAACTGAACGCCCACGCCAACCGGATCGCCCGGACCCTCCTCGCCCGTGGCCTCACCGCCGAGGGCTCCGTCGCCGTGGTGACCGAGCGGAACCTGGACTGGATGGCTTGCGTTCTTGCCGTGTTCAAGGCCGGCGGTGTGTACGTGCCGATCGAGCCGCACTTCCCGGCGGACCGCATCGGCACCACCCTCGACCGCGCCGGATGCGCCCTCGTGCTCACGGAACCGGGAAGCACCGCCACCCTCGACGAGGCGGTGCGCGACCGCCCGTCCGTCACCGTGCTCCGCGTCGACGACAGTCACGGGGCCGAGGAGACGGATCTCGGCCTCGACATCGGCCCCGGCCGACTGGCCTACATCTACTTCACCTCCGGCTCCACCGGCAGGCCCAAGGGAGTGATGTGCGAGCACGAGGGGATGCTCAACCACCTCTTCGCGAAGACCGACGACCTCAAGGTGGGCGAGGACGACGTGCTCGCGCAGGTCGCCCCGCAGTGCTTCGACATCTCGCTCTGGCAGCTCGTCGCGGCCCTGCTGGTCGGCGGCACGACACTCGTCGTGCCGCAGGAGGCGATCCTCGACGTGGAGAGGTTCGTGGAGGTCGCCCGCGGCGCGGACGTCATCCAACTGGTCCCCTCGTACCTCGAAGTGGTGCTGTCGCACCTGGAGGAGCACGGCGGCGGCCTCGGACGGATCCGCTGTCTCTCGGCCACCGGTGAAGCGCTCAAGAAGGAACTCGTCGAGCGCTGGTTCGCGGCCTTCCCGGGCACCGTGCTCGTTAATGCCTACGGGCTCACGGAGACCTCCGACGACACCAACCACGAAGTGATGACCGAGCCGCCGCGCGGTGAGCGGGTCCCCCTCGGACCGGCCGTCGCCAACGTGCGGGTCTACGTCGTCGGCCCCGACCTCGAACCGGTGCCGCTCGGCTCGCCGGGCGAGATCGTGTTCGCCGGACTCTGTGTCGGCCGCGGCTACATCAACGACCCGGAGCGCACGGCCGCCGCGTACGGCACCGATCCGCACCGGCCGGGAGAACGGCTCTACAGGTCCGGCGACTTCGGCCGCTGGCGCCCCGACGGCAAGCTGGAGTTCCTGGGTCGCCGCGACGCCCAGGTGAAGTTGCGCGGCTTCCGTATCGAGCTCGGCGAGATCGAGAACCGGCTGCTCGGCGTCCCCGGGATCCGTGACACCGCCGTGGTCGTCGTCGGCGAGAGCCTGGTGGCGTTCTACGCCGCCGCCACCGACGTGCCCGTCGACGAACTGCGGACGCGGCTGGCTGCCGCGCTGCCGCGGTACATGGTGCCGAGCCGCTTCCACCGCCTCGACACACTGCCGCTCACCGCCAACAGCAAGATCGACAAGAAGCGCTTGGTGGAGCTGGCGGGAACCGAGGATGTCGGCCCCGAGCCACCGGTTACCCCGACGGAACAGCGGATCGCCGCTGCCTGGGCGGCCGTGCTCGGCCTGGCACCCGAACGGGTCGGTCGCAGCAGTCACTTCTTCGACTCGGGCGGCACGTCGCTCACTGCCGTACGCCTTGTCGTGAAGCTCGACCGGGCTGTGTCGCTGAAGGATCTCACCCGGCACCCGCGACTGAGCGACCTGGCCGCGTTCGTCGACGGCACCGGCCGGTCTGAGGGGACAGGAACCACAGCGGGCCTTCTGAACCCCCTGCTGACGCCGCCCTCCCCGGCCGCCACCCTCGTCTGCTTCCCGTACGCGGGCGGGAACGCCGTCAACTTCCAGCCCCTGGCGGCCGAGTTGAAGGACAGTGGGCTCGCCGTCTACGGAGTGGAGCTGCCCGGCCACGACCTCACCGTCGAGCGCGAGCCGTTCGCCTCCCTGGAACAGACCGCCAAGGCCGTGGTGAGCGAGATCGGCCGACGAGCCGTCGGTGCTGTCTCGCTCTGGGGGCACTCCTCCGGGGCCGCCCTGGCCGTAGTGACCGCGCGCCTGCTCGAGGAGCAGGGACACGAACTGCGGGCCGTCCTGATCGGCGGCCAGCTGGTCGGCACCCCCGAGGGACGGCGCCGGTTCAGCGCCGGGATCGAGGCGCTGACACGGCTGGAGATCGCCGCGCGGCTCAGCGGCGCGAACGGCTACACCGAGCTCTCGGGCACAGATCCCGAGCGCGCCGAACTGGTCGGAGCGGCCTACCGGCACGACGTCCTCGAAGCGAACGCCTTCTTCTCCGACGCCGTCGAGAACCCCCCGGCCGTCCTCGTCGAGGCCCCGCTGACCGTGGTCGTGGCCGCCGACGACTTGGCCACCCAGGGCCACGGGAGCGGCCTTGATGCCTGGCGCCGTATCGCGAGGACCGTCGAGGTCCGCGAACTGCCCGACGGCGGCCACCACTTCTTCCGCACCAGGCCGGCGCAGACCGCCGCCGTGGTGCGGACCGTCCACGACAGGTTGGAAAGGAAGCGCACGTGAATGTGCCGCCGAACGACAGGGACCCCTTCGCCGGGCTCGATGGGCGCCGTGACGAGGGCCGACCGGCCGTCGTCACCGTAGCCGACGCGTCGGACCCGGTGGCCTGGGCCGCGGAGCACCGCGAGGCGCTGTACCGGATCGTCGCCTCGCAGGGTGCCGTACTGATACGCGGACTGGGGCTGCACGACGCCACCGGCGCGTCTGCGGTCCTCAGGACCCTCGCGGACGAGCTGATGACCGAACGCGAGGCGTTCGCGCCCCGCTGGTCGTACGACGACCGTATCTACTCGTCCTCCAAGTGGCCTCCGAACCAACCGATGTGCATGCACAACGAGCTGAGCTACGCGGTCGAGTTCCCGGCCACCATGGCCTTCGCCTGCCTGAGCGCGCCGAACAGCGGCGGGGCCACCGCTCTGGCCGATGCCGGCCGTGTCCTGCGGGGCCTGCCCAGCGACCTCGTCGAGCGCTTCGAGCGCGAGGGGTGGCTGCTCACCCGCAGCTACACCGAGGACATCGGCGTTCCGTGGACGGAGGCGTTCGGCACCACCGACCGGGGCGAGGTCGAGCGGTACTGCGCCGCCCACGACATCTCCTTCACGTGGCACGGCGAAGGGCTGCGGACCAGCCAGCGCCGCCCGGCGGTGATGCGCCACCCCGCCGATGGCGAGCGGCTCTGGTTCAACCAGATCGCCTTCCTCAACGAGTGGACGATGGCGCCCGAGGTCCGTGAGTACCTGGCCGACGTCTACGGCCGCGAAGGCCTGCCGTTCAACACGAGCTTCGGCAACGGTGACGAGATCACCGAGGACATCGTCCAGCTGATCAACAAGGTGTACGACTCCGTCACCATCGCCGAGCTATGGCGTCCCGGCGACGTGATGCTCGTCGACAACCTCCGCACGGCGCACAGCCGGCTGCCGTACGACGGAGCCCGCGAAGTACTCGTCGCGTTGGCGAACCCCACCAACCGATCCGTCTAGAGGTTCGAGAATCCACATGACGAAGCACAGCCCAACGTTCGCAGTGATCTCCGGCCGACAGGTGCAGCGTGCCCTGAGCGGGGAGGAGAGGCTGGTCACAGGAATCGTCGAGGCGGCCTACGTCGCGCACGGCACGGGGAGGACAGTCAATCCGCCCTCCTACTTCCTCCGGTTCCCCGACCGGCCCACCGCCCGCATCATCGCCCTGCCCGCGTCGCTCGGCGGGGACGACGGCGTGGACGGACTCAAGTGGATCTCCAGCTTCCCGGAGAACGTTAGTTCAGGACTGCCGCGTGCCTCGGCGGTCCTGATCCTCAACGATCCGCGCACCGGCTACCCGTACGCCTGCCTGGAGAGCTCGATCATCAGCGCGAGCAGGACGGCCGCGTTCGCCGCGCTCGCGGCCGACCGGCTCACCAGGGGCCGGAGCCGCCCCGCCAGGGTGGGCTTCGTCGGCACCGGTCTGATCGCTCGTTACGTGCACACCTACCTGGCGGGCACAGGCTGGTCCTTCGACGAGGTCGGCGTGCACGACCTGTCCGGCGAGCACGCGGCCGGCTTCGCCGACTACCTGGACCGCTCCGGCGAGAGCGGCCGGGTGACCGTGCACGGCTCCGTGGACGATCTGATCCGCAGCAGCGACCTGGTGGTCTTCGCCACCGTGGCGGGCACTCCGCACGTCACCGACCCGGAGCTGTTCGCCCACCACCCGGTGGTGCTCCATGTCTCGCTGCGGGATCTGGCGCCGGAGATCATCCTTGCCTCCGCCAACTATGTCGACGACGTCGAGCACTGTCTCAAGGCCGACACCTCGCCTCATCTGGCCGAACAGCTGACCGGTAACCGGGACTTCCTCGACGGGACGCTCTACGACGTGATGACGGGACGCACCACGGTGCCGTCCGACCGCACGGTGATCTTCTCCCCGTTCGGGCTCGGCGTGCTCGACCTGGCGGTCAGCGCCCATGTCTACGACCAGGTGTCGCGCAGCGACGATCTGCACATGGTCGAGGACTTCTTCCACGAGATGAACCGGTACGGCGGCTAGGGGTAGATGCCCCAGAACGGGAGGTAGCTGTGCCGATCATCTCAGAGGCGCAGGAATATCACGAGGAGGATCTGTTCATCGACCTCCGTCGGATTTTCGGGCGCAGACTCTACCTGAAATGTGAGGGGTTCAACTTCGCTGGTTCGATCAAGCTCAAGGCTGCACGGGCGATGGTCGAGGCGGCGGAGGCCGGCGGAGTGCTGCGGCCCGGCTCCATCGTGGTGGAGTCGTCGTCGGGCAACCTCGGCGTCGCGCTGAGCATCCTCGCCGCCAGCAAGGGCTACGACTTCGTCTGCGTCACCGACAACAGGTGCAACCTGGCCACGAAGCAGCTCATCGAGTCGATGGGGGGCACGGTCTACACCATTACGGAACCCGCGGCCGAGGGCGGCTTCCTGGGCGCGCGGCTGCGCCTGGTGCAGGAACTGTGCGAGTCGGACGACCGCTACGTCTGGCTCAACCAGTACGCGAATCCGAACAACGCGCTCGCGCACTACGGTTCGACGGCCCCGGCGATCGTCGCACGCTTCCCCGACCTGAAGGTGGCTTTCGTCGGTGCGGGCACCACCGGCACGCTCATGGGCTGTGCCCGCTACTTCAAGGAGAACCGGCCGGATGTCACGGTCGTCGCGGTCGACGCCGTCGGCTCCGTGACGTTCGGCGGCCCGTCCCTGCCGCGGATGATCCCTGGCCTCGGCACCGGGGTACGCCCGCCGCTGCTCGACCGGTCCTATGTGGACGACGTGATCCTTGTCGGCGAGGTGGAGACCGTCCGTGCCTGCCACCGGCTGGCCCGACGCGGCTTCCTCTTCGGCGGCTCCACCGGAACGGTGATCAGCGGTGCCCTCCGCTGGCTCGACGAGCACGCTCCGGGCGAGGACGTCACCACCGTGGCGATCGCGCCTGACCTGGGCGACAGGTACTTGGACTCGATCTACCACCGGGGCTGGGTCGAGGAGATATACGGCAGCGCGGCACTCGCCGACGAATTCGTGAAGCCTGAGGAAGTTCCGATGATGTTTGGTACGGGTGTTGGCTGATGACAGAGCTGCTGGAGAACGGCGTCGGTGCGGAGACCGCGTTCGCACTCGGCCATGAGGCCGCCCTGCTCGAAGCCGTCGCGAAGGAGATGCTCGACATCGCCGACGGCCGGGTCGACTCGCCCGAGTTCGTCGCCGCTGCCCGTGATGCCTGGGAAAGCCTGCCCGCCCCGCTGCGGAGGGAGATCCGCCGGTTCCGCCGGCACTCGGGTCCCCGCGGACGGCTGCTGCTACGGGGACTCCCCGTGGGCGACGACGCGCGGGACACCCCGTCGGCCGCGGACTCGGTTCAGCGGGAATCCTCCGTTGCCGCCGCGGTCCTCCTCATGGTGGCCTGCGGACTCGGTGACCCTGCCGCGTTCCGGCAGGAGAAGTCCGGCGCCCTGGTGCAGGACGTCGTACCGGTTCCCGGCCGCGAGGCGTTCCAGGGCAACGCGGGATCGGTTCTCCTCTCTTTCCACACCGAGAACGCCTTTCACGAGCACCGTCCGGACTACGTGATGCTGCTGTGCCTGCGCGCCGACCACGAAGGCGTCGCGGGGACCCGCACGGCGTGTGTCCGAGAGGTCCTGGACCTGCTCGGCCCGGCTGCCAGAAAGAGTCTGAGCCTCCCCCGGTTCATCACCGAGGCACCGCCCTCCTTCGGCGCCGGCTGCAAGGGCGCTCTCCACCACCCGGTGCTGGGCGGCTCGTGGGACGACCCCGACCTGAGGGTGGACTTCGCCGCCACCCGGGCGACGACGCAGGAGGGGGCTGCCGCCCTCGCCGAACTCGGGGCACTCCTCGAACAGGTGGCGTCAACGTCCGAACTGCTCCCGGGCGATCTGGTCGTCATCGACAACCATGTCACCGCGCACGGCCGCACCGCGTTCACCCCGCGCTACGACGGCAGGGACCGCTGGCTGCAGCGCACCTTCGCGCTCACCGCCCTGCGCCGCTCGCGAGGGCGGCGTCCGGACGACGGCTATGTGCTGATTGAATGAACTCCCGGTCGGGACCGGGTCGTTGACCGCGAACAGGGGAGCGCGCATTGCGATTGGTCATAGCCGAGGACTCGGTCATTCTCCGGGAAGGCATGGTGGAGTTGCTGACCGCCCGCGGCTGCGAGGTACTCGCCACCGCTGGCGACGCCGACGAACTGCTGGCCGCGGTGGCCGAGCACACCCCCGACGTCGCCGTGGTCGACATCCGTATGCCGCCGACCCATACCGACGAGGGCATCAGGGCCGCCGTCCAACTCCGCGCGGACCACCCGGGGGTGGGTGTCCTCGTGTTCTCCCAGCACGCCGAGCCGTCCTGGGCGGCCCGGCTGCTGGCGGGCGAGGCGTCGGGCATCGGGTACCTGCTCAAGGAGCGCGTCGCCGCCACCGCCGACTTCGTCGAGGCGCTGCGCCGGGTCGCGGCCGGCGGCGTGGCCCTCGATCCGGAGATCGTCCGTCGCATGCTGAACAACGGCACCAGCCCCCTGGAGCGCCTGACACCCAGGGAGCGAGAAGTCCTGGACCTGATGGCACAGGGCCACTCGAACCGCTCCATCGCCGGGCTGCTCGTCATCTCCGAACGGTCGGTGGAGAAGCACGCGGCCTCCGTGTTCGGAAAACTCGACCTGCCCATGACCGACGCCGACAACCGTCGCGTCAAGGCCGTACTCGCGTACTTGCAGGAGGTCAGGCCCTAGTAGGGCTTGGTCAGGTCTGTATTGCTGCTGGTATGTCGCGGTGACAGGTCGGGCAGGCGCCGGTCCAACCGCGAGGAGTGTCTGTAGCTCGCGGACGACCTGGTAGAGGCTCAGGCCGGCGCCGTGTCTTTTGGGGCACGGGCCAGTCGTTGCAGGGTGCAGAAGGCGTGCGCGACGGAGACAAGGGTGACGTGGTGGTGCCAGCCGCTCCAGGTCCGGCCCTCGAAGTGGGCAAGTCCCAGGGTCTGCTTCATCTCCCGGTAGTCGTGCTCGATGCGCCAGCGGAGTTTGGCGAGGCGGACCAGTGTGGTCAGCGGCATGCCGGAGGGCAGGTCGGACAGCCAGAACTGCACCGGCTCGCTCTCACCGGCAGGCCATTCGGCCAGCAGCCAGCACTCCGGCAGTTCCGGGCCGTCGGTGGCCTGGCGGACCTCGCGTCCGGCGGGCCGGATGCGCAAGGCCACGAAGCGGGAGTACATCCGCTTGCGGCCCGAGCGGCCGGTGCCGGGCCGGGAGCCTTCACGCCACTGCACCGGCCGGGCTGCCTTCCGTCCTGCGGCGATGACCAGCTCTTTCACCGACCGCGGCTTGTCGGGATACTTGGCCACCGGCGGGCGTCCGGTCCCGCAGTACGGCTCGGCCACCGGCACCGCGTCGGCGGGCTGGGCCGACAGCGTGGTGGAGATCCCTACCACGTAGTTCAGGCCGCGGGCCTGCAGTCCGTGCCGGAACGCGGCAGCGTCGCCGTATCCGGCGTCCGCGATGGCCAGCGGCACCTCGATCCCCCAGGAGCGGGTCTCATCGAGTATGTCCAGGGCCAGCTGCCACTTCTCCACATGCCCGACGTCGTCCGGGATCTGGCAGGCCACGCGACGGGCGACCTTGCCCGCATCGGCCTTCGCCGAGGCGGGATCCCATGTCCGGGGCAGGAACAGTCGCCAGTTGACCGCCGCGGAAGCGTGGTCGGAGGCGAGGTGGAGCGAGACGCCGACCTGGCAGTTGGTGACCTTGCCCGCGGTGCCGGTGTACTGCCGCGACACACACGCCGAGGCGGTCCCGTCCTTCAGGAACCCGGTGTCGTCGAAGACCAGGGCCTCCGGCCCGACCACTCCTTCCATCCGCCAGGCCAGTTTCGCCCGAATGTGGGCCGGGTCCCACGGGCTGGTGGTGATGAAATGGGCCAGTGCCTGCCGGTTCCCGTCCTCACCGAGCCGCGCGGCCATCGGCTCGACCGATTTACGCTGCCCGTCGGTCAGCAGCCCCCGCAGGTAGACCTGCCCCCAGCGGCGCTGGTCATTGCGCGCGAACGGCTCGAACACCTCCGCCGCGAACTCCTCCAACTCACCACGCACCACAGCAATCTCGTCCGGAGTCACACACTCTCAACGCCACACCGGGCCCGGAGGACACGCACCACCACAGCCGACCTGACCAAGCACTACTAGTCGGGGGGCGGATATCCGAACCCCGAAGACGGGAGGTAGCAGGGTGGTCCCGCGCCAGCTGAGCGACCGAGAATCGAGGTATGTCACTGAGCACTGAGTCCCCTGTCCCCTCCCTCGTGGAAGGAGGCCTGCGCATCCGCGCCGAGAACCTGCACCGTTCGTACGGCCGCGGCCGCGACGTGGTCCGTGCGCTGCGCGGCGTGGACGTCACCTTTGCTCCGGGCACGTTCACCGCAGTGATGGGTCCGTCCGGTTCGGGCAAGTCGACCCTGCTGCAGTGCCTCGCCGGAATCGACCGGCAGACCTCTGGCACGGTCCACTGGGGCACCACGGACATCACCGCGCTGCCCGAGCGGCGACTGGCGCTGCTGAGGCGAGCCGAGGCGGGCTTCATCTTCCAGTCGTACAACCTCATGCCCGCGATGACGGTCGAACAGAACGTCGCCCTCCCCGCCCGGTTGGCGGGCGACCGGGTGGACTGGGCCGCAGTCACCAAGTCCCTCGCGCAGGTGGGTCTCGCGGACCGGAGGAAGGAACGCCCCGGCCGCCTCTCCGGCGGTCAGCAGCAACGCGTCGCCGTCGCCCGCGCGTTGTACACCCGGCCGCGTATCCTCTTCGCCGACGAGCCGACCGGTGCCCTCGACCGTTCCACCGGCAGGGAAGTGCTGTGGCTGCTGCGGGAGGGTGTCGAGAACGAGGGTCGTACCTGCGTGATGGTGACACACGATCCGTTAGCCGCCAGTTTCGCCGACCGGGTCGTCGTCCTCGCCGACGGTGTCCTGGTCGACGACCTGGTACGCCCGTCCGCCGCGCTGATCGCCGAGAAGCTGAGCGAGCTGGCATGCTGAGGCTCGCCATGGCCATCCTGCGGGCCAGGCCCTCCTCCTTCGCCGGTCTGGCCACGGCGCTTCTGCTGGCCATCGCCGTGATCACGCTGTTCGGGTCGCTCATCGCCACGGCGATCGGCGGCGACGGCGGCTCGCGGCTCGGGGTGATCGGCGGGGCGTTCGGCGAGATCGCCATGCTGATGGCGCTGTTCGTGGTGGCCAACACGCTCTCGTTCTCCGTACGGCAACAAGCCCGTGACCTGGCTCTGCTTCGCACGAGCGGGGCGACGCCGGTACAGGTCAAACGGCTCGTCCGATGCCAGATGCTGCTGGTCACCCTCTTCGTCTCACCGCCGGCGTGGGTCCTCGGCTCCTGGGGCGCGCGATGGTTCCTCACCGAACTCGTCGCCCGGGGCATCGCCCCGGCGGGCGCGGCCGTGTCCTGGTCGCCGTGGCCCCCGCTGATCGGGACGGCTGCGACGCTGGTGGTCGGGGTCGGCGCGACGAAGATCGCCGCCCGCCGCGCGGTCCGGGGAAGGCCGTCCGAGGCACTGGCGCGGACGGCCGAAGAGGGCCGATTGGGCTGGCTGCGGGGCATCGCGGGCCTGCTCGTCCTCGCGGGCGCCGTACCCATGGTGATGCTCACGTTGGGGCAACCGGTGGAGAAGTCCGCCCAGGCGGCCCTGCTCGGATCGCTGATCCTCATGATCGCGGTGGGGCTGCTCGGCCCCCTGCTGACACGGCTGGCGATGGTGCTGCTCGGTCTGCCGTTCCGGCTGGCGGGCGCCAGGCACCGGGGCGACGCCGGTGGCGCTCTCGCCGCCGACAACCTGCGCGGCCAGGCCCACCGGCTGTCTTCCGCGGTGGTGCCGATCGCGCTGCTCGTCGGGCTCTCGACCACGTTCGCCGCCGTCACCGGAACCCTTCAGCAAGTTGCCCCGCCCGGTGCGTACGCCGAGAGCGACATCTGGCTACGCGGAGTGGAACTTGCCATGCTGGCCGGCTTCGGCTCGGTGACCACCGTGAACACACTTGTCTCACTGACCGCCTCGAGGCGCCGGGAGTACGCGCTGCTCGCGCTGACCGGCGCGACCCGGTGGCAGCTGATGCGGATGCTGGGCGCGGAGGCGACGCTGACCGCCATGGTGGGAGTGCTGCTCGGAGTCCTGGTCGCGGCGCCCACGAGCATGGCGTTCGCGGTGGCTGCCACGGGCGGTTGGCTTCCCACTGTCCCGCTCCAGACGTACGGTCCCCTGGTGCTGGGGACGGTGGCGCTGACCGTGCTGACGATCCTGTGCACCGGTACGCGGGCCACTTCGGAGCCCGCCGCGACCGCTGTGGGCACGGCATGACAGCGCCCCGCCCCGGAGACCCGGGCCATGAGAAGGTACGGACGACATGGCCGCGAGCCATCGCGTTCGCCGTCACCGGGCTGCCCCTTTCCCTCCTCGGCATCGTCTACGTCGTGGCCGTCCTCTACGTCGGCGGTCTGCTCTCGTTGACGCTGATCGGACTACCGGTGCTCGCGGTCGGCCTGCAGGGAGCCCGCCACCTCGGCCGTGCACAGGCGTGGCTGGTCCGGGCACTGCTCGGCGAGGTCGTCGATGCCCCCCCGCCCCTGCCGACCGCCGCCGGCGCGGTGCGCTGGATCCGGAGCAGCCTGTCCGACGTGACCGCTTGGCGCAGCATGCTCTACCTGCTGCTCCGGCTCCCTGTCGACGTCCTCACCTTCGTGGCGACGATCGGCTTGCCGGCGTTCAGCGTGTGGTCCGTCGTATGGGCGCTGATCGGCAGTCAGGAGCTGTGGCTGTCCGCCGTCACCGCCGTGGGCGCTCTGGTCGTCCTGGCGTTCACCCCGGTGACAGCCCGCGCGATGATGAACCTGCACCGGCTGCTGACCCGGGCGCTGCTCGGCCCCACCGCCTCCCAACTGCGGGTCCGCAAGCTCGAATGGGCGCGAAGCACGGCCCTCACGGAGGGCGACCGCGACCTGCGGCAGGTTGAACGCGACCTGCACGACGGTACACAGGCCCAGCTCGTCGCGATCGCCATGACGCTGTCACTGACCGCCGACGCCCTTGACGGCGAACCGTCCCTCGACCGGACCCGCACGCTCGTCACCCGGGCCCGTTCCCAGACCGACACGGCCATCGCGGAGCTGCGGCGCCTGATCGACGGGATCACCCCTGCGGCGCTGGAGCGGGGACTCGTCGACGCGCTGCCTCAGTTGACGGCGCAGGCCGGTGTGCCGGTCACGCTGACGGTGAACCTGCCGCAACGGCCGGACCCGGTGATCGAGCGAGTGGCGTACTTCTGCGTCGCCGAGCTGCTCACGAACATCGCCAAACACAGCGGGGCGACGCAGGCGTCGGTCGACGCGGACCTCGTCGGTGAACTGCTGCGGATCAAGGTCCACGACAACGGTGCCGGGGGAGCCAGGCTCGGGGCGGGCAGCGGCCTGCTGGGCCTGCGAGAACGGCTGGCCGCGGTCGACGGCACCCTCAGACTCGACAGCCCGCCCACGGGCTCCACCACCGGCGTGATCGAAATGCCCGTCCGGATCTGACCGCCGCCCTGCCTCCCGTCCGCACCTGACGGATCACGGCCCGGAGGAGGCGGATGCGCCCCTCCCCGGCCCTCGGTGCCTTCGACGTCACTCTCCCTCGGTTCGACGAGTCGGGCCGACCCATGCCCAGAGGAAGGAACGTTGTCCATGCGTGCTGCGCGGATCAGACACGGAATGTGGATAACCGCCGTCGCCGGATGCATCGTCGCGTCCGTCACGGCCGCCCAGGCGTCGGAGGTGTCCGGCCTGCCGGACGCGCCCCGCCATGCCTTCGTCACGGCGGAAGACCTGTCCGACCGCTACGCGGCGAACCGCCGGTACCTCGACGAGGCCGCCGCGGCGGCACGTCGGATGGACGACGGCGACCGCGCCAGGGCACTCGGCGCACTCGCCGCCGCCGACCGGAACTTCCTCGACGTCTCCGCCGAAGGCGACGGCCGGGCGGTGGAAGTGCTCGGCGATCTGGCGCACGCGCAGCGGATCGCCCTCCTGGTGCCGGGTTCGGACACCACCGTCGACACCTTCGACCACCTCGGCTCCCGGCACGGCTCGGTGGGCGGCGGCATCCGTGCGCTGCACCACCAGATGCGTCTCCTCGACCCCGGGACGCGGATCGCGGTGATCGGCTGGTACGGCTACCGGGCACCCCGCACGAAGAGCCGCGACGCTGTGACCCCCGCGCGGGCGCGGGAGGGCGGCAGGCTGCTCCGCGACCAGCTCCACCGGCTGCGGGAACTCAACCCCGGTGCGTCCGTGACCCTGTTGTGCCATTCGTACGGTTCCGTGGTGTGCGCGGAGGCGGTGCGCGGGACGGACCGGCGGGTGCAGTCCGGACTGACCGGTATCGCCGTCTTCGGCAGTCCGGGCATGGACGCCGGTTCCGCCTCGGAGCTGGGAATCCGCGTCCCGTTCTGGGCCGGCCGGGGAAGCAGGGACTGGATCTCGCACGTACCTCACGTACAACTACCTCTGCTCAGCGGGAGCGTGGGCTTCGGCGCAGACCCGGCGGCCGCGGACTTCGGAGCCCGGTCGCTGCCCACCGGCGACAGCCCGCACGGCGACTATCTGCGTCCCGGCAGCCTCTCCCTGCGGAACATCGCCCTGATCAGCCTGGGCCGGAGTGCGCAGGTGTCTCATGGCTGAGCTCCAGGTTCGGCCGGAAACCACGCCCCCCGCCACCGGGGCCGGCGCCCCGTTACGTCCCGCCGGGCCGGCCGCTGTGGACCGGCTGCACCGAGTGGTGCTGCGGATCGACGCGGCGACCCCGCTCTCCCGGGACCGCGCGGTCGACGTGCTGCGTGCCTACTCCATCGTCGGGGTGGTGCTCGGCCACTGGCTGGTGACCGCGGTGGTGCTGCGAGCGGGCGGCCACCTGGAAGGCGACAGTCCCTTGAGCCACATGCCGGGCCTCACGCCGGTGACCTGGCTGCTCCAGCCGCTCGCCGTGTTCTTCTTCGTCGGAGGCCGCGTCGGATCCCTGAGCTACGCCTCGGCGATGGCCGGCCGCCTCGGCTACCGTGCCTGGCTGGTACGGCGGCTGCGGCAACTGGCCCGCCCGACGCTGGCCCTGCTGGCAGTGTGGGCACTGGTGCTGATCGGGCTGGCCGCCGTGGGTGTGGCGTACGAGACGATCCGCACCTTGGTGCGGCTCGCCGTGTCTCCGCTCTGGTTCCTCTGCGTGTATGCGGTGATCACGGCGGCCACTCCACTGATGAGGCGGTGCGCCGGCCGACTGGCGTTCACGGCCTTCGTGCTGGTCGTGATCCTGGACCTGGCCCGCGGACTGGCCGGGGACACGGAGTGGGTCGACGTGTTCCGGTCGCTGAACGTCTTCGCGGGGTGGCTGGTGCCGTACGCGCTGGGCGTGCTCTGGGCGGCGGGCGGCCTCGCCCGCCGCAGGCACGCTGTCGGCATGCTCGTCGGCGGCGCGGCCACTCTGGCGGCCCTGGTGCTGTGGTGCGGCTACCCGGCGAGCATGGTCGGGGTCCCCGGGGCTGCGATGTCCAACCTCAGCCCGCCGAGTCTGGCGGCCGTCTGCTTCGGAGTGGGTCAGTGCGGGCTCGGACTGCTGCTGTGCGGTCCGCTGCGCCGGCTGACCGGGCAGCCGACGCAGCCGGCGCAGGCGGCGCAGGCGGTTCCGCCGCTTCCCGTCCGTGGGCCGGGGGCGCTGGTACGTGCCACAGCCGGACAGTTCCGCTGGGCAGCCGTGGCGCTGCTGAACCTGTCGGCCATGACCGTCTTCCTGTGGCACCAGACGTCCATGCTCGCCACCACCGTGGTCGCGCTCGGTTTCGGACAGCGCCGGTACGGCCTCCACACCGCGCCGGACAGCCCACTCTGGGTGGCGTCCCGCCTCGCCTGGATCCCTGTTTTCGCGAGTGTGCTCGCCGTCTTCTGGCTAGCGTTCCGAGACCTGGAGCGATCCACCTGCCAGTCCGCCGATAAACCCGCGAATACCTGACCGATATCGACATGATTTCCACCGATTATTGGGCAATATTGGACTGCTGTATGGTCTTCGGTTCTTGCTCTTCCGGTGGTCGTGACGAAATTAAGGAGAAATCTTGTGACTATTTTCAAGAGTGTCGATAATTCGGTGACGAGTGGTGTCGGTAAGGCTTACTCGTCGCGTTCCGTCGGCCCGCTCCGGGATCTCACCGTGGAATCCGTGTCGGCGCTCTATGTGAAGTACCGCGACGATCTGCGCGCCGTCCGGGACCAGCAGCGCGATTTTCTGCTGCGGCGCGGAAAGTCGATGAAGGCGCAGCTGGACGACTGCGAGGCGGAGATCACCTATCTACTGCTGCGTGAGTACCGTCCCGAGACAGTGGTCGAGATCGGCACGTTCTACGGCTGGTCCACCATGTGGATTCTGAGCGCTATACGGGATAACGGCGTGGGTCACCTGCATTCGTTCGACATCGTCGACAAAGTGGTGAGCAACGTGCCGGCCGATCTTTCTGTCGGCCGCTGGACGTTCACCAAGGGTGACGTCCGTGAGCGGCTCGGTGATATTCACACCCGCACCGATTACCTCTTCATCGACGCCGACCACGGCGCCCGGTTCGGCCGCTGGTATGTCGAGAACGTGTTCTCGAAGGTTCCCGCTGGAACCCCGACCAGCGTGCACGATGTCTTCCACGGGCGTCGGCCGAAGCCCATGAGCGAGGGGTCGGTGCTCATGAAGTGGCTCGCCAAGCGGGGTATCCCGTACTTCACTCCGTCGGCCGCGAAGGCTCCCGAGGTCATCGAGCACCTCGGTAGGGTGAAGAAGGAGCTGGGGCTCGACGTGCCGATCCGCGACAGCAGCCACAATCCGATGGTCTTCTTCACCCTCATTTGAGAGGGCGTTAAGTCCCGTTCGGGATGGTCTGGCGTCGCCCGTTCGTGGCTGATGGGACGGTTCCGCCTTCGCATCATGTCGTGTGCATGATGGGGTCGCGGGCATGGAACGGATGCCGTACGCAACGGACTTGCCCGACGAGCAGTGGGCGTTGATCGAGCCGCTGGTCACCGCGTGGAAGCAGGAGCGGGTGGCGCGGTCGGCGACCGGGGACCCGGGCTCCTGCGACCTGCGCGAGGTCGTGAACGCGCTGCTCTACCAGAACCGGACGGGCTGTCAGTGGCGGCTCCTGCCGCACGACCTCCCGGTCTGGTCTGCGGTGTTCTACTACTTCACCCTGTGGCGTCAGGACGGCCTTGACCAGCGGATTCAGGAGATCCTGCGCTGCCAGGTGCGGGAGCGGGCCAGACGATTAGAGGACCCGTCCCTGGTGATCATCGACACCCAGTCCGTCCGCGTGGCGGCCGGGGTGCCGAAGGAGACGACGGGACTGGACGCGAACAAGAAGACGCCCGGAAGGAAGCGCGGGCTCGCCGTGGACGTTCTGGGCCTGATCATCGGCGTGGTGGTCCTGCCCGCCTCCGCGCACGACAACGAGGCCGGCATCGCCCTGCTGGACCAGGCAATGGAGCGGTGCGGACTGCGCCTGGAGAAGGCCCTGGTCGACCAGGGCTTCAAGGACGCCGTGATCATCCATGGCGCGGTGAACGACATCGCCGTCGAGGTGGTGCGGCGCAACCCTGCCGACGAGGGCAAAGGCTTCGTCCCGCAGCCGAAGCGCTGGGTGGTCGAGATCTGTCAAGCACAGTGCACTCAGTGGACGTTAAGTCCGATCTTCCCCGGTTCGTGATCGCTCGATCGTGGGACTGATACTCGTCCGGGGCGACTGCTCGTCATGCCCATGCTG
>NZ_JBITCT010000072.1:0-36661 GCF_044453465.1 Streptomyces sp. NPDC051677
CCTACGTCACACCGCTCGCGACTGGCGAAGGCCCCTGGCCACCCTCGGCATCACCGGATGAATCCGGACAGACGTCGATCACGCAAGGGACCCTGGCGCGCCTGGTTGGTCTCTCGCTGACTGGCCGGGCTCGCCTCGCTGCCGTTGACCCTGCCGTAGGACTGGCGCGTATAGCCTGCAACGTGAAGGTTCATACCGCTGACCACCTGGGGTGTTGTCATGGCTGAAGTTAGCCATCGTTCGTGGGAATACGCAACCGTGCCGCTGCTCGTTCATGCCACGAAGCAGATTCTGGACACCTGGGGCGAGGACGGCTGGGAACTCGTCCAGGTCGTGCCCGGGCCGAACAACCCGGAGCAGCTCGTCGCCTATCTGAAGCGGGCGAAGGCGTGAGCGCGGTCGAGGCGAGGCTCGCCGAGCTGGGGCTGACCCTGCCGGCGGTCGTGCCGCCCCTCGCGGCCTACCAGCCCGCCGTGCAGTCCGGCCCGTACGTGTACACGGCCGGCCAGCTGCCCATGGTGGAGGGCAAGCTGCCGGTCACCGGCAAGGTCGGCGCCGAGGTCACTCCCGAGGAGGCCAAGGAGCTGGCCCGCACCTGTGCGCTGAACGCCCTGGCCGCCGTCAAGTCGGTCGCGGGCGACCTGGACCGCATCGCGCGCGTGGTGAAAGTCGTCGGCTTTGTGGCGTCGGCCACCGACTTCACCGGCCAGCCCGCCGTCCTCAACGGCGCGAGCGAGCTGCTGGGCGAGGTCCTCGGCGACAAGGGCGTGCACGCGCGCAGCGCGGTGGGCGTCGCGGTGCTGCCGCTGGACGCGCCGGTGGAGGTCGAGATCCAGGTCGAGCTCGTCCCCTAGGCGCGCTCCGGGCGCCCTGCCGACGTCCCTCAGGCATGCGCTGACCTCGGAGACCTCTCGAACATTCGCTCACCACGGGATAGCCTCGCGCCCATGGCGAATGGGCAGTGGTTTCCCCAGGACTGGCCGGAACGCATCCGCGCGCTGGCGGACGGCGCCCTCACTCCGGTCGTCCCGAAGCGCGCGGCCACCGTCATGCTCCTGAAGGACACCGACAGCGGCGGCCCCGTCGTCCACATGCTGCGCAGACGCGCCTCCATGGCCTTCGCCGGAGGCGCGTACGCCTATCCCGGCGGCGGCGTCGACCCACGCGACGACGACCTGCACATCCGCTGGGCGGGCCCCACGCGCGCGTGGTGGGCCGACCGGCTCGGTGTCGACGAGACGGCGGCCCAGGCGATCGTCTGCGCGGCCGTGCGGGAGACCTACGAGGAGGCCGGCGTCCTGCTCGCGGGGCCGACCTCGGACTCCGTCGTCGGCGACACCACAGGCGCCGACTGGGAGGCCGACCGGGCCGCGGTGGCCGCCCGCGACCTGTCCTTCGCCGAGTTCCTCGACCGCCGCGGCCTGGTCCTGCGCTCCGACCTCCTCGGCGCCTGGACGCGCTGGATCACCCCGGAGTTCGAGCCCCGCCGCTACGACACCTGGTTCTTCGTCGCCGCGCTCCCCGCGGGCCAGCGCACCCGCAACGCCTCCACGGAGGCCGACCGCACCGTGTGGATCCGCCCGTCCGACGCGGCCGCCGCGTACGACAAGGGCGAGCTGCTGATGATGCCGCCCACCATCGCGACCCTGCGCCGGCTCGCTCCCTACGGCACGGCCGCCGAGGCGCTCGCCGCGGCCCCCGCCCTCGACCTGACCCCGGTCCTGGCGCAGGCCCGCCTGGAGGACGGCGAGGTCGTGCTGTCCTGGCCGGGGCATGACGAGTTCACCAAGCACATCCCGATCGACACGACGGGCGGCGGATCCGCGTGACAGACGTGACGGGCACCCGACAGCCCCGCCCGATGGAAGGCTCCCCCGAATGACCGACGCAGCCGCCCTCCCCGGCCAGCCGCGAGGCGGAGTCCTCTCGGGGCCCGCCACCCCGCGCGCGGTCAACGTCCTCGCGCCGAACGCCTCCGCGATGACCCTGGACGGCACGAACACCTGGATCGTCTCCGAGCCCGACTCCGAGCTGGCGGTCGTGATCGACCCGGGCCCCCTGGACGACGGCCACCTGCGCACGGTCGTCGACACCGCCGAGCAGGCCGGCAAACGCGTCGCCCTGACCCTGCTGACCCACGGCCACCCCGACCACGCCGAGGGCGCCGTCCGCTTCGCCGGGCTGACCGGCACGAAGGTGCGGGCCCTGGACCCGGCGCTGCGGCTGGGCGAGGAGGGCCTGGGCGCCGGGCACGTGGTCACCGTCGGCGGCCTGGAGCTGCGGGTCGTCGCGACGCCCGGCCACACCGCCGACTCGCTCTGCTTCCACCTCCCGGCCGACCGGGCCGTCCTGACCGGCGACACGATCCTGGGCCGCGGCACGACCGTCGTGGCGCACCCTGACGGCCGTCTGGGCGACTATCTGGACTCGCTGCGGCGGCTGAGGTCCCTCACGGTCGACGACGGCGTCCACACGGTCCTCCCGGGCCACGGACCGGTCCTGGAGGACGCCCAGGGCGCCGTCGAGTTCTACCTCGCCCACCGTGCCCACCGCCTCGCCCAGGTCGAGACGGCCGTCGAGGACGGCTTCCGCACCCCCGCCGAGGTCGTCGCCCACGTGTACGCCGACGTCGACCGCTCCCTGTGGCCGGCGGCGGAGCTGTCGGTACGGGCCCAACTGGAGTACCTGACAGAGCACGGACTCATCTAGGCGACCCCGACGCCGCCACAGGGAGCGGTCGACGTCGGCGTGAGCGCGGCGGCTGCAGAGGGGGAAGACCGGCGGCTGCAGCGTCGCCGCTCGGGTCGTGGCGGCGCGCGCCGGGAGCCCTGCCGTCGGTGAAGTACCGCCGCCGCACTCGGTCGGGCAGCACGCGCGCGGCGCGGCGCCCGCCACCCATCCCCCGTGTGAGCACCCTGCGGGTCAATACACCTAGGTCGTCCCTTCGGGGCGCGGGGCTTTGACGCCGTGCACGCGCGCGTACTCCTTCGCGAGCCAGGGGCCGAGGTCGTCGGCGTACGCCCGCAGGACGGCCCCGTCCCCCGTCGGGTCGTAGCCGCGGACGGCCGCCGCCCGCACCTGCTCCGCACGCGCGGGGTAGTACGCGCCGAATGCCTCCGCCATCTCGTGCAGGTCGCTCGTCCAGCCGTTCCAGCGGGGCATGACGAGCGTGAACGCGGTGCGCACGAGGCGCCGGGACATGAACCGGACGAGAGGCCGCCGGGCCTCCTCGGAGTCGTCCGCCGAGGAGATGCGGTCGTGCCAGCGGGGCAGCACCAGGGCGAGGTCGCCGTTGGTCTCGCGGGCGAGCAGCGAGTCGGGACGGTAGCGGGGGAGGTACTCGGCGAGGTCCTCGCCGAGCAGGGGCGTGCACAGACAGGCCACGAACCACCCCAGGTCGTGCCGCTCCAGCTCGCTCAGCACGCACGCGTGGCTGACGAAAAGCGTCCCGCCGCCGTCGATCTGGGGGAGTTCCTTGTCGAGGGCCTCGTCGAGCGCCCGGCCGTCGGCCCGGTCCGCGTCGGTCGGCTCCTCGCGCAGGACGACCAGGAGGTCCAGGTCGCTGCGGCCCACGCGCGCGGTGCCGCGAGGGATGGACCCGTAGAGGTACGCGCTGTGCAGCCGGCCCCCGAAGACGTCCAGGATCCGGTCCCGAGCCGCCGCGACGACGGGCCGGAGCGCATGCGGCACGCGCGCGAGGGACCCTTCCCTGGCGATGTAGCCCTGGGAGTCGAGCCCCCGGAGGGGAACCGTTTCGCTCATGGGCCCACTGTGCCTGGCAAGGCAGTGGAGGGCAGCGCATTTTCAGCGCCGGTCACGGTGAACCAGCCCGTCTGGCGTTTTTGAGGACGAGGCCCTTTGCGGGCCGAAGCGGGGCCTGGGGGCGGCAGCCCCCAGGGGCGGTCACACCGACCTGCCTCACCGCGCAGCCGGCGGCCGGCGTCTAGCGCGACCGCTTGGCCAGCCGCTCCACGTCCAGCAGGATGACCGCCCGTGCCTCCAGGCGGAGCCACCCGCGCTGGGCGAAGTCCGCCAGCGCCTTGTTCACGGTCTCGCGCGACGCGCCGACGAGCTGCGCCAGCTCCTCCTGCGTCAGGTCGTGGACGACGTGGATGCCCTCCTCGGACTGCACGCCGAAGCGACGCGAGAGGTCCAGCAGGGCGCGGGCCACGCGGCCGGGGACGTCCGAGAAGACCAGGTCGGACATGGCGTCGTTGGTCTTGCGCAGGCGCCGGGCGACGGCGCGCAGCAGCGCGGTGGCCACCTCGGGGCGGGCGTTCAGCCAGGGCTGGAGGTCGCCGTGGCCGAGGCCGAGGAGCTTGACCTCGGTGAGGGCGGTGGCCGTCGCCGTGCGCGGGCCCGGGTCGAAGAGCGACAGCTCGCCGATGAGCTCGCTGGGGCCCACCACGGCCAGCATGTTCTCCCGGCCGTCCGGGGAGGTGCGGTGGAGCTTGACCTTGCCCTCGGTGACGACGTAAAGCCGGTCGCCCGGGTCGCCCTCGTGGAACAGGGAGTCGCCACGGGCCAGGGTCACCTCGCTCATGGAGGCGCGCAGTTCTGCGGCCTGCTCGTCGTCGAGAGCCGCGAAGAGCGGGTTGCGCCGCAGGACGTCGTCCACGAGTTCTCTCCTTGTCGACCTGCTCAGGGGATCTTGCTCCCCGCTTACCAGGGGACCGTGTTCCCCATTTTGCCGGACGGTCCAAACAGTGTGATCTGTCACAAGGATGCCGCACACGTGTCCCGAGGTAAGCGGCAGGGGTCCAATTGGGGGCTGGTCCTCAGGGTCCGGGGCGGATGTCAGTGCCGGGCTTTAGGCTGGCCGGGTGTCCAAATCGCCGGTGAGAGCACAGGCCAAGGGGGCTGGGCGGGTGGTTGTACGTCGCGTTTCCGCTGTGGGCGAACAGGACTCCGGCGGTGGTGACAAAACGGCAAAGGTGACAAAAGAGATGCCTGCGAAAAAAGCGGCCGACACCGAGAAGGCGGCGGGTACCGGGAAGACGGCCGGCACGGAGAAGCCGGTCGGCACGGAGAAGCCGGCCGGCACGGAGAAGCCGGCCGGCACGGAGAAGCCGGTCGGCACGGAGAAGGCTGCCGGCGGCGGGAAGTCGGCCGCCGCCGTCAGGAAGACGGCGGCCAGGAGGCCCGAGTCCCGTACCGCCCTCGTCCGCCGTGCCCGCCGCATCAACCGCGAGCTCGCCGAGGTCTACCCGTACGCCCACCCCGAGCTGGACTTCGAGAACCCGTTCCAGCTGGTGATCGCCACCGTCCTGTCCGCCCAGACCACCGACCTCCGGGTGAACCAGACGACCCCCGCGCTCTTCGCCAAGTACCCCACCCCCGAGGACCTGGCCTCCGCCGACCCGGAGGAGGTCGAGGAGATCCTCCGCCCCACGGGCTTCTTCCGGGCCAAGACGAAGTCGGTGATAGGCCTCTCCAAGGCCCTCGTGGAGGAGTTCGGCGGCGAGGTCCCCGGCCGGCTGGAGGACCTGGTCAAGCTGCCCGGCGTCGGCCGCAAGACGGCGTTCGTGGTCCTGGGGAATGCGTTCGGCCGTCCCGGGATCACCGTGGACACGCACTTCCAGCGGCTCGTACGGCGCTGGCAGTGGACCGAGCAGACCGAGCCCGACAAGATCGAGGCCGCCGTCGGCGCGCTCTTCCCCAAGAGCGAGTGGACGATGCTCTCGCACCACGTGATCTTCCACGGCCGCCGCATCTGTCACGCCCGCAAGCCCGCCTGCGGCGCCTGTCCCATCGCCCCGCTCTGCCCGGCGTACGGCGAGGGGGAGACGGACCCGGAGAAGGCGCAGAAGCTTCTGAAGTACGAGAAGGGCGGCTTCCCCGGCCAGCGCCTGAACCCGCCCCAGTCCTACCTGGACGCGGGCGGCAGGCCGGCCCCGCCGCTGGGGGCCGGATGACGGTAGGGCCGACGGCGGCGGGGCGGCCCGTCGTCCGCGCACGAACGACCGGGAGGCGGTCCCCGGAACGATCTGTCGGTGCTCGGGCGTTGGACTGGGCAGAACGGGGGGTGGTGTGGCGATGACGCGCGCGAGCAATACCCAGGGCGGTCCGGTGACGCTCAGCAAGGAGGGCCTGCCGACCTGGCTCGACCCGGTGGTGCACGCTGTGGAGACGGTCCAGCCGCTCCAGCTCAGCCGCTTCCTGCCCCCGGCGGACGGCGCGGGACGCCAGTCGGCCGTCCTCATCCTGTTCGGCGACGGCGAGCGCGGCCCCGAGCTGCTGCTCATGGAGCGCGCGAGCTCCCTGCGCTCCCACGCGGGCCAGCCCTCGTTCCCGGGCGGCGCCCTCGACGCGGAGGACGGCGACCCGCACGGTGACGGGCCGCTGCGCGCCGCGCTGCGCGAGGCCGAGGAGGAGACCGGCCTCGATCCGTCCGGCGTCCAGCTCTTCGGCGTGCTGCCCAAGCTGTACATCCCGGTCAGCGGCTTCGTCGTCACCCCGGTGCTGGGCTGGTGGCGCGAGCCGAGCCCCGTCGGCGTCGTCGATCCCGGCGAGACGGCCCGCGTCTTCACGGTCCCCGTGGCGGATCTCACGAACCCGGACAACCGGGCCACGACCGTGCACCCCAGCGGCCACCGCGGCCCGGCATTCCTGGTCGAATCAGCCCTTGTGTGGGGGTTCACGGCCGGTGTCATCGACCGTTTGCTGCACTTCGCGGGCTGGGAGCACCCCTGGGACCGTGAGAAGCAGGTCCCGCTCGACTGGCGGTCATGACAGGGTGTCGTTCGTGAACGTGCTGGACATCCTGTTGCTGGTCGCGGCCGTATGGTTCGCGGTCGTCGGCTACCGCCAGGGCTTCGTCGTCGGCATCCTGTCGGTGATCGGCTTCCTGGGGGGTGGCCTCGTCGCCGTCTACCTGCTGCCCGTGATCTGGGACGCCCTGACCGACAACTCCGAGGTGAGCACCACCGCGGCCGTCGTCGCGGTCATCGTCGTGATCGTCTGCGCCTCGGTCGGCCAGGCCCTCACCACCCACCTCGGCAACAAGCTGCGCCGCTACATCACCTGGTCCCCGGCCCGCGCGCTGGACGCGACGGGCGGCGCGCTGGTCAACGTCGTGGCGATGCTGCTGGTGGCGTGGCTGATCGGTTCCGCGCTCGCCGGCACCACCCTGCCCACGCTGGGCAAGGAGGTCCGTAGCTCCAAGGTGCTGCACGGGGTGTCCGAGGCGCTGCCCGACCAGGCCGACACCTGGTTCGCCGACTTCTCCTCCGTCCTCGCGCAGAACGGCTTCCCGCAGGTCTTCAGCCCGTTCTCCAACGAGCCGATCACCGACGTCCAGCCGCCCGACCCGGCCCTGGCGAACAGCGCCGTGGCCAAGCGCGCGCAGCGCTCCATCGTCAAGGTCATGGGCACCGCGGAGAGCTGCGGCAAGGTCCTGGAGGGCACGGGCTTCGTCTTCGGCGAGCGCCGCGTCATGACCAACGCGCATGTCGTGGGCGGCGTCGACGAGCCCACCGTCCAGATAGGCGGCGAGGGCCGCAAGTACGACGCCACGGTCGTCCTGTACGACTGGAAGCGCGACATCGCGGTCCTGGACGTACCGGATCTCGACGCGCCCGTGCTGCAGTTCACCGCGAAGGACGCGACGAGCAGCGACGACGCGATCGTCGCCGGGTTCCCGGAGAACGGCGCGTACGACGTCCGTGCCGCGCGCGTACGCGGTCGGATCACGGCCAACGGACCGGACATCTACCACCGCACCACCGTGCGCCGTGACGTGTACTCGCTGTTCGCGACCGTCCGTCAGGGCAATTCCGGCGGCCCGCTGCTCACCACCGACGGCAAGGTGTACGGCGTGGTCTTCGCGAAGTCCCTCGACGACGCCGACACCGGCTACGCCCTCACCGCGGACGAGATCCAGCAGGACATCGACGCGGGACGTACCGCGGGCCAAGAGGTGGACAGCGACAGCTGCGCTCTCTGAGCGATTGCCGTGCCCTCCAACGGGTCCCGCAAGCCCTTGGGCGGGTCAGCCTCGCGGGTGACGCAGACGGACCGAGACCCAACGGGCCCGGCGGCGCAGGATGCGCGGAATGCCCACCCGGAGGTCGGAACCCGGCAGTTGCGGGTCGGCACCTCGTTGGTGGGGGCTCAGGCCACTGGCCGAGCTGCGGTTGCGTGCTGCGTCACTGTAGTCGTGCGTCCAGCCCATACCCCGACGTCTGCCCCTGCCTCAAGGTCGATAACCGCCCTCGGGCCCGCCAATTGGCCTATGCGTCGGGCATTTGGCTGTTCGTAGTACAGGTGTTCAGATCCGGATACCGGGCGCGATGACGCGGTCACCGATCGGGTTCGGGGTCCTTCAGCCAATTGACCAGTTCTGTGGAGAAAGCGACCGGATCCTCCTCGTGCGGGAAGTGGCCCAGGCCGTCGAACAGCCGCCAGCGGTACGGCGCTTCGACGTACTCGCCGGAGCCGGCCGCACTGCGGGTGCGCATCACCGGATCGAGGGAGCCGTGCAAGTGGAGCGTGGGCACGCGCACGGGCCGCTTCATGCGCCGGTAGAACTGGACGCCGTCCGGGCGGGCCATCGAGCGCACCAGCCAGCGGTACGGCTCCACCGCGCAGTGCGCCGTGGACGGGATGCACATCGCACGCCGGTACGTCTCCACCGTCTCGTCCTCCGGCAGCCGCGGCCCGGACCACTCCCGGATCAGCCGGCCCACCAGCTCGCCGTCGTCGGCGGTGAGCTGCCGCTCGGGGATCCACGGCCGCTGGAAGCCCCAGATGTGGGAGCTGGCGGCCGTCTGCCGGACGTCGGCGAGCATCGCCGAGCGCCAGCGCCGGGGATGCGGCATCGAGGCGACGGCGAGCCGCCGTACGAGCTTGGGGCGCATCACGGCCGCCGTCCACGCCAGATAGCCGCCCAGGTCGTGGCCGACCAGGGCGGCGTCCGGCTCGCCCAGGGAGCGGATCACGCCGGTGATGTCGAGGGCGAGGTTGGCCGGGTCGTAGCCGCGGGGCGTACGGTCGCTGCCGCCCACGCCCCGCAGATCCATCGCGACGGCCCTGAAGCCCGCGTCGGCCAGCGCGACCAGCTGGTGCCGCCACGTCCACCAGAACTGCGGGAAACCGTGGACGAGCATGACCAGCGGCCCGTCGCCCAGCTCCGCGATGTGGAACCGAGCGCCGTTCGCGGCGACCTCGCGGTGGGTGATCCGGACACCGAAGACCGCGTCCGGCCGTACGACCGAAGCGGGCTGGGCCGAAGGAGTGGCGGGGTCCGTCATGACGACGAGCGTCCCACAGCCTCGATGGCCGCCGGGACCCGATCCTGCGGGAGCTCGGGCCGCGGGTGCGGCTTGGCGTTCTGCAGGACGCCCGCGCTCTCCTTCATGGACGCCGCGACCTTCTGCGGGCCCTTGCCCTTCTGCGCCTTCTTCGCGAAGACCACGCCGATCAGCACCAGGACGAGCGCGACGAGCACGTTCGCCGCGAACGACAGCAGGAAGCAGACCGCGAGGTTCCAGTCGCTCCAGGTCCGGATGCCGTACGCCAGCGCGAAGTTCAGCATCGGCAGGGAGAACACCAGCACCGCGCCGGCCACCGAGAACGCCCCGCCGCTCATCGCGCCCCGCTTGACGTCCTGCTTCAGCTGGGCCTTCGCCAGCGCGATCTCGTCGTGCACCAGCGCCGACAACTCGGTCGTCGCCGAGGCGAACAGCTGGCCGATGCTGCGTTCGGCGCCGACCGGGCTGCCGTCGGGTGCGCTCATCGCGTTCTCCCTCTTCTGCTGCTACATGTGTCTGCTGCTGCGTGTGTCTGCTGCTGCACTGGTTCTGGATTCTTTTGTACCGTCCCGTCAGATCATGCCGGACGGTCGCCCTCCTCGCCCGCCCCGCCCGCCACTTCGGCAAGACCGTGGCGCGCGTCGGCCTCCTCCTGGGCGCTCCGCCGGGCGATCTCCTCGGCGATCCGGCGGTGCTCGGCGGCCTTGCGGTCGAGGATCTCCGCCATCCGCAGGTGGTACGCCGGGTCGTCCTGTTCGTAGACGTCCGGGATGCCGTCGAGGTCGTCGTCGCGCTCCTCGGCCTCCCATATCCGGCGGTACTTGGCGTTGCGCAGCTTCAACAGGACCGTCGCCAGGGTCGCCGCGATCAGCGAGCCCAGCAGGACGGCGGACTTGACCTCGTCGGTGAGCGCGGCGTCGCCCTCGAAGGCGAGCTCCCCGATCAGCAGCGAGACGGTGAAGCCGATGCCCGCGAGGGTCGCGACGGCGAAGACGTCCGCCCAGGCGACGTCCTCGCTGAGCGAGGCCCGGGTGAAGCGGACCGTCAGCCAGGTCCCGCCGAAGATGCCGATCGTCTTGCCGACGACGAGACCGAGGACGACGCCCAGCGTCTCCGGCCGGGCGAACACATCCGCGAGTGCGCCGCCAGAGACCGCCACACCGGCGTTGAACAGGGCGAACAGCGGCACCGCGAGACCGGCGGAGAGCGGCCGGACGAGATGCTCGATCCGCTCGCCGGGGGAGTGCTCCTCGCCCTCACGCTTCGTGCAGCGCAGCATCAGGCCCATCGCGACACCGGCGATCGTGGCGTGGACGCCGCTGTTGTACATCAACGCCCAGATCACCAGCGCGAGCGGCACATAGACGTACCAGCCGCGCACGCCTGTGCGCAGCAGCAGCCAGAAGACGACGAGCCCGAGGACTGCGCCGCCCAGCGCTGCGAAGTCGATGGTGTTCGTGAAGAACACCGCGATGATCAGGATCGCGAACAGGTCGTCGACGACGGCGAGGGTGAGCAGGAAGGCGCGCAGCGCGCTCGGCAGGAACGTGCCGATGACGGCGAGCACGGCGAGCGCGAACGCGATGTCGGTGGCCGTGGGCACCGCCCAACCGCGCAGGGAACCGCCGCCGGTGAGGTTGGTGAGCGTGTACACGAGCGCCGGCACGGCCATCCCGCACAGCGCGGCCACCACGGGCAGCGCGGCGGCCCTGGGGTCCTTGAGGTCACCGGCCACCAGCTCGCGCTTGAGCTCGATGCCGGCGACGAAGAAGAAGACCGCGAGGAGGCCGTCGGCCGCCCAGTGCGTGACGGAGAGGTTCAGCCCGAGGGCGTGGGGGCCGAGGTGGAAGTGGCTGACGCTCTCGTAGCTGTCGTGCAGCGCCGGGACGTTCACCCAGATCAGGGCGGTGACGGCGGCCACGAGCAGCAACACGCCGCCGACGGTCTCGGCACGCAACGCCTCCGCGACGAAGTTCCGTTCTGGGAGGGACAGCCGTCCCAGGACCTTGCGGGCAGTCGGGGTGCGGGGCGCGGGCACGGTGGGGACCTCCGGTCGGTGGGCAGGGCTGAGCACATGCCGACCAGACTTCCCGGCGCACCTATTTTTTGTTTAGTCTACCTAAAGTGCGCTGGGAGGAATCCGGCGATTCCTACGTTAGGTGCGAAAAGGGCACCCGGCGCACACCTGTCACCGGGTGCCCTGCAAGGACGTACTCAGTCGGTCGCCCCGCCCTTGCTCGGCCCTTGCTCGGCCCTCGTCAGTCCTCGCTCGGTGCCGCCGGGAGCTTGGCCTGGATGAGGTCCATGACCGTGGAGTCGGTCAGTGTGGTGACGTCACCGAGCTGACGGTTCTCCGCGACGTCCCGCAGCAGCCGACGCATGATCTTGCCCGAGCGGGTCTTCGGCAGCTCCGCGACCGGCAGGACCCGCTTGGGCTTGGCGATCGGCCCGAGGGTGGCGCCGACGTGGTTGCGCAGATCGGCGACGAGGCTCTCGTCCTCCGCGTTCGCCGTGCCGCGCAGGATGACGAAGGCGACGATGGCCTGCCCGGTCGTCTCGTCGGCGGCGCCCACCACGGCCGCCTCGGCGACGGACGGATGGGAGACGAGTGCCGATTCGACCTCCGTGGTGGAGATGTTGTGCCCGGAGACCAGCATGACGTCGTCCACGCGCCCGAGGAGCCAGATGTCCCCGTCGTCGTCCTTCTTCGCGCCGTCCCCGGCGAAGTACTTGCCCTCGAAGCGTGACCAGTAGGTGTCGAGGAACCGCTGGTCGTCGCCCCAGATGGTGCGCAGCATCGACGGCCACGGCTCGGTGAGGACCAGGTAACCGCCTCCGCCGTTCGGCACCTCGTTCGCCTCGTCGTCGACGACGGTCGCGGAGATGCCGGGCAGCGGGGTCTGCGCGGAACCGGGCTTGGTCTCGGTGACGCCGGGCAGCGGCGAGATCATCATCGCGCCCGTCTCGGTCTGCCACCAGGTGTCGACGACGGGGGTCCGGTCAGCGCCGATGTGCTTGCGGTACCAGATCCAGGCCTCGGGGTTGATGGGTTCGCCGACCGAGCCGAGGACGCGGAGGGAGGAGAGATCGAACTTCGCGGGGATGTCGTCGCCCCACTTCATGAACGTACGGATGGCGGTCGGCGCCGTGTACAGGATCGTCACCCCGTACTTCTGCACGATCTCCCAGAAGCGGCCCTGGTGCGGGGTGTCGGGCGTGCCCTCGTACATCACCTGCGTCGCGCCGTTGGCCAGCGGGCCGTACACGATGTACGAGTGCCCGGTGACCCAGCCGACGTCGGCGGTGCACCAGTACACGTCCGTCTCCGGCTTGAGGTCGAAGACGGCGTGGTGCGTGTACGCGGCCTGCGTGAGGTAGCCGCCGGAGGTGTGCAGGATGCCCTTCGGCTTACCCGTGGTGCCGGAGGTGTAGAGGATGAACAGCGGGTGCTCCGCCTCGAACGCCTCGGGCGTGTGCTCGGTCGACTGCCGCTCCACGATCTCGTGCCACCACACGTCACGGCTGTCGTCCCAGGCGACCTCCTGGCCGGTGCGCCGGACCACCAGCACGTGCTCGACGTTGTCCACGCGCGCGACCGCGTCGTCGACGGCCGGCTTCAGCGCGGACGGCTTGCCGCGCCGGTAGCCGCCGTCGGACGTGATGACGACCTTGGCGTCCGCGTCCTGGATACGGGTGGCCAGCGCGTCCGCCGAGAAGCCGCCGAAGACGACGGAGTGCGCGGCGCCGATCCGGGCACAGGCCAGCATCGCGATCGCCGTCTCCGGGATCATCGGCATGTAGACCGCGACCCGGTCGCCCTTCTGAACTCCCAGCTCCAGCAGGGCGCCCGCGGCCTTGGACACCTCGTCCTTGAGCTCGGCGTAGGTGATGGCGCGGCTGTCGCCGGGCTCGCCCTCGAAGTGGATGGCGACCCGGTCCCCGTGCCCGGCCTCCACGTGCCGGTCGACGCAGTTGTAGGCGACGTTGAGCTCGCCGTCCTTGAACCACTTGGCGAACGGCGGGTTCGACCAGTCCAGCGTCTCCGTCGGCTCCTTGGCCCAGGTCAGCCGACGGGCCTGCTCGGCCCAGAAGCCGAGCCTGTCAGCCTTGGCCTGTTCGTACGCCTCCGCCGTGACGTTGGCGTCGGCCGCCAGCTCGGCGGGCGGCGCGAACCTGCGCTCTTCCTTCAGCAGGTTGGCCAGGCTTTCGTTGCTCACGACATCTCCCTCTCGAAGGGTGTCCGTGTCCGTTGTGTCCCAGGCCACAGCTCATCAGACCCAGGGGTCTGGTGACAAGGGCCGACGAAAAATTGGTTTAGACCTGTCGGGATGTGCGTAGGTGTGGCGCGGTTGAGGTGCGTGTCCGGGGCGTTGGTACCTGGGCATTGGTACCCACGGACGGCGGCCGATAGGAGTTCAGCCCGTGTAACGCCTTTCACACCCGATGCCTGGCCTGGGCCTGGGCGGGGGTATGGGCGGGGGTGTGGGCGGGGGTGTGGACGTCGGGGGATGGGGTTGGGAAGGGCCCGCCGAGGAGAGGGGCTCGGCGGGCCGTTCCCAACCGTCACCGTCGTCACGTGGTCACTGTGGTCACGTGGTCACTGTGGTCACGCCGGCACCGTGGTCATGCCGTCAGGTCCGTCACTCCCACATGGTCGAACAGCTCGCCGCCGTTCTCTCCGGTGAGCAGATACGCCTGTGCCTCGCCCACGTGGAAGTACAACCCGTGCAGCTCCAACGCCCCGGCCCGCAGGGCTCGGTCCACCGACTCGTGGGCCCGCAGGTGCTCCAACTGCTGGACCACGTTGGTCAGGCAGAGCTGCTCGACCGCGTCCGCCGGTGTCCGCCCGGCCAGCCGGGCCCAGGGGCGGCTGTCGTCACCCATCCGCTCCAGGCTCGGCAACCCGTGCCGCAGCCACCGCTTCAGCGGGGTCCGGGGGCCGCCGGGTTCGGAGGCGAGCAGTGCCTGCATGGCCCCGCACCCGGAGTGCCCGCACACGGTGATGGACCGCACCTTCAAAACGTCCACCGCGTACTCGATGGCTGCCCCCACCGAGTCGTCCCCGCTCTCCTCGCCGGGCGGCGGCACGAGGTTGCCCACGTTGCGGACCACGAACAGATCGCCGGGACCACTGGAAGTGATCATCGAGGTGACCAGTCGTGAGTCGGCGCAGGTGAGGAAGAGCTGAGTGGGCTGCTGCCCCTCCCGTGCCAGCCGCGCCAGTTCGCCCCGCACCAGCGGTGCGGTGTTGCGCTGGAACGCGCTAATGCCACGCACCAGTTGATGTCCACTCGGCTCGACGCGCTCGACGTGCCCGACGCGCCCGGTGTTCTCAGTGTGCTCGGCATGCTCGGGGTTCTCGGTCGGCTCGATGTTCGTGGCCTGACCGACGTGCTCGGCGAGCTCGGTTGTTTCCTTGGGCTCGGTCCTTTCCTTTCTCTTCCTCTGAGCTGTGTACGGCGGCTCCGTCGAGTTCGCCGTGTCTGTCGGGTCCGCCGTCTTGGGCGGCCGGAGTGTCGCTGTCGTCGGCGTTTCCCGTGGCACCTCGCACTGGTGGTTGCGCCACGGTGTCCAGGGGCGGCACCGGCAGTCGGCGATGGCGGTGTCGGCGGGAGCCGGGCCGAGACCTCGAAGAGCGGTCGACTCGCTCTCCTGGGCTCTGGAGACGGCACCCGTGCTGGTGCTGGTGCTGGTGCTGGTGCTGGTGGGGATCTCGACCTGTGTCTCGAGTACTGCTCCGGTGTCGAGCCCTGTGCCGGAGCGGCGGCCGGTCAGCTCGACGGAGCCACCGTGTGCGGTGTGCGACTTCTGCCAGTCCTGCAGGGACTCGTACGCCGCGTGATCCATGAAGGAGCCGTCCAACTCGACCACGACATGGGTGCTTTGGGGTACGAGGTGCAGGATGCGGCTGAGCCGCGGCACGGCGAGGAACGTCAACTGGCCTCGTACGTGTACGTGATGGACTCCTTCCTTCTCGTAGTGCGTGATGCGGGTGCGGGTTAGACGGTGCAGGGCGACGGCTACGGCCACGGCGATGCCGAGCATGACGCCCGCCAGGACGCCGAGGAGCACCACGCCGAGGGTGGTGACGGCGTACACCAGCACCTCTCGGTGGCGGGTCACCGTGCGAATGTGGTGCAGGGACACCATCTGGATGCCGACGGCCATCACCAGGGCGGCGAGTGAGGCGAGCGGGATGAGATCCAGGATCGGGACCATCAGCAACGCGGCGACTACTACGAGAACGCCGTGCAGCATCGTGGAGTTCCGGCTTACGGCACCGGCTTGGACATTTGCTGAACTGCGCACGGCGACGCCCGCCACCGGCAGTCCGCCGAGTGCGCCGGAGACGATGTTGGCCGCGCCCTGGCCGAGCAGCTCGCGGTCCAGATCCGAGCGGCCGACGCGGGTGGAGCGGGAGCCGAGCAGGCCGGGGCGCGATGCGATCAGCTTGTCCACGGCGATTGCGCCGAGCAGTGACTGCACGCTGCACACCAGCGTGGTGGTGAGGACGGCGGCGGCGATCCCGAGCACCGGCCCGTCGGGCAGCCCGGCCAGGGCGTGACTGCTCCAGGACGGCAGGTCGACCTTGGGCAGCGTGAGGCCGGTGAGCGCGGCGGTCGCGGTGGCGCCCGTGACGGCGACGAGGGCGGCGGGCACGTGGTGCAGCAGGCGGCCCACCCGGCCGGGGATGCGCGGCCAGAGCAGCAGCAGGGTCAGCGTCAGTGCGCTCACGGCCACGGCTGCGGGCTGCAGTCGGGCCAACTGGGCAGGCAGGGCGCGGAGGTTGTCGAGGACGGAGCTCTGGGGGCTGCCGCCGAGGACGATGTGCACTTGGGCGACGGCGATGGTGACGCCGATGCCGGCGAGCATGCCGTGCACGATGGCGGGGCTGACGGCGAGGGCGGTGCGCGCCACGCGCAGGCAGCCGAGGCCCAGTTGGGCGAGTCCGGCGAGGACGGTGATGGCGCATGTCGTGCGCCAGCCGTAGCGCTGGATGAGGTCGGCGGTGACGACGGTCAGGCCGGCTGCGGGGCCGCTGACCTGGAGAGGTGAACCGCCAGCCCAGCCGGCGACGATCCCTCCCATGGCAGCGGCGACGAGGCCGGCCTGGAGGGGCGCGCCGGTGGCCAGGGCGATGCCGAGGGACAGGGGCAGGGCGATCAGGAAGACCGCGATCGAGGCGGACAGGTCGGCGCCCGCGATGCGGAAGCGGCGGTGCGGGGCCGGTGGGGGGCTGTGGGCTGGGTGGGTGCGCTCGGCGCGCGTCGAGTGGGCAGTGCGGGTGGGGGCGCAGGCGGACATGTTTCCCGTCTCCTCCGGGGCAGCGCGGTCGCGGAACTGGTGGTCCCCGGCTGTGGCGGGGGCGGTCGCGGCCGTGGGTCACGGCGTGCAGCGGCGGGATGAAAATCAACGCTCGGTAAACGAATCGTAATGCAGAGTAAAGGTCAAGCATGGATTTTTGTGGCAATTGGTGCAATTAATCACTCGCGAGAGTGAAGCGGTCTTTTTGTCGGCTTGTCGTACTAATTCCTTCTCGGTCCCGTGCGACCTTGACGGCGCCGCCGGCTCGTCCCGGCGCGTCATCAGAGAACGCCCTCGTCGGCGTTGGCCGAGAGAAGGAAGAAGGTGGGCGCCGGATGGCCGCCACCCAGAGGATCGCCGCGGGCGCAGTGGTCGCCGCGGCTGTCGCCGCATCGCTCGCCGGTTGCGCGACGGGAACCGGTGGTTCCCATGGTTCCAAGCTAGGGGCGTCGGGCCCGCAGCAGGCGAAGCCCGCCCCCGCGCCCAAGAGCGTGGTCCGCCTGATCGGCGACGGCTCCACCGCGTACACCGGGGCACAGCCCCACCTGCCCCGGCCCGAACGTCTGAAGCCGGGCCAGAAGCCGCCGCAGTTCGTGGTCTTCTCCTGGGACGGCGCGGGCGAGGACAGTCAGCGGCTGTTCTCCCACTTCCGCAAGGTGTCCAAGGCCAACCACGCGACAATGACGTATTTCCTCAGCGGCGTGTACATGCTGCCGGAGGAGAAGGCCGACCTGTACAAGCCGCCGCAGCACTCGCCGGGCCGCTCCGACATCGGCTTCAACGACGAGCAGGGCATCGCCGACACCGTGAAGCAGCTGCGCCTGGCGTGGCTGGAGGGCAACGAGATCGGTACCCACTTCAACGGCCACTTCTGCGGGAAGAACGGCGGTGTCGGCGAGTGGTCGGTCGAGGAGTGGAAGGACGAGATCGCCCAGGCCAAGCAGTTCGTGAAGACCTGGAAGACCAACACCGGCATGAAGAACGCGGCTCCGCTGCCCTTCGACTACGACAAGGAACTCGTCGGCGCCCGCACCCCCTGCCTGGAAGGCCAGAGGAACTTCATGAGGGCCGCCCGAGAGCTGGGCTTCCGCTATGACACCAGCGGTGTCGACAACCAGGTCTGGCCCGGCAAGAAGGAGGGCCTGTGGGACCTGTCGATGCAGCTCGTGCCCTTCCCCGGCCACACCTACGAGCAGCTCACCATGGACTACAACTTCATGGTCAACCAGTCCGGCACCGCCACCCAGGGCGACCCCGACAAGTACGAGTTCTGGGGCGACCAGATGCGTGACGGCCTGCTCAAGGGCTTCGACCGGGCCTATGACGGCAACCGCGCCCCGCTGATCATCGGCAACCACTTCGAGTCCTGGAACGGCGGCACGTACATGCGCGCCATCGAGGAGGTCGTCGAGAAGGTCTGCAACAAGCCGGACGTGCGCTGTGTCTCCTTCCGCCAGTTGGCCGACTGGCTGGACGCCCAGGACCCGCAGACCCTGGCCAAGCTGCGCACCCTCGAGGTCGGCGAGACCCCGAAGCAGGGCTGGGCGTCCTTCCTGCCCGGCGGCCCCGCCCCGGCCCCGAAGGGCGCGCCGGGGGCGCCGGCGGTCAGGCAGTAGCCGTCACACAGCCGTCACACGGAGGCCGTGACGCCTTCGGTGAGGACGAACCCGGGGTCGACCTGCGCCGCCAGGTCGACCCCGGTGCGTTCGTTTCCCCAGGACTCGGCGTTCTTCAGATGGAAGTGGACCATCTGCCGTGTGTAGCGCTCCCAGTCGCGCCGCTCGTACGCCGAGTCGACGGTCGTCCGCAACAGGCGCAGGGCGTGGCGGTTGGTGTCCTCCAGGAGCTCGAACCGGGGCGGCCGGCCCTTCTCCATGGCGCGTACCCAGCCGGAGTGCCCGACCGTCACGAGCAGGTCGGCCCCGACCTCGGCGCGGAGGAAGTCGATGTCGTCCTGGCCCTGCACCTTGTTGCCGACGACCTTCAGCTCGACGCCGAAGTCGCGGGCGTACTCCTTGTACTGGCGATAGACGGAGACCCCCTTCCGGGTCGGCTCGGCGACGAGGAACGTGATGTCGAAGCGGGTGAACATGCCGGAGGCGAAGGAGTCCGAGCCTGCGGTCATGTCGACCACGACGTACTCGCCACGCCCGTCCACCAGGTGGTTCAGGCACAGCTCCACCGCTCCCGTTTTGGAGTGGTAGCAGGAGACCCCCAGGTCGGCGTCCGTGAAGGGGCCCGTGACCATCAAACGGACGGCGCCGCCGTCGAGTTCCACCGGTCGGGCGCAGGCGTCGTACACCGGGTTGTTCTCGCGCACCCGCAACAGTCGGGAGCCCTCGCCGGGTGGTGTCGTCTTGATCATCGTCTCGGCGGAGGTGACGCGGGGGTTGGAGCCGCGCAGGTAGTTCTTGATGAATGACAGCCGGTCGCCCATCGCGGGGAGTGCGGCGGCCGCCGCCTCGTCCAGGCCGAGTGCGGGCCCCAGATGTTGGTTGATGTCGGCGTCGACCGCGATGACGGGGGCGCCGGCGGCGACGAGGTGACGGATGAACAGGGAAGACAGGGTGGTCTTGCCGCTGCCGCCCTTCCCGACGAAAGCAATTTTCATGTTCACCAAGGGTAGTGCGGTAATAGCTGTATGTGTCAGGCGTGCGTGAAGAAGACCACTCCTTCGTGGGCCATGCGCCTGGGGTGCGTAATGTCGTACTCATGAGTACGACAGGCGCGTCCGCCGATCCGCTTGCGGCCCTGGGCTCGTTGCCCGGTGTGGCCGAGTCCGTGGAGTCCGTGCGCAAGGCCGTGGACCGGGTCTACGGACACCGGGTCATGCGCCGGCGCAGCACCGAGATCACCTCAGAGGCGGCCCTGCGCGGCGCCCGCGGCTCGGCGGCGCTCTCCGGGGCGGACTGGGCGCTGGAAGAGGTGCGCCGACGCGCCGACTTCGGAGTCGACGACGAGGCGCGGGTCATGGGCGCCGCTCTGCGGCTGACCGCCGAGGCGGGCCAGCTGCTGTCCATCTGGAGGCAGTCGCCGCTGCGCGTGCTGGCGCGACTGCACCTGGTGGCCGCGGCGAGCAACGGTGACGAGGTCGGACGTCCACGGCAGTCTGCCGAGGCGGTCGACGAGCCGCTGATCGAGCTCCCGCTGCCCGGCGCCGCCGAGCTGGCCGGACGCCTGGAGGGGCTGTCCGAGCTGATCATCGCGGGAGGGTCCGCTCCCGCCCTGGTGACGGCCGCCGTCGTGCACGGCGAACTGCTCGCACTGCGCCCCTTCACATCCCACAACGGCCTGGTCGCGCGGGCCGCCGAGCGCATCGTGCTCATCGGCAGCGGCCTCGACCCCAAGTCGGTCTGCCCGGCCGAGGTGGGGCACGCCGAGCTGGGGCGGGCGGCCTATCTGGCCGCGCTCGACGGCTATGTCTCCGGTACCCCGGACGGCATGGCGGCCTGGATCGCGCACTGCGGCAGGGCGGTCGAGCTGGGCGCCCGCGAGTCGACGGCGGTCTGCGAGGCGCTGCAGCGCGGGGCGGCTTAAGACTCCACACGCGCGTGGAGCGCGGTCACGGGAAATCCACAGCAAAATTACGAGTAAGGCCCCCGCGGGGGCCTTACAAAGGGTTGCGGCGGTACGAGGACCTCGTACCGCCGCTGGCATGCTCACCCGGTTACCAAGCGTCCTCGATATGTTGCCCATCAGGCCGGGAACTTTGCCCGTGACCTGGTGCGGCTGGCCCGTAATCGACGGGTCGACGTCGCGTGGGTGCCCAGTGGTCATGCGCGGTCCGTGGGGCCAAATGCGTTATTAAGGTGATCCTCTCGGATGTCCTTGGTCTCGCGGGCCGTTAAGTCCTTTGTACTCCAGGACCCGGACAAGCGGAAGTGCTGGCACCAGTTCTTTGCTTTTGCGTCCAAACAGGTTTTAAACGGGCAGTGTTGCCGCCCGGCGGCGGCTGGCATACCAGACGAGACCCGCGGTGGCCGCCGCCGCGCCTATGGCCGCGGCCGCTACGAGCGCCGGGCGGGGCGGTACGGAGAACCTGGGGATGCGCTGCTTGAGGCGCACCGGCCGGTGGAAGTCGAGAATCGGCCAGCCACGCGCGACGGCCTCGCGCCGCAGGGCCCGGTCCGGGTTCACCGCGTGCGGGTGCCCCACGGCCTGCAGCATGGGCAGGTCCGTCGCCGAGTCGCTGTATGCGTAGCAGCGCGAGAGGTCGTACCCCTCGGACTCCGCCAGCTCCTTGACCGCCTCCGCCTTCGTCGGGCCGTAGGCGTAGTACTCCACCTCGCCGGTGAAACAGCCGTCCTCGCCCACGACCATCCGGGTGGCGACCACGCGGTCCGCGCCGAGCAGCTCGCCGATCGGCTCGACCACCTCGGCGCCGGACGTGGACACGATGACGACGTCACGGCCGGCGGTGTGGTGCTCCTCGATCAGGGAGGCCGCCTCGTCATAGATGAGCGGGTCGATCAGGTCGTGAAGGGTCTCGGCGACGATCTCCTTCACCTGCCGGACGTTCCAGCCGCGCACGAGGGCGGACAGGTACTCGCGGGTCCGCTCCATCTGGTCGTGGTCCATACCGCCCACGAGGAAGACGAACTGGGCATATGCGGTCCGCAAGGCGGCCCTGCGGTTGATCAGGCCGCCTTGGTAGAACGACTTGCTGAAGGTGAGCGTGCTCGACTTCGCAATGACCGTCTTGTCCAGGTCAAAGAAGGCGGCTGTGCGGGGCAAGGAGTGGTTTTCCACAAGCAAGAGCATAGGGGCAGCCCATTCGGCGTAAGGTGGGCGCGTGGGTTTGCCTGAGAGGGCTCTCGGGTACACCATGGAAGTCACGGATCGTTCGCGACCGTGCTAACCCGGTCCGGCTCCTCCCCCCCCGAGTCGGCCGTGGAGACGACCCCCGCTCTCCCCCCCGGCGGGGGTCGTCGCATGTCCGGGTGGGTTTTCTCCTTCTGTACGCGGCTGTGGCGCCGCACCGAGGCGGCTGCGGCCGCCTCTTTCGTATGCCCGCGTCCCCTCACTGTGCGTAGTCGCCGGACTGCTCTGCGGGAGTTGTACACAGGCTGATGCAGGGCTCACCGGTGTGGGTGATGGCGATATTCACAACGGCCCACGCATCCACAGTTTTCGACCAAGATCCACACGATTTCCGGGTTCGCTGCACCGTGATTCCGACACGTCCGCTCGTGCCGACTTCACATGACCGGTTCCGTTTGCCGGACGTGTGCGGCCGGTTTCTGTCGGCCGTTCATATGGAGACCGGATGCGGTTCTTCACACGTTTGGGAATCGCGGGGCCGCAGGGACTGCGCGACCCGCAGCGAAGGGGGATGGAAATCGTGACCGGAGCCGTCACACACGACCCGATGCCCACCGCCGGAGGCCGGCCGGGCAAGCCACTGATCGTCACGGAGGACGCGGAACTCCTCGACGACCTGCTGCGCCTGTGCGCCGCGGCCGGCGCCACACCCGAGGTGCACCACTCGGTGCCGCACCAGCGGGGCGGTTGGGAGTCTGCGCCGCTCATCCTGGTCGGCGACGACGCGGCACGCCGGGTGCGCGGAGCCGCCCGCAGGCGAGGAGTGGTCCTCGTCGGACGCGACCAGGACGACTCCGGGGTGTGGCAGCGCGCCGTGGAGATCGGCGCCGACCACGTCCTGATGCTCCCCGACGGCGAACAATGGCTGGTCGACCGCATCGCCGACGTCGCCGAAGGAGTCGGCCGGCCCGCGCTCACCGTCGGCGTCATCGGCGGCCGCGGCGGCGCCGGAGCGTCCACGCTCGCGTGCGCCCTCGCCGTCACCTCCGCGCGCGAGGGGCTGCGCACCCTCCTGGTGGACGCCGATCCGCTGGGCGGCGGACTCGACGTACTCCTCGGCGGGGAGAGCGCGCAAGGCCTGCGCTGGCCCGCGTTCGCCGCCTCGCGCGGCCGGGTCGGCGGCGGCGCCCTGGAGGAGTCGCTGCCGAGCCTGCACTCGCTGCGGGTGCTCAGCTGGGACCGGGGCGACTGCGTCGCCATCGCGCCCCAGGCGGTACGCGCGGTGCTCGCGGCGGCCCGGCGCCGGGGCGGCACGGTCGTCGTCGACCTGCCGCGCCGCATCGACGACGGAGTCGCCGAGGTCCTGGCCCAACTCGACCTCGGGCTTCTGGTGGTTCCCGCCGAACTGCGCGCCGTCGCGGCGGGCGGGCGCGTGGCCGCCGCCGTCGGCATGGTCCTGCGCGACCTGCGGGTGGCGGTACGCGGCCCCTACGCGCCCGGCCTCGACGACAGCGAGGTAGCCCGGCTGCTCGGACTGCCACTGGCCGGCGAGGTGCCCGTCGAGTCGGGACTGCTCCGCCCGGACGGCGGCAAGGCACCGCCGGGCGCGAGCGCGCGCGGGCCCCTCGCCCGCTTCTGCAAGGAGTTCTGGGAGCGCGCGCTGACCGAGGCGGGTGGCTCATGAGCACCCCGCTCGGCCTCGAACGCATGCGGGCGACCGGGACGCTGCTCGACGGCGTACGGCAGTGGCTCGCCGAGAGCGGGGCAGAGCCGACACCCGCGCGCGTGGCACAGGCGCTGCGCGAACAGGGGCGGGTCCTCGGGGACGCGGAAGTCCTCGGCGCGGCTGAGCAACTGCGCTCCGAACTGATCGGCAGCGGGCCCCTCGAGCCGCTGCTCGCCGACCCCCGGGTGACCGACGTGCTGGTGTCGGCCCCGGACCGGGTCTGGGTCGACCGGGGCGGCGGCCTGGAACTGACCGGCGTCTCCTTCCCTGACGCGGCGGCCGTACGACGCCTCGCACAGCGCCTGGCCGCCGTGGCCGGACGGCGCCTGGACGACGCCCGGCCGTGGGCCGACGCCAGGCTGCCCGACGGGACACGACTGCACGCGGTGCTGCCCCCGGTCGCCGTCGGCTGCACCTGCCTCGCGCTGCGCGTCGTACGGCCGCGTGCGTTCACGCTCGACGAACTGGTGGCCGCGGGCACGGTTCCGCCGGGCGGGGACCGGGTGTTGCGGGCCCTGGTGCGGGCGCGGCTGTCCTTCCTGGTCAGCGGTGGCACCGGCAGCGGCAAGACGACCCTGCTGAGCGCGCTGCTCGGCCTGGTCGGGCCGGGGGAGCGGATCGTGCTCGCGGAGGACTCGGCGGAGCTGCGCCCGGATCACCCGCACGTCGTCCGCCTGGAGACCAGACCCGCCAACCAGGAGGGAGCGGGGCTCGTCACGCTCGAGGACCTGGTGCGGCAGGCCCTGCGGATGCGGCCGGACCGGCTGGTGGTGGGCGAGGTGCGCGGGCCGGAGGTCGTGCATCTGCTGGCCGCGCTCAACACGGGCCACGAGGGCGGCTGCGGCACGGTCCATGCCAACGCCGCCGCGGACGTCCCCGCCCGGCTGGAGGCGCTCGGCACGGCGGCCGGGCTCGACCGGGCCGCGCTGCACAGCCAGTTGGCGGCCGCCCTGTCGGTGGTCCTGCACCTCGTACGCGACCCGGCGGGGCGGCGGCGGATCGCGGAGGTGCACGTGCTGGAGCGGGACCCGTCAGGGCTGGTGCGGACCGTGCCGGCGCTGCGGTGGCGGGCGGACGCCTTCGCCCGCGAACGGGGCTGGGAGCGCTTGCGGGAGCTGCTGAGCGACGAGAACGACGGAGGGACGGGTGGGTGCGATGAGTGAGGTGCCGATGGCTGCGGCGGTGGCCTGTGCCGGGGCGGCGGCCTGGCTGCTGGGCGGACCGTACTCGGGGGCCAGGCGGGCGCAGTTGCTGCTGGCCGGGGGCGGGGTGGTGGGCAGCGGTCCCCCGTCGTGGCGGCATCTGACCGGCGAACTGCACAGGCTCCGGGGACGGTGGCGGCCTGAGTGGTGGGCGCCGGTCGCCGGACTGGTCCTGGCGGTGCTGGGCGGCTCGGTGCTGCCGGTTCTCGCGGGGGCGGCCGGGGTTCCGTTGCTTCGCCGGACGCGGCGGGCCGCCCAGGAGCGCCGGGCGGGAGAGAGCCGAGGGGACGCGGTGATCGCGTTGTGTGCGGCGCTGGCAGGGGAGGTGCTCGCCGGTCGGCAGCCCGGGGAGGCGCTGCAGCGGGCCGCGCGGGACTCCGGCGGGCTGGGCGCGGCGCAGGCGCCGGTGCTGGCGGCGGCGCGGTTCGGCGGGGACGTACCCAAGGCACTCGCCGTCGCGGCTCGGCAACCGGGGGCCGACGGGCTGTTGGGGCTCGGCGCGTGCTGGCGGGTGGCCGTGGACCAGGGCGCAGGCCTCGCGGCAGGACTCGACCGTCTCGAAGAGGCGTTGCGTGCGGAAGGCGACCAACGGGCCGATCTGCGCGCTCAGTTGGCCGGTCCTCGCGCGACGGTGGTGATGCTCGCCGGCCTGCCGGTCCTGGGCCTCCTGCTGGGGGCCGCGCTCGGCGCCGACCCGCTGCATGTCCTGCTGCACACCGGGGCCGGGCTGGGCTGCCTGCTCGTCGGCGGTGCGCTGGAGGGCGCGGGGATGTGGTGGGCGCTGCGGATCGTGCGCAACGCGGAGGCGACGTGACGGGGCAGGCGGACGGCTTGGACAGCGGCGATGAAAGGTGGGTGACATGGACGGAGGTGGCATGAGCGCGGAAGTTGTCCACAGGCTGGGGGCGGCCGTGGGGATCGCGGCGGTCCTGTGGTGGCTCGGGCAGTGGCTGGACACCGTGCGGCGCGAACGCAGGGCACGACGTCGCCTGGCCGAGCTGCTGACCACGGAGACAGCGGCGGACGCCCGAACCTCGGCCGTGCGCGAGGCCGCACGGCGATGGCTTCCCGAGGTGTCCGTGGTGGGCGCCGGATGGGTGGTGGTCGGCGGCGTCGCCGGTCTCCTGCTCGGGCTGATCGGCGCGGTGGGGCTGGGGCGGTGGCGTCGCCGGCAACAGGCGGCGGGTGCGGTGAGCGAGGCCGACGTCCGGCTCGCCGCGCGGCAACTCCCCCTCGCCGCCGACCTGCTGGCCGCATGCATCGCGGCCGGCGCCGGTCCGGTCATCGCGGCGCAGGCCGTGGGCGAGGCCCTTGGCGGCCCTGTGGGAGAGAGTCTGGCGAAGGGCGCCGCAGAGGTACGGCTCGGCGGTGAACCGGCCACCGCGTGGCGGCGGTTGGCCTCGCTGCCGGGCGCGGAGGCCCTGGCCCGGTTGCTGGAGCGGGCCGATGTGTCGGGGCTGCCGGCGGCCGGACCCGTCGCGCGGCTCGCCGCCGACACCCGTGCCGAGTGGGCGCGTGCCGCGACGGCCCGGGCACGGCGGGCGGCCGTCATGGTCACCGCGCCGGTGGGCCTGTGTTTTCTCCCCGCCTTCATCACGATCGGGGTGCTGCCCATCGTGATCGGGCTCGCGGGCGGGGTCCTGGAAGGGGGTGGGCGATGACGACGCGATGCGTCCGAACGCCGAAACGGGAGTGAGCGAACTCCGAAACGGCAGCAACGCGGGAACAGCAGTGACGCCGGGAACAGCAGTGACGCGAGACAACAGATCACCGCACCAGAGTCACCGCAACAGACCAACGCAACAGACCAACGCAACAGATCAACGCAACAGATCGACGCAACAGACCAACACGACTGAACCTCACGGGGGTTGAGATGTACAAGGCAATGCGGGCGCGGCTGTGCGCCCTGATGTGCAGGGCGCGTGCGACGCGCAAAGACGCGGGGATGGTGACGTCCGAGTACGCGATGGGGATCGTCGCGGCCGTGGGATTCGCGGTGCTCCTCTACCAGGTGGTGACGAGCGACGCGGTCGACGCGCAGCTCCAGGACATCGTGAAACGGGCGCTCAGTGCGGGCGCGTGAGCGTCGCCGGGAGCTTCGGCGCGCGGCCCGACGGGCGTTCGGCGGGGACCGGGGGTTCGTGACGGCGGAGTCGGCCGTCGCGCTGCCGGTGCTGGCGGCGTTCGCGCTGGCGCTGCTGTGGGGGCTGCTCGCGATGGCCGTTCAGATCCAGTGCGTGGACGCGGCCAGGACCGGCGCCCGGGCGGCGGCCCGGCAGGACCCGGCCGACGCGGTCTTGAAGGTGGCCCGCGATACGGCGCCGCGCGGGGCTGAGGTGACGGTCAGCCGGGAGGGCGACCAGGTCCGCGTCGTGGTCGCGGCGAAGCCGCCGGTCCTGCGAGGGATGCTGCCCTTCGAGGTGCGGGAAGAGGCCGTGGCGGCGGCTGAGGAGGCCGTGGGAGCGGCGCCGGGCGTGGAGGCGGGGTCATGAGAGGCCGTGGGCGGGGGGACCGTGGCTCCGCCAGTGTGTGGAGCATCGGTGCGATCGCCGTGCTGTGCGTGGTGTTCGGGGCCGTGCTCGCCCTCGGGCAGGCCGTGGTGGCCCGGCACCGGGCCGCGGGCGGCGCCGACCTCGCGGCGCTCGCGGCAGCCGACCACTGGCCGGACGGCGTCGAGCAGGCCTGCGCCCGGGCGGATCGGGTGGCTCAGGCACAGGGCGCCCGACTGGTGCGGTGCGCCGTCGTCGGCGAGATCTCGGACGTGACGGCGGCGTCGGGACGGGGACTGTTCGCAGCCGAGGTCAGGGCGCGGGCGGGACCGGCGGACGCGGTGCCGCCGTCTCCGCCGTCCCCGTCCCCGTCCCCGTCCCCTGTGTCCTCTGCGTCCTCTGTGTCGCCTGTGTCCCCCGTGTCTCCTGGGGCCTCTCCGCCCTCTGGGTTGCCTGGGTTGCCTCCCCCTCCCCCTCAGGTAGCCCTGTCTCCGGCTTCTCCTCGGGAGCCTCCCGGAGCAGTTCCGTGAGCAGGCGTACGGCTCCCTTCTTGTGCAGCGGATCGTTGCCGTTGCCGCACTTGGGGGACTGGATGCAGGAGGGGCAGCCGGCGCCGCACTCGCAGGAGGCGATGGCCTGGCGGGTGGCGGTCAGCCAGGTGCGGGCGGTGTGGAAGGCGCGCTCCGCGAAGCCCGCGCCGCCGGGATGGCCGTCGTAGACGAAGACCGTCGGCAGCAGCGTGTCGGGGTGGAGCGGGACCGACACGCCGCCGATGTCCCAGCGGTCGCAGGTCGCGAACAGGGGCAGCATGCCGATCGAGGCGTGTTCGGCGGCGTGCAGGGCCCCGCCGAGGATCTCGGGGTTGATCCGGGCGGCGTCCAGCTGGTCCTCGGTGACCGTCCACCACACCGCGCGGGTGCGCAACGTACGAGGAGGGAGGTCGAGCTTCGACTCACCCAGGACTTCACCGGTGATGACACGTCGACGCAGGAAGGAGACGACCTGGTTGGTCACTTCGACCGAGCCGTAGCACAGCCGGCCCTGGCCCCACGGGATTTCGACATCCGTCTCCAGGACGGAGATGGACGTCGTGTCGCGGGCGACCGTCGAGTACGACGGGTTGGCCTCCTCGACCAGGGCGACGGAGTCCTCCAGGTCCAGGGAACGCACGAGATACGTGCGGCCCTGGTGGAGGTGGACCGCGCCCTCGTGGACGGTCGTGTGAGAGGAGCCCGCGTCGACCGTGCCGAGCAGTCGGCCCGTACCGGACTCGACGATCTGGACCGGCCGGCCGCCCTCGCCGCGGATGTCCGCGAGATCGGCCGCCCGCTCCCGGCGCGTCCAGTGCCAGGCCTTGGTACGGCGGCGCAGCAGCTTCGCGGCCTCCAGCTGCGGCAGCAGACCCTCGGTCTCGGGGCCGAACAGGGGCAGGTCCTCGTCGGTCAGCGGGAGTTCCGCGGCCGCCGCGCACAGGTGCGGGGCGAGGACGTAGGGGTTGTCGGGGTCGAGGACCGTCGACTCCACGGGGCGGTCGAACAGCGCCTCCGGGTGGTGGACCAGGAAGGTGTCCAGCGGGTCGTCCCGGGCGATCAGCACCGCCAGCGCCCCCTGCCCGGAGCGGCCCGCCCGCCCCGCCTGCTGCCACAGGGACGCGCGCGTGCCCGGGTAGCCGGCGATGAGGACGGCGTCCAGGCCGGAGACGTCGATGCCGAGTTCCAGGGCGGTCGTGGCGGCCAGGCCGAGGAGTTCGCCCGAGTGCAGGGCCTGCTCCAGGGCGCGCCGTTCCTCGGGGAGGTAGCCGCCGCGGTACGCCGCGACACGCCGGGCGAGTGAGCGGTCGACCTCGGCGAGGCGCTCCTGGGCGATCACCGAGATCAGCTCGGCGCCGCGCCGGGAGCGGACGAAGGCGACGGTGCGCACCCCCTGGAGGGCGAGGTCGGTCAGCAGGTCGGCGGTCTCGGCGGTGGCGGTACGCCGGACGGGTGCGCCCTTCTCGCCCAGCATCTCGGTGAGTGGGGGTTCCCAGAGGGCGAACACCAGTTCACCGCGGGGTGAGGCGTCGTCGGCGACCTCGACCACCGGGAGGCCGGTGAGGCGGCCGGCGGCCACCGCGGGCTCGGCGGCCGTCGCGGAGGCCAGCAGGAACACCGGGGAGGCTCCGTAGCGGGCGCACAGGCGGCGCAGCCGGCGCAGTACCTGGGCGACGTGCGAGCCGAACACGCCGCGGTAGGTGTGGCACTCGTCGATGACGACGTACTTCAGCGCCTTCAGGAAGGAGGACCAGCGGGGGTGGGACGGCAGGATGCCCCGGTGCAGCATGTCCGGGTTGGTCAGGACGTAGTTGGCGTACTGGCGGATCCACTCCCGTTCCTCGAACGGAGTGTCGCCGTCGTACACGGCCGGCCGTACGGAGGTGCCGAGAGGTTGTGAAAGTTCCTTCACAGAGCGGCACTGATCGGCCGCCAGGGCCTTCGTGGGGGCCAGGTAGAGGGTGGTGGCCCCGCGACCGTTCGGGGCCTCGGAGCCGTCCAGAAGGGCCGAGAGGACCGGCACGAGGTAGGCCAGGGACTTGCCGGACGCGGTCCCCGTGGCGACGACCACCGAGTCGCCGTCCAGGGCGTGCTCGGCGGCGCGGGCCTGGTGGGCCCAGGGGTGTTCGATGCCGCAGGCCTGCACGGCCGCGATGACCTCCGAACGAATCCGGTCGGGCCAGACGGCATGGCGGCCCGCGCGCGGGGGCAAGTGCTCCGTATGAGTGATGCGCGACGCCCGGTTCGGTCCCGGGGCGAGCCGGTCCAGGATCGCGCCTGGAGACAGGCGCGGCGCGGCCTCGGGCGAGGGGCGATCGGGTCGGTGATTCTTGGCCATCGGCACCGAGTGTGTCACTGGCGTGACGGACAATGGAGCCAAGGCGTCGTGCACGCCTGCCGGTAAGTGATTGAATGCCATCGCGGCTGGCGTACCGTCCCGGGGGCTCCTGCCCAGGTGTCCCGAGGGGCGACCGCTCGATAGCAAGGTGCTGGAGGATCCGTGGACCTGTCCCTGTCGACCCGTACCGTCGGCGATCGTACGGTCGTCGAGGTCGGTGGCGAAATCGACGTATATACCGCGCCCAAGTTGCGCGAGCAGCTGGTCGAGCTGGTGAACGACGGCAATTTCCACCTCGTCGTCGACATGGAGGGCGTGGACTTCCTCGACTCCACCGGGCTCGGCGTGCTGGTCGGCGGACTGAAGCGGGTGCGTGCCCATGAGGGCTCGCTCCGGCTGGTCTGCAACCAGGAGCGTATTTTGAAGATCTTCCGCATCACCGGTCTGACCAAGGTGTTCCCGATTCACACCTCGGTCGACGAAGCGGTCGCTGCCACCGACTGACCATCCCGTCCCGGGCCGCCCAGCGCGGCCCGGGCACGGCTGGTCGAACAAAAATGGGGGGTTCGGGCTTCGGTGGCCCGGCCCCCCGACAGCACGCCCGTAGTTCCGAGGGGGATGCATGGCCACCGTTGAACTCCGCTTCAGCGCGCTGCCCGAGCACGTCAGGACCGCCCGACTGGTGGCGGCAGCGGTGGCGCGCAGGGCCGGAGTGGACGAGGCCGTTCTCGACGAGGTGAGGCTCGCCGTGGGTGAGGCCTGTACCCGTGCCGTCGGACTGCACCAGAGCGGCGGCATCACCGCGCCCGTGAAGGTGCTGCTGATCGAGGAGGAGAAGCAGTTCTCCATCGAGGTCGGCGACGAGGCGCCACGTTCGGCTCCCGGCGACCGGGCGCCCGGCTCCGGCGGGGACGCCGACGCGGAGGCCGAGGAGGACGAGATGGGCCTCGCGGTCATCAGCGGCCTCGTCGACGACGTGGAGGTCACCGCCGGTGAGCACGGCGGACTGATCCGCATGACCTGGCCGAGCGCATCGGCGACCGCGACCATGGCCTGACCCCCGGCCGACCGAGTCGCGCGCAACACTCACCCGAAGGGCCCTACCTCGTAGGGCCCTTCGGCATGTGCGGACCTCGAAGACCGCGCTTACAGTGGTTCCGTGAAGTTAATCTTGGAATCTCGGTGAGTGAAGTGAGCGAATCTTGGCGGAGTGAATCTTGACGAGTGAATCTACGCCACGAATATCGTGAACCAATTCACGAACGACAATGCCTTGAAGGCATTACCGCACGCGATCGTGCGGGTTTTGCGCGCGAAGGCGAATTCCGTTTACCGCGCACTGTTTTGATCAGGTTCCGGTACCTACAATCCGTCCACATCTTGAGCTCAGCCCAAGCGTCAAGGAGGACGAATGGCGGGGCTTTCTACCCCTCAGCGGTTGGACCACCCCACAACCCTCGCAGCCGCCGTGCTGACCGACGGCAACCGCCTGCTCGTGGTGGTCATCGCGGTCGTGGCGCTGGCTGCGCTCGTGGTCGCGGGCGTGCTACTGCGTCAAGTGCTCGCGGCCGACGAGGGCACGCCCAGCATGCAGAAGATCGCGGCGGCGGTCCAGGAAGGCGCCAACGCCTATCTGGCCAGGCAGTTGCGCACGCTCGGCGTATTCGCCGTCGTCGTGTTCTTCCTGCTCATGCTGCTGCCCGCGGACGACTGGAAACAGCGCGCCGGACGATCGATCTTCTTCCTGATCGGTGCGGCGTTCTCGGCGGCCACCGGTTATATCGGCATGTGGCTCGCCGTGCGCAGTAATGTGCGTGTCGCCGCGGCGGCCCGGGAAGCGACTCCGGCAGAAGGCGAACCGGAAAAGGATCTCACCACCGTCTCGCACAAGGCAATGAAGATCGCATTCCGTACGGGCGGCGTCGTCGGCATGTTCACGGTGGGGCTCGGTCTGCTCGGCGCCGCCTGCGTGGTGCTGGTGTACGCGGCCGACGCGCCGAAGGTGTTGGAGGGCTTCGGACTCGGTGCGGCCCTCATCGCCATGTTCATGAGGGTCGGCGGCGGCATCTTCACCAAGGCCGCCGACGTCGGCGCCGACCTGGTCGGCAAGGTCGAGCAGGGCATTCCGGAGGACGATCCGCGCAATGCCGCGACCATCGCCGACAACGTGGGCGACAACGTCGGCGACTGCGCGGGCATGGCGGCCGACCTCTTCGAGTCGTACGCCGTGACCCTGGTCGCCGCGCTGATCCTCGGCAAGGCGGCCTTCGGGGACGCCGGGCTCGCCTTCCCGCTGCTCGTGCCCGCGATCGGCGTGCTCACCGCCATGGTCGGTATCTTCGCGGTCGCCCCGCGCCGCGCCGACCGCAGCGGCATGTCCGCGATCAACCGGGGCTTCTTCATCTCGGCGGTGATCTCGCTGGTGCTGGTGGCCGTCGCGGTCTTCGTCTACCTGCCCGGCAAGTACGCCGACCTCGACGGTGTCACCGACGCCGCGATCCAGGGCAAGAGCGGCGACCCGCGCGTTCTCGCCCTCGTCGCGGTGGCGATCGGCATCCTCCTGGCCGCCGTCATCCAGCAGTTGACCGGCTACTTCACCGAGACGACCCGCCGCCCGGTGCGCGACATCGGCAAGTCGTCGCTGACCGGCCCCGCCACCGTCGTCCTCGCCGGGGTCTCCGTCGGGCTCGAATCGGCCGTCTACACCGCCCTGTTGATCGGCCTGGGCGTGTACGGGGCGTTCCTGCTCGGCGGTACGTCGATCATGCTCGCGCTGTTCGCGGTGGCACTGGCCGGCACCGGTCTGCTCACCACGGTCGGTGTGATCGTCGCGATGGACACCTTCGGACCGGTCTCCGACAACGCCCAGGGCATCGCCGAGATGTCCGGCGACGTCGAGGGCGCGGGCGCGCAGGTGCTCACCAACCTCGACGCCGTCGGCAATACCACCAAGGCCATCACCAAGGGCATCGCCATCGCCACCGCGGTCCTGGCGGCGTCGGCGCTCTTCGGGTCGTACCGGGACGCGATCACGACCGGCGCGCAGGACGTCGGCGAGAAGCTCTCCGGAGCCGGCGCGCCGATGAGCCTGATGATGGACATCTCGCAGCCCAACAACCTCGTCGGCCTCATCGCGGGCGCGGCGGTCGTCTTCCTCTTCTCGGGGCTGGCGATCAACGCGGTGTCGCGGTCGGCGGGTTCCGTGGTGTACGAGGTGCGGCGCCAGTTCCGCGAGCACCCCGGGATCATGGACTACAGCGAGGAGCCGGAGTACGGCAAGGTCGTCGACATCTGCACCCGGGACGCCCTGCGCGAGCTCGCCACACCGGGGCTCCTCGCCGTCATGGCGCCGATCTTCATCGGGTTCACGCTGGGTGTCGGCGCGCTCGGCTCGTTCCTGGCGGGCGCGATCGGCGCGGGCACGCTGATGGCGGTGTTCCTCGCGAACTCCGGCGGCGCGTGGGACAACGCCAAGAAGCTCGTCGAGGACGGTCACCACGGCGGCAAGGGCAGCGAGGCCCATGCCGCCACGGTGATCGGGGACACGGTCGGCGACCCCTTCAAGGACACCGCCGGCCCCGCGATCAACCCGCTGCTGAAGGTCATGAACCTGGTGGCGCTGCTCATCGCGCCCGCGGTGATCAAGTTCAGCTACGGGGAGGACAAGAGTGTCGGCGTGCGGATCGTGATCGCGGCCCTCGCGCTCGCCGTCATCGTGGTCGCGGTGTACGTGTCCAAGCGGCGCGGCATCGCCGTAGGTGACGAAGACAACGCCGACACTGCGTCCAAGTCGCCCGATCCGGCGGTGGTTTCGTAGATCTGCTCACCGGTTCCCAGTTCAAACGGCGGGCGGGCGGCGTGTGTTGACACGCCGTCCGCCCGCTGTGCCGCTCGTGTGACCGTGTCGTGAGCCTTCTCTCTCTTGGCGTAAATGGCTTCAAAAAGCCGTATAGCGGACATTCGTCCTGGGGGTGTCGCCCGGTTGGCGTGTATGTTCCGGGGCCGAGAGCCATGGAAGGGACCAATCCGGTGAACAAGAAGCTCGCGGCCGCACTGTCCGGCGGTGCGGTACTGGTACTGGCGCTGTCCGGATGCAGTAGTGACGACGGAAACAAGGAGCTCGACGCCTGGGCCAAGCAGGTCTGCGACGCGCTCCCCGCGCAGGACGCGAAGGTCGACGCGGCCAACGCCGCGATCAAGCAGGCCGCCACGGACAACAACGCCCCGGCGAACGTCCAGAAGACCGACTCACAGGCCTTCCAGGACATGTCCGACGCCTACAGCGCGCTCGCCCAGGCCGTCCAGAAGGCCGGGTCGCCGCCCGGCGTCGACGAGGGCGAGAAGAAGCAGAAGGACGCCGTCTCGGCGCTCACCACCCTCTCGACCTCCTACGCCGCCCTGAAGAAGCAGGTCGACGCGCTGGAGACGAAGGACCAGGCGAAGTTCGCCGACGGCCTGCAGGACATCGCCACCGACCTCGGCAAGCTCAGCAAGAGCGGAAACACCGCACTGAAGAACCTCGAGCAGGGCGACGTCAAGGACGCCATGGCCAAGCAGGACAGCTGCAAGAAGGTGGCCACCTCCGCCTCGGCCCGCGCCACGACCAGCTGAGGCACCACGACCAGCTGAGGCGCCGCGACGAGCTGAGGCTGCGCCCGGACGACAGGCGCTGTCGTCCGGACGGGTGAGGGGGGACGGGAGACAATGGGGGCGTGAGTAACGCCACCTTGTCTTCCCTGCCCTCCGTCGACCGCCTCGACGTCGCCACGCTGCTGCGCGAGGCCCTGCTCGCGGCCTCCTTCACCGCGGACGGTCTCCTCGAACTGCTCGGCGCCCCCGCCTACGCGGCCCTGGCCCGCAGCGAGACCGTGCCCGCGCTGCGCGCGACCCGCGGGGACACGCCGCTGGAGACGCTCGTCCGCCTCTTCCTGCTCCAGCAGCCCGTGCCGCACGCGCGCGTGGAGGCGTTCCTGCCCGTACACGCGTGCGTGGAGAGCGGCTGGCTCCTCCCCACGGGGGAGGACGAGGTGGCCGCGACCGTGGACGTGCGGCCGTACGGCGGGCCGGACGGCGAGGACTGGTTCATCGTGTCCGACCTGGGCTGCGCGGTCGGCGGTGCCGGTGGCATCGGCAGCAAGGACGAGGGCGTCGTCCTGGGGGTGGGCGGCGCGTCGACGACCCTCGCCGGCATCACCGTCCGCACGCCCGTGTCCGCCGCCCTCGACCTCGGCGCCGGTTCGGGCATCCAGGCGCTGCACGCCGCCCAGCACGCCACGCGCGTGACGGCGACCGATCTCAACCCGCGCGCCCTGCACATCACCGCGCTCACGCTCGCGCTGTCCGCAGCCCCGGCCGCGGAGCTGCGCGAGGGCTCGCTGTTCGAGCCGGTCCGGGACGACGAGACGTACGACCTGATCGTGTCGAACCCGCCCTTCGTGATCTCGCCCGGCGCCCGCCTGACCTACCGGGACGGCGGGATGGGCGGGGACGATCTGTGCCGCTCGCTCGTTCAAGGGGCAGGGGAACGGCTGAACGACGGCGGGTTCGCGCAGTTCCTCGCCAACTGGCAGCACGTGGAAGGGGAGGACTGGCAGGACAGACTCAGGTCATGGGTGCCGCGCGGGTGCGACGCATGGATCGTGCAGCGCGAGGTGCAGGACATCACGCAGTACGCCGAGCTCTGGCTCAGGGACGCCGGCGACCACCGGGGCGACGAGGCCGCGTACCAGGAGCGCTACGACGCATGGCTGGACGAGTTCGAGGCGCGCAAGGTGAAGGCCGTCGGCTTCGGCTGGATCACGCTGCGCAGGACGGCGGCCGCGGAGCCGGTGATCACTGTCGAGGAGTGGCCGCATCCGGTCGAACAGCCGCTCGGCGACACGGTCGTGGCGCACTTCGAGCGACTCGACTACCTGCGCGCACACGACGACGCGGCCCTGCTCGCCGGGCGCTTCCGGCTGGTCACAGAGGTCGTCCAGGAGCAGGTCGGGCTGCCCGGCGCCGAGGACCCGGAACACGTCGTGCTGCGCCAGCACCGCGGCATGCGCCGGGCCACCAAGGTGGACACCGTGGGCGCCGGCTTCGCGGGCGTGTGCGACGGCTCGCTGACCGCCGGCCGGATTCTCGACGCCATCGCCCAACTGGTGGGTGAGGATCCGGTGCTGCTGCGGGACCGCACTCCGGCCCAGATCCGCCTGCTGGTGGAGCAGGGGTTCCTCGAACCGGCGGAGTGACCGGCCGGATCCCGGTGGATCCGGCGAAGCCGGATGGTTCCGGACCCGGCCAAGAGAGCCGGAGCCAGGGTGCCAGAGCGCCGCGAGGGCGAGATCGTTTGCGCGCAGATTCTGCCGACAACAGGAAAGACAACCCGAAACTTCCGCGTCCGCTCCGGCCCGACCCGCCCTGGCCCCGCCCTCCGGGCCCTCGGCTCCGGCCCTCGGTTCCGGGCCTTCGACCCCCAGCCTTCGCTCCCGGCCCCCGGCCCCCGGCCCCCGGGCCTCCGGCCCCCAGCCCCCGGGCCTCCGGCTCCCGGCTTCCGGGCCTTCGGCTCCCGGCTCCCGGCCCCAGGCCCCCGGGCCTTCGGCTCCCGGCTTCCGGGCCTTCGGCTCCCGGCTTCCGGGCCTTCGGCTCCCGGCTCCCGGCTCCCGGCTCCCGGCTCCCGGCTCCCGGCTCCCGGCCCCCGGGCCTCCGGCCCCCGGCTCCCGGCCCCCGGCCCCCTGGCCTCCAGCCTTCGGCTCTCGACCCCCGGCCCCCGGGCCTCCGGCCCCCTGGCCTCCAGCCTTCGGCTCTCGACCCCCGGCTCCCGGGCCTCCGGCTCCCGGCTCCCGGGCCTCCGGCCTTCGGCTCTCGACCCCCGGCTCCCGGGCCCCGGCCTCGGCCTCCGCCCCCCCGGCCTCCGGCTCTCGACCCCCGGCTCCCGGGCCCCGGCCTCGGCCTTCGCCCCCCGGCCTTCGGCTCTCGCCCCCGTTATCTTTTCCGCGGTCCTGCAAGAGGGCCGCTGGCCTCCGGGCCCGGCATGACTGTGTCCCCCTGTCGAAGGCATGACCTGGGGGGTGG
>NZ_JBITCT010000073.1:0-36271 GCF_044453465.1 Streptomyces sp. NPDC051677
GCATGGGCATGACGAGCAGTCGCCCCGGACGAGTATCAGTCCCACGATCGAGCGATCACGAACCGGGGAAGATCGGACTTAACGTCCACTCAGACAAACAGGTGGGGTTGAAGGCCAGCTCCACGCACGCATCCGGGCACGGGTCGCCGGCCAACTCCTCTGCGGGCAGGAGCCGTAAAGAGACAGGCGCGATCAGCATGCGGACGGCACTCGCAGCTCTGCCCAGATGCGTTTCCCGCCGCGTACCAGCTCGCTGCCCCAGGCATGGGCAAGAGCTTCGACAAGGAGCAACCCGCGGCCGTGCTCGTCGTTCGGTGACGGCGTGCCCGGGGTGGGTCTGGTGCGGGACGTGTCCGTCACGACGATCCGGGCGGACTCCTTGCCGACCCGGGTGATCGAGGCGCCGACCGTGGCGGCGTCAGTGTGCTCCACCGCGTTGGCCACCAACTCGGTGACGACCTGCGCGGCGACGTCCACCAGCTGAGGCAGGCCCCCAGGTCTGAAGCACCAACGCTATGTCCCGACGCACCTGAGTGACGGACTCCAGCCTCGCCGCATACCGCTCCTGGTAGCGCTGTGGTCCCACCGTTGCAACCGTCATGGTCATCGTCGCGTCCCTTGGAGGTGCTCGCGTTCGGGGTAGCCCAACCACCGGCCGTCGGGGCGTTGTCGCCTGAGGACGATCGGCTCGGGAGCATCCGCAACGAAACCCACAGTGACAGCCTCCCTACTAGGCTCGTTCGGTGGTGCATACGACGGTAGAGAGCCGTGACCGCAGCTAGAAGTGACCGCAAGTACGGGTGGTTTGCTGCGGACACACGGGAATGGGGCTGTTCATGCAGTCGAGTTCGCGACCAACCCTGACCGGCAGTCAGGGATCAGGCGGGCGCCCGCGCACGGGCGTCATCTCCGGCTACGTCTTCCGGGTCATCCGAGAGCAGCAGGGACGCACCCAGGAGGACACAGCCGAGCAGCTGCGCGTGTCTGCGGACACGATCGCGGGCTGGGAATCGGGCCGCCGCCCGCTGACCGCTGTACCGGTCGGGCAGATGCTCGTACACCGTCATCGGCTGATGCACATGGGCACCGCCCCGGCGCTCCTGCAAGCCCTCGACCGCGCCCTGGAGGCGGACGTCCTCCTCGCGAGCGCCCTCGACGGCCAGGCCGACATCGCGGCAAGCCCGCTCGGGGCCTGGGTGATGCAGCGGGACCTCGTCGAGGTCCTCGCATGGCCCCTCAACCACGTGCCGCCCCAGCCCGTCCGCGACCTGCCCGCCCCGCCGCGCAAGCGCCGAGGCCCCGCGCCGGCCGGGCCGGAGCTGTCGGTAGCAGACCGCGCGCGGTTCTTCACACAGATGCGGCGCACCGCGGAACAGGCCCGGGGCGAAGACCAGTTCCTGCTCCGCCGCCAGGCCCTCTACCTCTCCGGGTACGACGACCAGGACGACGCCTCCGCATGGCTCGCTCACCAGCAGGCGACAGAACGCCCTGGCGGCTGGCTTACGGGCTGGCTCAACTCCCGGTCAGTTGCCGCGGTCTCTGCCCGGCAAGGGGACCGGGACCGCATGAGCCACTTCATCGACGCCGCCCTCATCGACGACGACGCCGGCGAGGCCGCGAACCTGAACTACTGGGCCTACTGGATCGGCGAGACGGCCCACCTGGAACTGAGCGACGACTTCATCGCCGCCCGCAACCCCGGCCCGTGGCCCGGCGACAAACTCCTCGCCCATCTCGCGCACGGCCTCGCTCCGCATCACGGCTACGTCGACCTCAATATCCACTCCGTCTGGTCTCTGCTCCAGGTACGGCCCAACCTGCTGCGATCCGGAGCAGCAGGACGCGCCCTGCGCGGCAGGCTGCCCGTGATGTTGGATAGCCGGGAGCTGTCGGCGCGTGGGCGCCGGGAGCTGGAGAGCATCCGGTACGCGATCCGCCTCGCCGAGGCGTGAGAGGAGTCCGACGGTGACTGAAGACCTGTCCGCGGTGGCGCGCTTCCTGTACGAGGCGGGCACGCTGAAGCAGACCAAGCGCACCGGCTGGTGGATGGCCGGCGTACGCGACCCCGAGTCGGTGGCAGAGCACTCATGGCGCACCGCTCTCCTCGCGACGATCATCGCGAAACTGGAAGGCGCCGACCCCGCACAAGCCGCGTTCCTCGCGGTATGGCACGACTCGCAGGAAACCCGTACCGGGGACGTGAACTACCTGGGCAGGAAGTACGCCCCGCAGGCGGACCCGCGAGCGGTCACCGAGGACCAGGTCGCGGGCATGCCCGAGGTCCTCGCCACCGCGGTACGCGAACTGGTCGCGGAATACGAGGCGAAAGAGTCCCCTGAGGCCCTCTGCGCCCGGGACGCCGACAAGCTGGAGTGCATGATCCAGGGCATCGAGTACAAGGCCCAGGGCTACGAGAACGCGCAGCGCTGGATCGACAACAGCCGCCGACGACTCACCACGAAGTCCGCCAACGAGCTCGCCGACGCGGTGCTTGCGACCGAGTCTCTGGACTGGCTGCGCACAGCCCTTGGGGAGACACAGAGCTGACCTCGTCCGACGGATCCGGCACTCAGCCCTCGGCGCCCCGACCGGGCCGCCCGAGCGACGTCGCTACCCGAACCGCAACCCGAACGTCACTACGCTGACCTGCGGGATGTCCCCGGCGAAGAGGGAGACCATGGCGTACGACGGCGACCGCATCAAAGCTCTGCTGGACGAGGGCGTCAGCGACAAGGTGTACCCCGCCGCCGTGTGGGCCGTCGGCGACGCCAACGACCCACACCCAGGGCACGACCGGCGTCCTCGAAGCGGTTCACCGACATCCGCGTCACGCGGAACCGCCGGGCCACTTCCCGGTCACTGGCCCCAGCCTCGATCAGATCGGCGGCCTCCAGCCGGACTTGCTCCCGCCGAGCCCGCTCATCAGCCGTCAGCCCACCGCCATCGGGATACCTCATCCTTCCGGCGTACCGCGACCCTCGGCAGCCGTCACTACACCCCGTAACCCACACCTTTAAAGATCTCTAGTAGGTGGCGCGGCCAAGCGGGCGCCCGTAGATCCGTCATCATGTCTCGGCATCCGAGACTCGTCCCGCAACTGCGCGCGTCGCTGACTCAAAACTGTTCACAGGAAGCCCACGATCCGGAATGGGTCGTCCGTTTTGCCAGGTTCGTCACGCTTCCAGCAAACTGATTTTGGGAGATCTTTAAGCCCCTGCCCGGGTGACTCGACTTCTTCGGCCAATGGTTCTAATAACCATTGAACGAAGTAATCCGAGGTCCTTATGCTTCCCGAGGCGCTCACGTTGATCACCTAAGAGAGCGCTTTCCCCTTCGTTCACCCGCCCCTTACGTGAAGGACTGCACATGTCCGTAAGCACCATCTGGGACAGTGAAATGGCGGCAGCGGTCGACCGTCTGGCCCGCGCCTCGGTAGACGACTACTACAATCCGTACCAGACCTTCGAGTGGCCGGACTCCATTCCGCAGGACGCGATGTGGATGAGTCCGCACCTGCTCACGGTTCACGGCACCACCGAAGCCGAAGAGCTGACATCCGAGCAGCTCAGGGAGCTTTCCCGATGGGAGAGCATCCATTTCTACAGCCTGAACGTGCATGGCATCCGTGAGCTGCTCCTGGAAGTGGTGCAGCGGATCCACACGCCGGGCTTCGAGGTTCCCACTCCTTTCTTCCATCATTTCCTGGGCGAGGAAAACGAGCACATGTGGTTCTTCGCCGAGTTCTGCCTGCGATACGGCGGCAAGCTCTACGAGGACCGCTCGCTGCAATTCCCGCAGGATTCCACGTCGCCGCTCGTCGCGAACTTCCTGGTTTTCAGCAGGATTCTCATCTTCGAGCAGATCGTCGACTACTTCAACAGCACCATGGCGGCGGACGAATCCCTGCCGGAGACCATTCGCGCGATCAACCGCATTCATCACCAGGACGAGTCCCGCCACATAGCCTTCGGTGGCCAGTTGGTGCGCGCCCTATATCAGTCCATGCTGGAAAAGTCAGCGCCCGAGGAGATCACGGCCGCCGGGGAGTACATCCGCCGCTACATCGACGCCTCGGTGGCCCAGCTCTACAGCGTGGACGTCTACAAGGACGCGGGACTGCCGGACCCGTACGGGTTGCGCCGCCGGCTCCTCGCGGATCCGGCCCGCAAGGCGGCCCATGACCTCATCACGGCGCGCACGCGCAATTTCTACCGTCGTATCGGTGTCCTGGCCAACGAGGTGGCGTCGTGAGCGTGACCCCTGCCGCGTCCGTGCCCACCACCGATCCGGGTGCGGGCCTCGTCACGCTCGACCCGCCCCGCGCCCTCCTGCTGCACAAGCTCGACGAGCGGTTCCAACAGCTCGCGCTTGAGGTCGGGGCGCAGCCCCTCGTCCCGCCACCTCTCCTGCCCGCTGAATGGCTGGCCGATCTCGACTACTTCAAGAACTTCCCACACCTGTGCCTCACCACGGGGTGCTTCACCGATCAGGCGGCCGATTCGCTGGCGGCGGGAACGCCCGTCGGTACCCTCCCTGCCGGATCGTACGACCCCACGGGATACGTCCTGCCCTCCGCCACCTGCTACGGGATGCTGCTGTCGCAGCGCGGCCGACAGCTTCCGGAGGAGTTGCGGCTGACGGCTGTCGCCCGCTGCTTCCGCAACGAGAACCACTTCGACGGTCTGCGCCGGCTCCGCGGCTTCCACATGCGTGAGGTGATCTACCTGGGCCACCGGGACGGCGCTGAGCAACACCTCGCAGTGTCGAGGGAGTTCGTCCAGCGCCTGGCAGCCGGGCTGGGCCTGGAGCTGGAGATCGTCACGGCCAACGACCCGTTCTACGACCGCGACGGCTCCCGTGCGAAGCTCACGGCGCTGGATCCGGTCAAGCACGAGTTCGTTATTCCCGACGGCACGGCGATCGCGTCGATCAACCGCCATCGGAACTTCTTCGGCGACCGGCTCGACATCACGTGGGACGGCACATCGGCGTATACGAGTTGCACCGCCTTCGGGGTGGAGCGGTGGATCCACGCGATGGAGCTCCAGTACGGCTCTGCGGAGAAGGCCCTGGAGAGGCTGGACGATGACCGGCTCTGATACGGCCCATGGGCGCTTGCCCGCCGGGCTGCCGGTTTCCTTTCCTCTCGTCCAGGCCGGCATGGGCGGCATCGCGACGCCGCGGCTCGCGGCCGCGGTCAGTGATGCTGGGGCGCTGGGCACCATCGCGCTGTACAAGCTGGCGGCGGACAGCTGCCGTGCGGCCGTCGTGGAGACCGCCGCGCTCACGGCGCGGCCGTTCGGGGTCAATGTGATCCCCGAAGTCGCGGGCGACACCCTGCTGCGGGCTCAAGTCGGCGCGGCCGTGCAGGCGATGCCCGACGACAGACCCATGGTGCTCAACAGCTACGGTCTGCCTCCCGCGTGGCTGACGTCCGAGTTGGAGGGCTCTCGTTTCACCCTGATGGTCCAGGTCGGCACACCGGACGATGCGGTCCGGGCCACCGAGCTCGGCGCCCGAACCGTCATACTCCAGGGAACGGAAGCCGGTGGGCATCTCTTGGGGCAGCTGCCTCTCGACGAGCTGATCACCGGCACCGTGGCCCTGAACGCACCCGCGTATCTGGTGGCGGCCGGCGGCATCGCGGACGGACGGCGCATGCGCCGGGTGTGTGAACTCGGTGCCGAAGGATGGCTGTTGGGAACGGCTTTCGTCGCCGCCCGCGAGTCCGGCGCCCACGAGTTGTACAAGAGCGCGCTGATCGATGCAGGAGGTGAGGGGGACACCGTGGTGAGCGACCGCTTCGAGATCGGCTGGCCGGGCCGCCCGCACCGGGTCCTGCGCAGCCCGGTGACCGACAGCCCCTCGCCGCTTCCTTCGCAGTTCATCGCCTGGACCTCGGTGGCGGGCGAGCGCCACCCCGTGCCGCGCGGTTCGGCGGCGGCCCCGACCACGGAGACGACCGGCCGGATCGACGAGATGGCCAGGTACGCGGGCCACGGCTGCGGTGCTGTGCGCGCCGTGCTGCCGGCAGCCGACATCGTGGCCGCGCTCCGTGAAAGCCATGCCCACGCCCTCGCGGCGGCTCTCCCCACGAAGGAGTCGGTGACTCATGGCGCTTGACCTGGGAATGGCCCAGATCAGTCAGATGGCGTTCGGATACTGGCAGGCTCAGACGCTCTTCGCCGCCGTGCGCACCGGAGTGTTCGACGCCCTTGCCGAGGGCCCGCTCACGGTGGACAAGGCCGCCGCCGCCTGCGGTCTGCCCGAGGACTCGGCGCTGCGGCTGCTCGACGCCTGTGTGGCGCTGCGCCTGCTGACCCGCTCCGGCGACGGTGAATACGCCAACGGCCAGCACACCCAGCGGCTGCTGGTCGAGGCATCGGCGGAGTCGGTCACGCGCTGGGTGAAGGTGATGGCCCGCTGGTACGACCCCTGGGGCGGCATCACGCAGGCTCTGCAGGTCGCAGAGGCGGTGGAGGAGCGTCGGCTGCGGCTCGGCGACGACGAGGAGTACGCCGCTGACTTCATCCTCGGCATGCACGAGTACAACTCCCGCAGTGCCGACGCGCTGGCACAGGCGCTTCCGCAGCAGGGCGCCACCACGATGGTCGACGTCGGCGGGGGCGCAGGGACGTACAGCATCGCATTCTGCGAGCAATGGCCGGACCTCACCAGCGAGGTGATCGACCTGCCAGCCGTGTTGCCGCTGACCTCGAACACCGTGACACAGGCCGGTCTGGAAAGCCGGATCCAGCTTCGAGCGGGCGACTACTACTCCGACCACTTCGGCTCCGACGTGGACGTCGTCCTGCTCTCCAACGTCCTGCATCAGGAGAGCCCGGAGGCTGCCCTCGGCATCCTGCGCAGGGCCCGCGCGGCCCTCTCGGAATCAGGCAGGGTTTTGGTGCACGGTCACTTCCTCGAGGAGACGCGCACCGCTCCCCTCTTCACCACGCTGCACAACCTCTCCGCTCTGACCCTGTGGGACGGAGGACGCAGCTACACGGTGGCCGAAATGACCGAGCTGATGCGCCAAGCAGGGCTGGCCCACGTCGAAGTGGTGCAGGCGCCGGAGCCATCCGCCAAGTTGCTCGTCGGCACGGCGGACGCCGCACACGGCGCGGACCGAAGCCATGAACGGGCTTAGTCCGGTACGGGTCGGAGTGGATCTGGTGAGCGTCGCCAGGATCTCCCAACTGCTGGACACCTCGGCCGGCCGCCTGCTCGCCGACCACTTCACGGACCGGGAGCGGGCGGAGCTCGAGCGAGTCGCCAACGGGAGGCTGGAGACGATCAGTGGCCGGATCGCCGCCAAGGAGGCCGTGATCAAGGTGCTCGCCCCCGAAGGCGAGATCATCCGTTGGGCCGAGGTGGAGATCCTTGGCCCGGCGGGCCGAGTCCCCCGTGCCCATCTGTCGGGCCGGGCGGCCCGGCTCGCATCCGAACGCCACTTGGACTCCATCGAGATCAGCATCAGCCACGAGGGCCCCTGGGCCGCCGCCATCGCCGCGGGCGCCACCGCCGTACCGGGCGCGGACACAGACCGCGACTGAACCACGCAGAGCACAACCAACGGAGGAGAAGCATGAACGACCGCGTCGTCGAGTGGATCATGGAGAAGAACCCGCATCTCACGGAGGCCCCGGGAAGGGAGGACGACCTCATCGAGGGCAGGCTCATCGACTCCCTGGCCTTCCTGGAGTTCGTCTACCTCCTGGAGGAGGTCACCGGGGCGGCCGTCGACCTCGGCTCCATCACCGCCGAGGACTTCCGCAGCCTCGCCGCCATCGAGCGCCGCTTCCTGGCTCCGGCCGGTCAGGGCGCGGAGGCCGGCCGATGAGTGCGCAGGGAATCGACGACCCGCACACCCGGCCGCATTTCGCCTCCGCCGCCCTGGTGACCATCGACGTCCAGAACGACTTCCTGTCGGACTCGCCCTACGGCATCCCCGGCACCACAGAGGTCCTGCCGGCTCTGCGCTCCGCCGTGTCCGCCTTCCGGTCGGCAGGTCGCCCCGTCATTCACATCGTGCGCCTCTACGACCCCACTAGCGGTGACGTGGACCTCGTCCGGCGCGGACTGATCGGCAGCGGCGTACGCATCGCGGTGCCAGGAAGCCATGGCAGCGGGCTCGCACCCGGGCTGGCACCCGACGACGCCCCCGAACTGGATGCCGAGCTCCTGCTCTCGGGCCGCCCGCAGCGGCTCGGCCCCGCCGAGTACGCCGTCTTCAAGCCCCGGTGGGGCGCCTTCTACCGCACCCCGCTGCAGGACCTCCTGACCGAACTGGGCGTGGACACGGTGGTGTTCGCGGGGTGCAACCTGCCTAACTGCCCGAGGGCGAGCATCTTCGAGGCGTCGGAGCGCGACTACCGGGTCGGTCTGATCACCGATGCCGTCTCCCGGGTGACGGACAGCGCGCTGTCCGAGATCGGGGGGATCGGCGTCCGCCTGCTCACCGTCTCCGAGCTGAGTTCCCACCTGACCCCGGCGGGTGCGCACCCGTGAGCACCCGTCAGGAGACGGCAACAGAGCGGGAGCCCCGGACGGGCGGGCAGCCTGAAGCGGTGCCCGCCCGTCGGGTGCCCCGGCTGCTGTCGAAGGTCACACTCGACCTGAGCCCCATCCGCAGCAGCCGGGACTACCGGGTGTTCTGGATCAGCCAGGTCGCCTCCCTCACCGGGAGCCAGATGACGGTCGTCGCGCTGGCGGCCCAGGCGTATCTGCTGCGGCACAACTCGCTGGACGTGGGCATCGTCAGTGCTGCCCAGCTCGTGGCACTCGTCGTCGGTGCGTTCGTCGGCGGCCACCTCGGGGACCGCGTCAACCGCCGGGCGATGCTGGTCACTCTCCAGGTCGCACAGGGTGCATGCATGGCGGCACTCGCCCTCGGAACCGGGCTGAGCGGGCTGACAGGGCTGTCATTCCTCGTCGTGCTCGCCACCGCACTGGCTCTGTGTACGGCCATGGACGAGCCCGTACGCGACTCCCTGGTGCCGTCCCTCCTCCGCGACCGGGACCTGGAGGCGGGCCAGGTCCTCAACCAGACCCTCTTCCAGATCACCTCCCTGGCCGGTCCTCTGGTCGGCGGTGTGGTGCTCTCCCTGTGGAACGTGCGTGCCGTGTACGTCGCCGACGCGCTGACCTTCACCGTGGCAGCTGTTGGCTACTACCTCATCCGTACCGGACGGGGCGGAAACCCTCGCGGCGCGGACACTTCCGGGCCCGCACTCCGTGGCCTGCTGTCCGGCGTCCGGTTCTTCCTGCGCCACCCGCTCATCCAGGCCATCGCCGTCATCGACCTGTTCGCCATGGTCTTCGGGATGCCCAGGGCCCTCTTTCCGCAGATGGTCACCGACCACGACGGCTGGCCGTCCGGGGCACTGGGTCTGTTGTTCACCGCTCCGGCGCTGGGCGCCTTGCTCGCCGGCGCCACCGGCGGATGGATCGGGCGGGTCCGGCGACAGGGACTGGGGGTCATGGTCTCCGTGGCTGTCTGGGGGCTGGCCATCGCCGCCAGCGGCCTGGTGCTGAACAGCCTCTGGGCAGTCCTGCTGCTCCTCCTGATCGCGGGCGCGGCCGACGCCGTGAGCGCGGTCCTGCGCGTGACGATGATGCAGCGGCACACACCCGTCCTGCTCCGCTCACGCGTGAATGCCCTGTTCCTGCTCTTTGTGGTGGGCGGACCACGACTGGGCGACATCGAAGCGGGTGCCGTGGCTCATTGGGGGCTGCGGCTGTCGATCGTCAGCGGCGGCGTTCTCTGCGTAGTCGGTGTAGTGATCACCGCTGTCTTCTGGCCCGGCTTCGCCCACTACCGCCGACGGACACGAGCGACCGACGAGGATCTGCAGGAGGCACGGTGAGCGCCACATCACCCCGCGTCGAGCGGGAGGGCCGGCTGAATCACGCTCAGGAGGACTGGTTCGCAGGGCAGCCTCAGCAGCCGGACACCGCGTGCGACAACAACTCGGTCTCAGCGGTGAGCGTGGCGGACGCCACGGTGGGCGAGGCAATGGACGCAGTCGGCGTTCTCCTGACCCGTCACGAGGCGCTGCGCAGCCTCACAGACCCCACGGCCGGACCCCACGGCCGGCAACAGGTCTGTTCCGCGCCCCGGACCGCAGCGGACCTGCACGCGGTCGTCCGCACGGTGGAGGCCCACGACGCACCCAATGCGTTCGGGGAACTCCGCGGGACCTGTTTCGACCTGGCCCACGAGTGGCCCATCCGCTTCCTCGTCGCCCACCACGACGGCAAGGTGCAGGACATCGGCGTGGTGGCCGACCACGCCGCGCTGGACGTATCGGGAATGAACGTCCTCAGGGAGGACCTCCACTCGCTGCTCTCCGCTCCGTCGTCAGCCCTTCCGGGCGTACCCGAACAGCCCCTCGACGTTGTGGACTGGGAGGAGCTCCCCGCAGCCGCCCGCTATCGCGAGCGCTCGGAGGAATTCTGGCGCGGGCAGGCCCGACAACTGACCGACCTGCTGGAGCGGTACGGGGTCGACACCACCGTGGACAGCAGCCTGCACGGGCACGGGAGCACTTACCGGACCGTATGGTTGTCCACGCCCAACCTCCTCGACAGCGCCTCAAAGGCGTCCGCGTCCCTGCGCGCACCGATCCCGGCCGTGCTGCTCACGGCGTTCGGCCTCGCGCTGTGCCGGTCCAGCGGCCAGCGAGTCAGCAGTCCCCTCGCCCTCACGGCCAACCGGCGCACAAAGGAGGCGCGTCTCTCGGCCGACAAGAGATTCATGCAGGGTCCCGTGGTGGTCCACGCCGACGAAGACATCGCCCTGAGCAAACTCGTCGGAAGCACGGCCTTCCAGCTCATGTGCGCGAGCACCCTCTCGCACATCGCCAAGGACAGGGCCAACACCCTGTGGGGCGAGGCGTTGCCGAGGGGCATCGCACCCGAACTCGCAGGCGCCTTCTTCAACTACGTCGACGAAACCGTCATGGAAGCCGTGCCCCTCTCGGGACGGCTGCCGGGCTCCGGCCTGGTGGGCGACTGGGTCCCTCTCGACGCCTTCGCGCAGGACACCCGTCTGCGGCGCGGACCCGACCTGATGCTCCTGGTCGTCGAGGGCCGCGATCGTATGCGCCTGGGGTTGAAGTACCGAGAGGACCATCCGGCGGCCGACCTGGGCGAAGGATTCCTCAGAAGCCTGGCCGGTCTCGTCCGGTTCATGGGCGAGAGCCCGGACCGGGCGGAGGCTCGCCTCGGCGACGCGTTGGCGGTACGGCCGTAGACCGTGCGTACCAACGGCCATCATGCGATTCGACCCGGATGGGCCGCCCGAAGCACTCGGTGAAGTTCGCCGAGGTGAGCACGGATTCCGCAGGACCGGCAACGAGTTCACGGCCCTCCTTCAGGAGGAAGGCGTGCGAGGTGGAGGGCGGCAACTCCTCCGGATGGTGGGTGACGGTCACCGTGGACAGTCCCGGCCGGCTGCTCGCCAGGCCGTACAACGCGTCCACGAGATCCTCCCGTGAGGGAAGGTCGAGCGCGTTGAACGGCTCGTCGAGCAGCAGCAGGGACGGGTCGGACATCAGTGCCCGGGCGATGAGGATCCTGGCCCGCTGTCCGCCCGAGCAGTCACCGTAGGCGCGCCCTGCGAGCTCCTTGCAGTCCAGTTCGGCCAGCAGCACCGTGGCCCGTTCCCGGTCGCCGGGGTCGTACATCCGCCACAGCGGCTGCACCGTGCCGGTCGCGCCGGTGAGGACCACGGTGTGGGCGGTGGCGTCCAGCGGCACCTTTTGCGCGGCGTTGACGAAGCCGATCCGAGCCCGGAGCTCTCGCACGTCCACCCGACCAAGCCGATACCCGAGTACGTCCACGTTTCCGGTCGTAGGGTGGATCAAGGCTCCGGCGAGCCGCAGCATGGTGGTCTTGCCGGCCCCGTTCGGCCCGAGCAGCGCCCAGTGCTGCCCCCTGAGCACGGCCCAGTCGACCGAGTCAAGGATCACCTCCTGGCCCGTCGTGCGACGGTGAACGCTCACCCCTGACATAAAGATGACGGAACCAGGCACGCTCTCACCTGCGAAGGAGCCACTCATTCGGGCAGCCTATCCGGTTGAGGATGCCGCCCGCCCTGTTCAACGACTCCGCGGGTAGCAGCGGACGGGGACCGCCGCGCGTGTGCCAGGCGGAGCGGATCGGGTAGCCGGTCTGACCTTCAACCCTCTCCATGTCGACGCCGACATCCCACTGCCGCTCCGGCGCAGCAGTGCTGAATCTGGCGACGTCACCGGCCGTCAAGTGCCCGTGGAGGGGTGTGCTTCTGCAAGCCGATGTGTCGGGAACATCCCGCATCCACAGGTGCAGAACCGCAGTGGAGCAGTCCCGCCCCCGCATGGCGTCCCCACGCGGAGGCGTGCCCATAGCGTGCCCATAAGACCGGACAACCACGGTAAACAGCGGTGCGAAATTAGCCCTCGACACTGTACCCCGGGCGACATACCCGCAGGTCAGAAGCTATGCCGCCATCCAAGCGCCGTCGCTTCCCAAGCTGAGAGCGCGAGTTCGATTCTCGTCACCCGCTCCATGAAGAAGGCCCAGGTCAGACAGACCCGGGCCTCTTTGCCTCACAACGTCCGCCAGCACTCGAAACATCTCTGGCCAGGTCGGCGGGAAATCCAGACGACAAAGACCACTCGGCGGAGCGGGTTCCTGGTCAGCGCTGACGCCGGAACCGTACGCTGTCGCCGTCGAGGTCCTTCAGCATCGGCGTGCCGAGCAGGGCGAGGGTCCGCGTCATATCCGCGTGGAGGATGTCGAGGACACGGCTCACGCCCGCCTGGCCGCCAGCCATCAGGCCGTAGAGATACGGTCGGCCGATGAGACAGGCACGGGCGCCAAGGGCCACGGCGGCGACGACGTCCGCGCCGGTGCGGACCCCGCCGTCGATGTAGACCTCAGCCCGTTCACTGATCTCCCGTACCACCGCGGGAAGTTCCTCCAGCGGGGTCGTCGCGCGGTCGAGCTGGCGGCCGCCGTGGTTGGAGACGACGACGGCGTCGGCCCCGGCGTCCACGACGAGGCGGGCATCGGCCACGGTCTGGACCCCCTTCACCACGAGCGGTCCCTGCCACTGGCCCCGCAGCCACTCGAGGTCGGTGATCGTGACGTGCGGGTCGAAGATCTGGCCGACCAGATCGGCGACGGTGCCACCGGTCTCGGTGAGCGAGGCGAACGTCAGCGGTTCGGTCGTCAGGAGATTCGCCCACCATCCCGGGTGCCGGCTCATGTTCATGAGCGTCCGCGGGGTGAGTTTCGGCGGGACACTGAACCCGTTGCGGACGTCGCGCAGCCGCGCTCCGGCGACCGGGGTGTCGACGGTGAGGACGAGCGTGCGGAACCCGGCCTCGCGGGCGCGCGCCACGAGTTCGGCGCTACGGCCCCGGTCGCGCCACAGGTACAGCTGAAACCACTGGTCGGCACCGTCCGGGCGGGTCTCGGAGAGGCGCTCGGGTGTCACCGTGCCCATGGTGGACAGCGTGTAGGGGACAGCGGCCGTGGCCGCCGCCGCGGCGACGGCGTACTCGCCCTGGTGGTGCATGAGCCGGGTGAAGCCGGTCGGCGCGAGGACGACGGGCATCCGGGCGGGGCGGCCGAGGATCGTGGTCGAGGGGTCGGGCTCGGCGACGTCGACGAGGACGCGGGGGCGGAACTCGACGCTGTCGAACGCGTCGCGCGAGCGGGCGATGCTCACCTCGCCCTCGGCGGCGCCGTCGACGTAGTCGAAGACGGCCTGCGGGACCCGCCGACGTGCGATCTCGCGGATGCCCGCGACGTCCGGGGCGCGTCGCAGACGCGCACGGGCGCCCGTACCGCCGAGGTCGACACGCAGCAGTGGGCCCAGCTGGGACCAGCGGGGAAACTGTCGGCCGGCACCAATGGGGCTCGCGGTGCCGGCGGCGTTCACAGAAGTTCTCATCGTTCTCGCAGAGGTCGTCGGGCAGGCCGTCGTCAGCGGTGGTGGACGGTCCGCTCGAAGCTGTCGAAGGTGTCGAGGACGGCTTGGTCGGCGAACGGCAGGATCTGCGTGCAGAGCAGGCCGCAGTCGTCGCTACCGTGGTCGACCCAGAAGTACGTGTTGCCCAGGCCCGCCCAGAACAGACTTCCGGCGGAGCGGCCCTGCGTGCCGGGGGCCTCATTGCGCAGGCCCAGCAGGCCCCACGTCTTGTCGATGCCGGGCAGGAGGTCGACGTCGTTGGAACTGGCGGGGTCGACGGACGCGATGAGACCGATCCGCAGACCGCCGATCTGGTTGCGCAGCGCCTCGTCGACGGAGTCCTCGGACAGTACCCGGACGCCGCCGAGCTCACCGCGGCCGAGGAGCATCCGCAGCAGCGTGAGGTAGTCACGGGCGCTGCCGTACATGGCGCCCCCGCCCATCTGGAACTCCGGCTCCTGGGTCATCTCGAACTCGACGGGCACCAGGCCGTCCGGGGTGCGCGCATGCATGCCGGCCAGGCGGGCGCTGATGCCGGCGGTCAGCACGAACGTCGTGTCGCTCATGCCCAGCGGGTCGAGCAGCGCCTCCCGCAGGTAGTCCTCCAGGGACACACCGGACACCTTCTCGATCGCTTTCCCGACCCAGTCGAGGTTCATCCCGTACTGCCAGGCGGTTCCCGGGTCGAACGTCAGCGGGGTGGTGAGGGTCGCCTCTCTGCACTCGATGATGCCGGGCAGGCCCATCACCTCCTGGTAGCGCAGAACGTCGGCGTTCCAGAAGTGGTAGCCGTTGCCCGCGGTGTGGGTGAGGAGGTGCCGCAGTGTCACGGCGGTGCGGGCGGCACGCAGGACGGGTAGGCCGTCGTCGTCGAAGCCTTCCAGCACCTGCGGCTCGGCCAGTTGCGGCAGCAGGGTGCCGAGGGGGGCGTCGAGGGAGAGCTTGCCGCGCTCGACGAGTTGCAGGGCGCCGATCGCAACGATCATCTTCGTCATCGAGCCGAGCCAGAAGACGGTGTCGGTGGTCATGGCGGTGTCGGTACCGAGCACGCGGGGGCCGAAGGAGCCCTCGTAGACGACGCCGTCGGATGTCGCGGCCAGCGCCACAACGCCGGGGATCAGGCCGGACTCGACGCTCTCACGGAGGACGGTATCCAGGGACTCGGTGAGGGACACGCTGGTGACGGACATGGGAGGACCTTTCGGTTTTGTCCATACGCTGTGCCGCAGCCATACCGATACGGCGGCCGCACGGCACAGCGCTGAGGCACTGCGCGGAAGGAGGAAGGAGGAGGAGGAAGGAGCCGGAGAGGGAGTCGCCGCGGGGTTCAGGGGCGGCTGCCGTGTGGAGGTGGACCGGCGTGTCAGCCGGTGAGGAACTCGTGGACGACGCGGTTGAAGAGAGCCGGGTTCTCCCAGAACATGAAGTGGCTGCCGCGCTCGTCGCCGACGAAGATCCGCACCTGCGCCGACGGAACGCCCTTGGCGACGTACTCGATGCCGGCCGGGGGGAAGATGCTCGCGTCACCGCCGATGACGAGCATCGGGACGGTGATCCGCGGCAGGACGTCACGCCAGTCCGCGAAGCAGTGGTCGGCGAGGAGGGTGCCCGCGTCCGCGCGGGGCAGGGCGGAGTTGACCTCGATCGTCCACTCGATGTCTTCCGCGGGCGTAGCGGGCGTGAACATCGAGGCGACGAGCCCGCGGCTCACGTCGGCCGCGGCCGGCCCCTTGAGGCCGGCGTTGAGGGAGGAGACCGTCGTACAGTCGAAGATCGCCCCGAGTTCCGCCGCCTCGCCCTCGGCCCAGGCGGGGTCGGCGACCAGGACGGAGGGCTGGTCGACAAGGACGAGCCGGCCGAGCCGCTCACCACCGAACAGGTCCCAGTACGCCCACGTGACGGAGCACCCCATCGAGTGCGCGACGAGTGTGACGTCCTGGCATGCGAGGGCGACGAGTACGTCGTGCAGGTCCGTGGCCGGCCGGGCGATCCGGTAGCCGTGGCCGGGCTTGTCGCTCTCGCCGTGACCACGCATGTCGAGGGCGATGACGGGGTGGGTGCGGGAGAACTCGACGATCTGGTGACGCCACTGGGCGGCGGTCTGCGACCAGCCGACACGAGCACCATCACCGGTCCGGTGCCCTGTTCGAGGAAGCTGATGGTGACTCCATCACCGGTGACGACGTGACCTCGGCGGAAGTCCTGCGTCATTGCACGAGTCCTGTTCATCGGGCCGGCTTCGTCGCCGGCGATGCTCGCGCGGCCTTGCGGGCCGCTGGCTCATTGCATGTGATGGCGGCTTCGCGGGCAATGGACGTGATGCCCACATCCGGTCGTCAGCGATGGGTGAATCCTCCACCACTGCCCGGTCACGGTGTGTTCCCTCGGCGTCCGACGTCGGGAGCGAGGGTTTGCGCGAGGCCGCGCAGGTGCAGTGCCAGCTGCAGCTGCAGGGTCCGGCCCGGCTCGCGCCACCCGGTTCCGAGGAGTTCTCCGATACGCTCCAGGCGCTGGTACAGCGTGTTGGGATGGATGCACAGCTGCTCGCAGGTGCGGGCGTGGTGCTGGGACTGGCCGAGGAAGGCTTCGAGGGTCGTGGCGAGGTCTCGGCCACGGGCCCGGTCGTATGCGAGCACAGGGCCGAGGGCGGCTTCGACGAACGCGGCGATGTCATCCCGGCCGGCATGGCTGAACAGACTCCGGTACGGACCGACCTCGGCCGCGGTCGCGACAGCTCCTGGGAGTTTGAGGGCGAGAAGGACGGCCGCCGTCTGCCGCGCCGCCTCGTGAGCGGTACGGACCGCCGCCACCCCGCCGGCGGCCGGTGCGATCCCGCCGGCCGCCGGCAGGTCACCGTCCCCGAGAGCCGCTATCCGTGCCCGAACCGAGGCGACGTCGTGCTGCCGTGCGAGAACGACGAAGCGGTCGGCGTGCTGGGCCACCCACCCGTGCAGTTCGGCGGCGATCCGGGTGGCCGCCGCGGCCACGGCCCTCTCGTCCTGTCCGGCGTTGTCGAGCACGACGACGACGCCGATCGCGTCGATGTCGATGTCGGCGGCCACGGCCCGACGGCGTAGCTCGGCGTCGTCCCCGTCGCCGGCGAGCAGTGCGGTCACGAACGCGCCGCGCGTGCGCAGTTCGGCCTCGGCGACGCTGCGCTCGGTGGCGACGACCAGCGCGGCTGTCATGGCACCGATCTCCAGCAGGCGTACGGTCTCGTCGCCGATCCGTACGTCGCTGACCGCGACGAGGCAGCCCGCGCAGCCGTCGCGCATCCGGATCGGGACAACGGCCAGGTGATCCCGGCCGATGGCCGTCCGGGAGGCCGGCTCCTGGCCGGAGAGCCATCGCTCGGGGGCACTGCCGGTGACGGCGACCACGTCGATGTCGTCCGTGCCGGGTCCCGCGTCGAGCCGGGCGCCGTCCGCGCCGAGCACCTGGACCGGCAGACCGACCGCCCGCGCCACGGCCCGTCCGACCTCGGGGATCCCGCCCCCGCGCAGGACCTCGGCGGTGAGCTGTTCGCGCAGTTCACCGGCCCGTCGGCGCAGTTCGTCCGTACGTTTCAGGGCCTCGTTCGACTGCCGCAGATCCGCGACGGCCCGCTGGTTCTCCTCGAAGAGCTGGGCGTTGCGCAGCGCGACGGCGGCATGGGCGGCGAGACCCGCGAGCAGTTCGACCTCATGGTCGCTGAACCGCCGCGGACGGCGGTCGGCGGCGAGGAGAACACCGAGCGTCGACCTGCCGAACCGCAGCGGGACGCCCAGGATGCCGCCGAGATGCTCACTGACCGCGATCGAGTCGACGGACCGAACCCGGCGCAGCCGCCCGTCGTCCAGATAGGACTCGCTCCACAGTGGCCGGCCGGAGCGCATGACCTCGCCGCCCAGGCCCTCGCCGTCCCTGAGGACGACGCCTTGCAGGGTGTCACCCAGTGAGCCGTCGACGATATCGATGCGCAGGCGGCCGCCGTCAGCGGTCGGCAGCATGATGTAGGCGACGTCAACACCGAGCAGGAACCGCGACTGCGCCACGACCTCCTGGAGCAGCCCCGCACTGTCCCGCAGGGACGCCAGCCGCCGCACCAGGTCGTCGCGGACGCGCAGCTCGCGGGCGTCCCGGCCACGGTCCGCGAGCCGGGCACGGATCGTTTCGGCGAGTTGTGCCTCGCTCTCGACCCGCCGACGGGTGGCGTCGTCCGCTCCCGCCAGGAGAGCCGCGCGCAACCGCTGGATGTCGCCCGGCGAGCAGTCGTCGGCGAGCAGTTCCAGCCAGCCTCCGGACTCCGCGGCGACCGCCGTCCCCGCCGGTGCCGGACCGACCGGTGCCGTCCCCGCCGGTGCCGGGCCGACCGGTGCCGGGCCGACCGTCGTGGCCGGTGCCGGGCCGGCCGTCGTGGTCTCGTCCATCGTCACATCATCGCCCCGACGTTGACCGGCTACATCTCCCGGGCCCGGGAATGGAGAAACCGTCCATTCAATGCCCCGCCCGGCAGGGGTTGACTGGGCGCATGACCGACCTTCGTGTACCGGAGACGCCGACGTCCCTTCTCGCCGCCCTGCGCCGCGCCGCCGGGCCCGACCGGCTCGTCCTCGACGAGGAGGTGATGCGGTCCTACGCGCACGACGAGGCCGAGTGGGCCCCCCACGGGCTCCCCGCGGCGGTCGTCAGACCTCGCACGACCGGCGACGTCCAGGCCGTGGTGCACACCTGTCTGGCCCACCGCGTCCCGCTCGTGACCCGCGGCGCGGGAACGGGGTTGTCGGGCGGGGCGAACGCCGTCGACGGCTGCGTCGTGCTGTCCACCGAGCAGATGACCCGAATCCTCGAGATCGACCCCCTGGAGCGCCTCGCCGTCGTCCAGCCGGGCGTGGTCAACGACCACCTGCGCACCGCGGCTGCCGAGAAGGGCCTGTGGTACCCCCCGGACCCGGCCAGTTCCCCGTGGTCGACGATCGGCGGCAACGTCGCGACGAACGCGGGGGGCGTCTGCTGCGTGAAGTACGGGGTCACCCGGGACTACGTACTCGCCGTGGAGATGGTCACCGGCACGGGCGCCGTCGTGCGGCTGGGACGGCGGACCGCGAAGGGGGTCGCCGGGTACGACCTGCTCGGGCTCGTGGTGGGCTCCGAGGGCACGCTCGGTGTGGTCACCGAGGTGACGGTGCGGCTTCGGCCGGCACGGATGCCGGAACACACGGCTGTCGGCTACTTCGACTCCGTCCGTGCCGCCGGGCAGGCCATCCACGAGGTCGGCGCCGCCGGGATCGTCCCGTCGGCCCTCGAACTCGTCGACCGGCACTGCCTGGCGGCGGTCGACGCGTGGAAGAACATGGGCCTGTCCGTCGACGCGGACGTCGTGCTGCTCGGTCGCACGGACGCGCCGGGCGCGGCCGGGCACGACGAGGCCGACCGGATGGTCGAGTGCTTCATGCGGGGCGGCGCGAGCTGGGCCGCACGCTCAACCGACAAGCAGGAGGCCGAGGCGCTCTTCGCCGCCCGCCGCCTGGCCTATCCCGCGCTCGAACGGCTCGGGCCGGTGCTCACCGAGGACGTCTGTGTGCCGCTCGGTGCGGTGCCGGTGATGCTGGAGCGCATCGAACAGGCCGGGCGGCGGCACGACACGGTCATCGCCAACATCGCCCACGCCGGCGACGGCAACCTGCACCCTCTGCTCATCGTGCCGGACGACGACCCGTCGGCCCGCAGGCGTGCGCAGGACGCGTTCGACGACATCATCGGCGACGCCCTCGACCTCGGCGGCACCGTGACCGGCGAACACGGCGTGGGGCTGCTCAAACGGGACGGTCTGCGGGCGGAGCTCTCGAAGGACGTCATCACCATGCAGCGCGCGGTCAGGGCTGCACTCGACCCGGCCGGGATTCTCAACCCCGGCAAGATCTTCGACTGAGCGGGGCTCGGCCGCCTACGGCCCGCCGTTCACTCCGTGGTCGGTACGGTGCCGTCGCCGCGCCGCCACGAACTGAGGACGACGAGGGTCTTCGTACCGACGACACGGCCGGTGCGGCGCAGCCCGTCGACGACCTGCTGCAGGTGCTGGACGTTGTCCACCCGGATCCTGACCAGGGCATCCGGGTCCCCCGCGATGGTGAGCACCTCCAGCACCTCGGGCTGCCCGGTGACGGCCTGGATGAACTCGGCGACCGGGGTGTCGCCTCCGAAGCGCAGCTCGGTGAAGGCGTCGAACCCGCCGACGCGGGTCTCGTCGACGATCGCGGTGTAACCGCTGATGACGCCGAGTCGCTCCAGCCGGTCAATCCTCCGCTTGACCGGGGCCGGCGACAGCCGGACCCGCGTCGCGATGTCGACGGTGCTCCGTCGCCCGTTCTCCACGAGCAGGCGGAGGATGGTGCGGTCGACTTCGTCGAGCGTCACGTCCTGGGGCATGATTCACCTGCCTTGTTGCAAGATTCATTAAGCATTCTCGGCATCATAGTTTCTTTTTTCTTCATAAGAAGCAGCTTTCACGCATGAACCTTGCGCGGCATGGACGGCGGCGCGAACCCTGTGCGCCATGACCGATTCCCCCGCCGCCGCCTCGCCCACGGCCGAGGAGCCGCTGCGGCTCCTCGGCCTCGACGGGACACCGGACGGCACCGGCGGCAGTGGCCTGCCCGTCCCCGACGAACCCCTCGACCTGCGCGCGGCGTACCGGGACATGGTGCTCGCCCGCCGTTTCGACACCGAGGCCATCGCCCTGCAGCGCCAGGGCGAACTCGGCCTGTGGCCGTCCATGCTCGGCCAGGAGGGCGCCCAGGTCGGTGCCGCACACGCGCTTCGTGCCCAGGACATGGTCTTCCCGACCTACCGCGAACACGCGGTGCTGTGGTGCCGCGGCGTCGACCCGGTCCATGCCCTCGCCCTGTTCCGCGGTACGACACTCGGCGGCTGGGAACCGGCCGAGCACCGCTTCGCCCTCTACACGATCGTCCTCGGCGCCCAGACACTCCATGCCGTCGGCTTCGCGATGGGCATCGTCCGGGACGGGCGGACCGGCACCGGCGACCCGGACACCGACCGGGCCGTACTCGTCTTCGTCGGGGACGGCGCCCTGAGCGAGGGCGAGACGAACGAGGCGTTCGTCTGGGCGGGAGCCCAGAGACTGCCGGTCGTGTTCTTCTGCCAGAACAACCAGTGGGCGATCTCCACGCCCTACCGTGTGCAGAGCCGGGTCCCGGCCGCCCGGCGCGCCGGCGGGTTCGGGTTCGACGGCGTACGTGTCGACGGCAACGACGTCCTCGCCTGCCACGCCGTGACACGGGCCGCGCTGGAGAAGGCCCGCGCCGGCGGGGGCCCGACGCTCATCGAGGCCGTCACCTACCGGCGCAACCCGCACACGACGTCCGACGACGACCGGCGCTACCGCACGGCCGACGACAACGACCACTGGGCCGCACTTGACCCGGTCCTGCGCCTGCGCGCACACCTGGAGTCTCCCGCCGACCCCGTCGGCCGGGCACCCGTGCCCCACGAGGAGTTCCTCGCCGCCCTCGCCGCCGAGGAGGAGGCACTCGCCGCCCGGCTGCGCTCCGGCTGCCGCGGGCTGGCGAGCCCGCCGCCGAACACCCCGTTCCTGCACACCCTGGCCCGTCCGACCCGCCACCTGGAGGCCCAGATGCGCGAGCACCTCGCGTTCGTCGAGAGCGGGGAGTCCGCATGACCCTCACGACAGCCCCCGGGATCCCGGCGCCCACCCCGGTGGTGGCGCGGCCCACGGCACTCGCGCACGCGCTCAACGCCGCGCTGCGGGACGCCCTCGTGGACGACGACAGGATCCTTCTCCTCGGGCAGGACATCGGCCGCCTCGGCGGTGTCTTCCGGGTCACCGACGGGCTCCAGGACGAGTTCGGCCTCCTGCGTGTGGTGGACACCCCGCTCGGCGAGGCGGGCATCGTCGGCAGCGCGATCGGCCTCGCGATGGCCGGATACCGGCCGGTGTGCGAGATCCAGTTCGACGGGTTCGTCTTCCCTGCGATGAACCAGATCATCACCCAGCTCGCCAAGTACCGGCACCGCACCGAAGGGGCGGTCGGCCTGCCCGTCGTCATCCGGATCCCCGTCGGCGGCGGGATCGGCGCCATCGAGCACCACTCCGAGTCCCCCGAGGCGTACTTCGCGCACACCGCCGGTCTGCGGGTCGTCGCCCCGTCCGGCGCGCAGGACGGGTACGACCTGCTACGGGCCGCGGTCGCGTGCGACGACCCCGTCGTCGTCCTGGAACCGAAGCGGTCGTATTGGCTCAAGGGTGATCTCGTACGAGGCTGTGACGCGTCACATGCCGAGGCCAGGGCCGCGAGTTTCGAACGGGCCGCCGTCGTACGCCCGGGACGCGATCTGACCCTGGTCGCCTGGGGCGCGCTCGTGCCCGTCGCGCGGCAGGCCGCCGAGACCCTCGCTGGCGAGGGACGCGAGGTCGAGGTCGTCGACCTGCGCTCGCTGTCGCCGATCGACGACGAGACGGTCCTCGCCTCGGTGCGACGCACCGGGCGACTCGTCGTCGCCCATGAGGCGTCCAGGACCGCCGGTCTCGGCGCCGAACTCGCCGCGCGGGTGCAGGACACCGCGTTCTACGACCTGGAAGCACCGGTCGTCCGTGTCACCGGCTACGACACGCCGTACCCGCCCAGCCGGCTCGAACCGGACTGGCTTCCCGGGGTCGACCGGATCCTCGCCGCCTGCGACCGCAGCCTCTCCTACTGAAGCACCGACTCCCCACCGAGGAGCGCACATGGCCGACAGCGCGACGGCAGCCGGGCTGCCGCACACCACCGCGGGCACTTACGCCGGAGCGGACGTGCAGTACTTCCGCCTGCCTGATCCGGGCGAGGGCCTCACCGAGGCGGAGGTGGTGTCCTGGCACGTCGGTGTCGGCGACACGGTCGAGGTGAACCAGCCCCTCGTCGAGATCGAAACCGCGAAGTCGCTGGTCGAACTCCCCTCGCCGTACGCCGGTGAGGTCGTCGAAGTCCTCGTCCAGGCCGGGCAGACCGCCCTCGTCGGCGACGTCCTGGTCGGAATCCGCCCCGCCGCCGACGAAGCCACGTTCCGGCCTCTCGTCGGCTACGGCCCCCCGGCACACGCGCCGGCCGGCCGCCGCCGGCGCCCCGCACCGGAGCCCCCGCCCGCGCCGGCCGCACCATTCGCCACGACCGGACCGACCGCGTCCTCCTCGCCCCCGGCCCAGATGGCGACCGACGCCGCCGACCGCCCGCGCGCCAAGCCCCCGGTACGGCTGCTCGCCAAGAGGCTGGGAGTCGATCTGAGGGCGGTCAAGCCCTCCGGCCCGGACGGCAGGATCACCCGCGACGACGTCCACGCCGCGGCGGCGGTCGGCTCACCGGCCTCCCTCGCGGTGACCGGGCCGGCCCGTCCCGCGGCAGACACGCCGAGACCCGACGGGCAGCCCGGCGAAGTCCGCATCCCGGTCAAGGGTGTCCGCAAGCAGACCGCTCTCGCGATGGTCGCCTCCGCCTTCACCGCCCCGCACGTCACGGAGTTCGTCACCGTCGACATGACCCGCACGCTCGATCTGCGCAGCGCCCTCCTGCGCCGTTCGCCGTTCCGCGACATGAAGCTCACCCCGCTCGCCTTCGTCGCGCGGGCGTTCCTCCACGCGCTCGGCCGCACCCCGGATGCGAACAGCCGCTGGGACGAACCCAACCAGCAGATCGTCGTGCTTCCGGAGGTGAACCTCGGGATCGCCGCTGCCACACCACGCGGGCTGCTCGTCCCGAACATCAAGAGCGCGCAGCGCCTCGGCCTCGCCGACCTCACCCGGGCCATCGACGACCTCGCGCAGACCGCCCGCGCAGGGCGCACCCCGCCCGCCGCCTTGTCCGGAGGCACCGTGACCATCACCAACGTCGGGGTCTTCGGGGTCGACACGGGCACCCCGATCCTCAACCCGGGCGAGACGGCAATCCTCGCCGTAGGCGCCGTGCGCCGCACTCCATGGGTCGTCGGGGACGGATTCGACGAACGGATCGAACCGCGCTCCGTCGTCCAGCTCGCGCTCTCCTTCGACCACCGTGTCATGGACGGCCAGCAAGGCTCTCAGCTGCTCGCCGACACCGCCGACCTGCTGCGCGAGCCCGGTCTCGCACTGCTGTGACCACCTCCCCCAAGCGGGCTGTCCCCACTTCTCCCGTACGCCACCCGCGACCGCACTCAGCCAAAGAGTGACCGTGCCCGCACACCGCCTCATGCCGACGCAGGAGTCGGCCGACCTCATCCGCCTCGTCCGCGACATCGCGGCCGACGTCCTGCTGCCCCGGGCCGCTGAGGACGAGACGACAGGCCGGTTCCCACGCGAGGTGTTCGCCACGCTCGGCAAGGCCGGGTTGCTCGGGCTGCCGTTCCCAGAGGCCGTGGGCGGCGGCGGCCAGCCATACGAGGTGTACCTCCAGGTCCTGGAAGAACTCGGCTCGGCGTGGGCGAGCGTCGCCGTCGGGGTGAGCGTCCACACCTTGTCGTGCTCCCCGTTGTTCCACGCCGGTACGGCGGAGCAGGTGGGCCAGTGGCTGCCGGACATGCTGGGCGGTGAGCAGCTCGGCGCGTTCTGCCTCTCCGAGACGCACGCGGGGTCCGACCCGGCGGCCATGCGCACCCGCGCCGTCCTTGACGGCGACCTGTACGTACTCGACGGCGCCAAGGCGTGGACCACGCACGGCGGGCAGGCGGACTTCTACACAGTCCTGGCGCGCACCTCCGACGACGAGCGGCACGGCATCTCCTGCTTCCTGGTCCCCGCCGACGCTCCGGGACTGGTCGCGGACACCCCCGAGCGGAAGATGGGGCTCACCGGCTCGACCACGGCCGCGACGCTGCTCACGGACGTCAGGGTGCCGCTCGGGCAGCGCATCGGCGCGGAGGGCGACGGGCTGTCCGTCGCGCTCGCGGGGCTCACGGCCGGGCGGCTCGGCATCGCCGCCGTCGCCACCGGAGTGGCCCAGGCCGCCCTCGACGTCGCGGTCGAATACGCCCGGCAGCGCGAGACCTTCGGCCGCCCGATCATCGACCATCAGGGGCTCGTGTTCCTGCTCGCCGACATGGCGGCCCGCGTCGAGTCCGCCCGTGCCACCTACCTCTCCGCCGCGCGGCGCCTCGACGCCGGCCTTCCGTTCGCACAGCAGGCCGCCATCGCCAAGCTCGTCGCGACCGACCACGCGATGGCCGTCACCACCGATGCCGTCCAGGTGCTCGGTGGCGCGGGCTATACGAAGGAGTTCCCCGTGGAGCGGTTCATGCGCGAGGCCAAGGTCATGCAGATCTTCGAGGGCACGAACCAGATCCAGCGAGTCGTCATCGCACGCGACCTCTGCCGCGGTACCGCCGGCGCGGTCACCCACGTCGACGGGCCGGCCTGCTGATCGCACCCAGTCGACGTTCCGGCTCCCGGGAAGCACCTCAGCGCCACCGCGTGCCCAAAGCGTGCCCTTAAGACCGGTCAACTGCGGTCAACAGCGGTGTGATCGCGCGCTCCCGAACCCCAAGCAAGGCCACATAAGACCAGGTCAGAAGCTATTTGTCCACCCAAGCGCCGTCGCTTCCCAAGCTGAGAGCGCGAGTTCGATTCTCGTCATCCGCTCCACGAAGAAGGCCCAGCTCAGAGAGCCGGGCCTTTTTGCTGTGCTCTGCGATCACTCGCCGCGTGCCAGATTCGTGCCGGGCATGTATGCGCATCGCGTATAGCCGCCCTGCGGCAGGACAGGCCGTGCGCGCCCGCCACCACGACGACCAGCGGCCTTTCGCCGCCCGCGACTCGTCGACCAGCAGCTGGATCCGAACACGGCATTGTCGGGCAGAACATTCAGCCGACGAAGTCTGGACATTTGCCCAGACTGCGTCCTACCGTCTCCGCAACGTCCACGGCAGCGGACAGGAGCGAGATGGCGCCCACGAAGCGTCCTCCGCAAGACCGCCTCGCCGAACGGTGGTCCGCGGACCCGGCGGGCCACCAACGAAAGCGCCGCGGTCCTGCGGCGAAAGAGGTCCGCAGTCATCGGCGACCAGGTACCGGGCGTCCATTACGCGGATCTGTGCGGGCCCGTCCTCCGTGAGACCGGGTCCCCGCCCCACACGCCGAGTGCGCCACCGGCGTACCGCCAGGGAAGGAATCACCGTGACAACGACCCGCGTCCCCGTGCTCCCCGATGCAAGTCCCGCAGTGCGACGCAGTCTGTGGAACCGGCAGCTGTCGCACTATCCCGACACCGGACTCCGGTACCTGTACCTGGCGATCACGGTGCTCTCGACCGTGGTCCTCTACTACGAGCTGTACGTCTCGGGCTCGGTGGCGACCCAGATCATCACCGAACTCGGCATGTCCTTCAGCTACTTCGTCTGGATCTCGGTCGCCGGAAACGCGGTCGGCGCCTTCGCGTCGCTGTTCGCCGGACTCGCCGACCGGTGGGGCCGGGCCAACCTCGTGGTCGGGGGCCTGCTAGCGACCGGGCTGATCATCCTCTTCGGCCTTCCCCATGCACCGAACGGGATCACCTATCTGGTGCTGTACGTCCTGCTCAGCTTCGTCGAGGGCGTCGTGCTGGTCGCGACGCCGGCGCTGATGCGCGACTTCTCCCCGCAGGTGGGGCGCGGCGCCGCGATGGGCTTCTGGACGCTCGGCCCGGTGCTCGGCAGCCTGGTGGTCACCACGGTCTCCAGCAACACGCTCAACCATCACCCCGACTGGCGCTTCCAGTTCTACGTCTGCGGCGCCGCCGGGCTCGTCGTCTTCGTCGTCGCCCTCCTCGGACTGCGTGAGCTGTCCCCCGCGCTGCGTGACCAGCTCATGGTGAACATGCGCGACCGGGCCCTCCTGGAGGCTCGTTCGGCCCGTGCGAAGGGCGTCGACACCGCGCGCGAACTCAAGGACCCATGGCGGCAGATGCTGCGCTTCGGCATCATCGGCTCGGCGTTCGCGATCAGTGTCTTCCTGCTTCTGTACTACGCGCTGGTCGGATTCGCCGTCGTCTACTTCGCGACGACGTTCGGCTACAGCGACCAGCGGGCGAACGCGCTGGCCAACTGGTACTGGGCGTTCAACGCGATCAGCCTGGTGGTGTTCGGCCTGCTGTCGGACAAGCTCCGCGTGCGCAAGCCGTTCATGGTGCTCGGCGGCATCGTCAGCGTCGTGGGCACAGTCCTGTTCGCCCTCGCGGCGACCGAACCGGACACCGGCTACCACACGTTCGCCCTCTACTTCGTCCTCGGCTCCGTGGGCGGCGGCATGGCCTACGTCGCCTGGATGGCCTCGTTCACCGAGACCGTGGAGAAGCACGATCCCGCGGCCACCGCGGTCGGGCTCGCGGTGTGGGGCTGGACGTTGCGCCTGGTCGTCACGTTCTCCCTGGTGGTGCTGACGTTCATCGTCCCGGCCACCTCCACGCTGGTGGAGAAGGGGGCACGGATCACCGCCATCCAGCAGGAGCACCCTCGGCAGTTCGCGATCGTCACCGGCATCGACTCGGCCCTCGCGGCCCGCGTGCAGAAGGATCCCACCGACCGGGAAGGGCTGGCCACCCTGCTCGGCCAGGTCGCCACGGCGGAGGGCGCGAGAACAGCCGAGGTCCGAAGCGCCCAATCGGCTGTACGCGGTGGTCAGTTGGCCGCCGCCCAGGCCGTCGCCCCCGCCACCATGGCCGCGATACAGGCCGACCCGCGGGACACGGCCGCCCAGGCCGACGCGGTGAAACAGATCATGGCTGGTCTCGGAGTCGAGCGGGCCGCGGCCGTCAAGCTGCTGGCCGGTCTGGGTGACCCCGGCACACAGCAGGGTCTGCGGCTCGCGGCGCGGTACGCCGCGGATCTGAAGGCCGCGCCGGCGGCCATCGGCAAGGCCGACCTGGCGTACCTCGCCGCGCACGGAGCCGAGGTGGCGAAGGCCGCCCAGGACAACCCGAGGCAGTGGCAGACCTGGTGGTGGGTGTGCGTCGGCGGTCAGCTGCTGTTCCTGCCCTTCGTCTTCCTGATGGCCGGCCGGTGGAGCCCGCGCCGGGCACGCGAGGACGAGCGGGCGCACGACGCCCTGGTGGAGCGGGAACTGGCCGCGCTCAAGGAGTCGTAGAGCCGACTCCGAGGCCGGGGTGGGACGCCCGGACCCGCGTGTCACCCCGGCAGGGAACACACCGCCGATCACGAACCACAAGCCCGAACCACGGGCACGAACGAGCGCCGCCGCGTCGCGCGGCAGACGAAGGGACCCGAGATGCCCACAAGGGAGCACGCCGACGTCGTGACTGGGCGCGGCCACCCGTCGCTGCGCATGCGGTTCGTATGCGCCTGGCTCGCCGCCACGAGGACGAAGAGGGTCCTCGGCGACGACGAATCCACCGAGGCGGACCGACAGCGCAACCGCCGCAAGGGGCCCGCCGCCGTACCGCGGCGGCTGCGGCGCACCCACGACGTCACCGTGCACGACCGCGCCGGGCTGCGGTGCGCCGAGATCGGCGTCCGCGGCCGGCGGCCCGAGCGCACGATCGTCTACCTCCACGGCGGCGCCTACATCAATCCCGTCGTCGTACAGCACTGGGATCTGATGGCCGCGCTCGCCGCGGAGAACGACGCCCGGGTGATCGCGCCGTTCTACCCGCTGGCCCCCGAGGGAACGGCGGGAACGGTCGTCCCGTCCCTGCTCGACCTCCAGGTACGGCTCACCGAGGAGTCCGGTGCGGCGCCTGTGTGGGCCGGGGACTCCGCGGGCGGCGGGCTGGCCCTGGCCACGGCCATGCGCCTGCGCGGCGAGGGGCTGCCGCTGCCGCGGCACCTCGTGCTCTTCGCTCCCTGGCTCGACGCCGGACTCACGAACCGCGGCGTGGCCGACGTCGTCGCCCGGGACCCCACGCTCGACGTCGCCGGACTGCGCTACGCCGGCCGGTTGTGGGCCGGCGCGCTGCCCGTCGACTCGCCCCAGGTCAGCCCCGGCAGCGGTGACCCGCGTGGACTGCCGCCGACCACCGTGGTCGTCGGCACCCGCGACATCTTCGTGGCCGACTGCCGTGACTTCGCCGCCCGGGCCCGGACGGCCGGGGTCGACATCGCGCTGTTCGAAGGCGTCGGCGGCTTCCACGTCTACCCGGCGGTGACCTTCCTGCCCGAGTCCGCCGAGGCACGGCGGCTGGTGACCGCGCGCTTGAACGCCCCGAATCCGAAGGAGTGACCCATGCCCCCTCTCCACCCCGTGCCCGACGGGCCCGCGGCCGAGCGCACCGAGCAGTCCGGGGCGCCGAACCCGCAGGCCCGGCCAACTGGAGGCCGTCCGGCGACACGTCGACGACGCCACCGCCCACGGCGCCACGGTCCTCGTGGGCGGCAGGGCCCGTCCCGACCTGGGACCGACGTTCTACGAACCCACGGTCCTCACTGACGTCGACGAGACCATGCGGGTCTGTGTGGAGGAGACCTTCGGGCCGGTCGTCTCCCTGTACCGGGTCGGCAGTGACGACGAGGCCGTGGCCCGGGCCAACGACACCGGCTACGGACTGGGCGCCTCCGTCTGGACCCGCGACCCCGTGCGCGGCCGTCGGCTCGCGCACCGGCTGCGCAGCGGCAACGTCAACATCAACGAGGGCTACGCCGCCGCCTGGGGATCCACCGACGCCCCCATGGGCGGCTGGGGCGCCTCCGGCCAGGGCAGCCGGCACGGACGCCACGGCCTGCTCAAGTACACCGACTCGCAGACCGTGGCACGGCAGCGCGGGCAGTCCCTCGGCAAGCCCGCCGGAGTCGGCGGTGGGGGTTACGCGCGCGCCATGACCGTCGCCATGAGGGTGCTCGACCGGCTCGCCGGCAAGGGGTGAGGGCGCCCCCTCAGGCCGGCGCGGACGCCTTGCGAAGGTGAGTCATGGTCAGCCGGCGCAGAGCGTCACGCAGCACCGCGCGGTCGTCGGGGCGTGGATGCGCGAGCCGTTGCAGGGCGAACCCGTCGACCATGGCGACGAGTTCACGGCCGGCCAGACGCGCGTCCGGGGCTCCCAGTACGGCGAACATGGACTCGGCCGCGTCTTCGAGGGCCTGCACGATGCGCTGTACCGGTTCCACCAGTTCCGGCCGCCGCGAGCTCGCGAGGTATGCCTCGAACTGGGCCCTGATCAGGGTCTCCTTGGACGCGATCAGGATGTCGATCAGCTGGTCGACGTACTTGAGGGCGGGCGGGCCGCCGTCGACCGCGGGTACGTCGGCCGGCAGGTCCCGGGTCGCCTCCAGGACGCCGTCGGCGATCCGGGTGACGGCCGCGCCGATCAGTTCGTCCATGGAGGCGAAGAAGTACGACGTCGTGGACGGCGGCAGTCCGGCCGCCGCGGCCACCGAGCGGTGGGTGACCCCCTCGAGGCCGCGGGCGGCGATGACCTCCGCGGTGGCGTCGAGGAGCCGTTCCCGGCGTGCCTGTCCTCGTGCGTAGTGCGACTGCGGCCTGATCCCCATGCCTTGAAGCTACCCGACGGCGTTCCGGCCGCCCAAGCGCCGGAGCCTGAGGAGGCGCCTCCATGAACTCTGGACAAACGTCCAGAGTTCAGCCTAGCCTGGCGCCATTCCAACCCCCTGAGGAGCGTGACGCGATGACCGACGTACATCCGCTGTCCGAGAGACTGGCGCGCCGCGCGGCCCGCGGGCTCGGCCGCCTCCCGACCGCCGTGAAGCGGGCCGTCGCCGGCCGGCCCGTCTCCGTCGACGGGCAGGTGATGGACCTGGACGCGCAGGTCGGCAAGCGCGTCCTCGGCCTGACGGTCTCGAAGACGTTCGAGTCGCTGCCGCTCGCCCAAGGGCGTGCGCAGATCGCCTCCGAAGCCTGGATCTTCGGCGACGAGCTCCCCGTCGAGGAGATCCGGGACATCACGATCCCGACGCCCGAGGGGGGTGTCCCGGCACGCCTGTACCGGCCGGCGAGCGTCCGGCGTCCGTCGGCCGCGCTCGTGTACTTCCACGGCGGCGGATGGGTGCTCGGAGACCTGAGCGCCAGTGATTCCGTCTCCCGGTTCCTGGCCGCTCACGCGTCGCTCACCGTCATCGCGGTCGACTACCGGCTGGCGCCGGAGAACCCGTTCCCGGCGGCGGTGGACGACGCGCTCGCGGCCTTCACCCACGTCGTGGAACACGCCGAGGAGTACGACGTCGACCCGGCGGCCGTCGCGGTCGGCGGGGAGAGCGCGGGCGGGAACCTCGCGGCCGTGGTGGCTCTGGAAACGGCCCGGCGGGCACGCGAGGCCGGCTCCCCCGTGCCGGCGATGCAACTCCTCCTGATGCCGGTCACGGACCTCTCGCGCAAGCACCGCTCGTACGAACTGTTCGGAGAGGGCCTCTTCCTCACCGAGGCCCAGATGGACTGGTACAAGGCCCGCTACCTTCCCGATTCCGCGCTGGCCACGGACTCGCGGGTGTCGCCGCTGCTGGCCGAGGACGTGCACGACGTCGCCCCGGCCTACGTGGCCGTCGCGGGATTCGACGTGCTGCGGGACGAGGGCGAGGCGTACGCGCACAAGCTGTGTGACGCCGGAGTGCCTGCCGCCCTGCGCCGCCACAGCGGCATCACGCACAGCATGGTCAACGCGACCGGGTCCGGCCCCGCACCCCGGGCGGTGCTGCTCGAAGTCGCGGGCGCCCTCCGCATGGGGCTGGCCCGCGGGGCGGTGGCGTCATGACGTCCACCTGGACCAACTGGTCGGGCGAGCGGACCAGTCACCCGATGTCCGTCGTACGACCACACGGCGAGGAAGAGGTCGTCCGTGCCGTGCGGACCGCTACCGAGCGGGGGCTCACCGTGCGCGCGGTGGGCAGCGGCCACTCCTTCAGCGACATCGCCTGCACCGACGGCGTCATGATCGACCTGTCCCGCATGAACCGTGTGCTGTCCGTCGAGGAGCACCGGGTCACCCTCCAGGCCGGCATCACCCTGCGTGCGCTGGGCCCGAGGAACGCCGAGCACGGCCTGTCGCTGGAGAACCAGGGGGACATCGACGCGCAGACGGTGGCCGGGGCCCTCGCGACCGCCACGCACGGCACGGGCCGCGCGTTCGGCAATCTGTCGTCGCGGGTGGCGGGCATGCGGCTGGTGACCGCGGACGGCACCGTACGGCAGCTGGACCGGACCACCGCACCGGAGTTGCTGCGGGCCGCCCGGGTATCGCTGGGGGCGCTCGGCATCGTCACCGAGGTGACCCTCGAATGCGTCCCGGCGTTCGCGCTGCGCCGCGTCGACCGGCCTCGGCCGCTCGACGACGTGCTGGCCGAACTGGACCACCTGGTCGACGCGAACGACCACTTCGAGTTCTTCATCTGGCCGTACACGCGTACGGCCATGACCAGGACGTCGACCCGCACCGACGACGCCCCGAGTCCGACACCTCGCTGGAAGCGGCGCCTTCGCGAGGAGTTCGCCGAGAACACGGTCCTGGGCGCACTGTGCAGAGTCGGCAGGCGGTTTCCGTCCCTTGTGCCGGCCGTCAACGCCACCGTCGCCCGGTCGATGTCCCAGTCGCTGGTCGAGGACGTGGCCCATCGCGTCTACGCCACCGCCAGGAAGGTGAAGTTCACCGAGAGCGAGTACGCCGTCCCGCGAAGCCACTGCGCCGAGGCGCTGACCGCGTGCCTCCGGCTCGTCGAGCGGCAGCGGCTGCCGATCCTGTTCCCGTTCGAGGTGCGCTTCACCGCCGCGGACGACGCGTATCTGTCCACCGCCGAGGGGCGCGAGACCTGTTACATCGCGGCCCACCAGTACCAGGGCATGGACGCCGACCCCTTCTTCCGCGCGTTCGAGGACGTCATGGCGACGTACGGCGGCCGGCCCCACTGGGGCAAACGGCACACCCTGACGGCGCGCACCCTGCGCCCCCTCTACCCGCACTGGGACGACTTCGCCGAGAAGCGGGCCGAGCTCGATCCGACGGGAACGTTCGGCAACGCCCACACCCGCAGAGTCCTCGGAACGCACGGTGAGGTGGTGACACGATGAAGGCGCACAGTGACGCCGGGGACTACTACGGGAAGGTGTTCGCCCGTACGCAACCGCCTTTCGCGTTCGTCGACCTGGACGCGCTGACCGCCAACGCGCACGACCTCCTGCGCCGGGCGCACGGCAAGCCCGTGCGCATCGCCTCCAAGTCCCTTAGGTCCCGCAGGATCATCGAATACGTCCTCGGGCTGGACTCCGGCTTCCAGGGCATCATGGCGTTCACCCTCAGCGAGGCGCTGTGGCTGCACGGTCTCGGCGCCCAGGGCGTCCTGGTCGCATACCCGACCACCGACACCGAGCTGCTCGGCGCCCTGGCGGAACGCACCGTCGAGGACCCCGAGGGCGCCCCCGTCGTGATGATCGACTCACCGGACCACGTCGAGCTGATCGAGCACGCCGCCCGCCGTTGCAGTACCCGTGTGAAGACCTGCCTGGACTTCGACGCGTCCTTCTGGCTGGCGGGCGGCCGGATACGGATCGGGGCGAAGCGCACTCCGATCCACACACCGGAGCAGGCCGCGGCGGCGGCCCGACGCGTCGAGCGCAGCACGTCCGCCCGTCTTGTCGGCGTGATGTCGTACGAGGCGCAGATCGCCGGAACAGGCGACGCGGCGCCGAAGCGGCCGGTCGCCAACCGTGTGATCCGGCTGATGCAGGACCGGTCCCATCGCGAGCTGCGGGAGCGGCGCGCGGTCGCGGTCGCGGCGATCTCGCGCATCACGCCACTGGACTTCGTCAACGCCGGCGGGACGGGTGACCTGGAGCTCGTCGCGAGTGAACCCGTCGTCACGGAGGTCACCGCGGGATCCGGGCTCTACGCACCCGCCCTCTTCGACAGATACTCGCGGTTCACTCCGCAGGCCGCGGCGTTCTTCGCACTGCCCGTCGTGCGCCGGCCCGGCCCGCGGACGGTGACCGTGCTCGGCGGTGGCTACGTCGCCTCCGGCGTCCCCCGCTGGGACCGGGCGCCGGTACCGGCCTTCCCGGCGGGGCTGCGGTACGACGGCAACGAGGGTGCGGGCGAGGTGCAGACGCCACTGCTCGGCGCCGCCGCCGAGCACCTCACCGTCGGATCGCCGGTCTTCTTCCGGCACGCCAAGGCCGGCGAGCTGTGCGAGCGTTTCAACGAGCTGCACCTGGTCCAGGACGGGGAGATCGTGGACGTTGTCCCGACCTATCGAGGAGAGGGCCGTTGTTTTCTCTGAGGCGTCGTCCGAGAACGCAGAACCTGTGCGCCGCTGCCGAAGCGTTGACGACCGGTTGATCGATCTCGCCCGGTGCACACAAGACCGGTCAACCACGGTGAACTGCGGTGCCAGACACCCCCTCGAAGCGCGCCGCAAACGACGTATCCGCAGGTCAGGCACCATTCCGCCCGCGAAGCGCCGTCGCTTCCCAAGCTGAGAGCGCGAGTTCGATTCTCGTCACCCGCTCCACTACGAACCCCCAGGTCATAGACCCGGGGGTTGTTTGTTATCTAGACCAGTGGGCGGGCGCGCACCACATCCGCACCCTAAGGGCGCGGCTATGTGCCGGTGGGCTTCTCTTCGTGGTGCGCAGGGTCGCGACAGCTCAGTCGCTACGGCCTTTACCGTTCCTGGAGTCGTGGGAAGAGTTCGGCGAGCACGTGCTGCGCTGCGTCGATGCCGTCTTTTCCCGTCAGGAGTTGATCGGGCTTGAAGTCGGGTACTTCGGCTCCCATTTCCTTGCCGAGGGCGAACACCCCTCCAATGAGGGACTTGCCCAGCAGGCCCAGGGGCGCATCCAGCGGCAGCATCGACTCCGGGCCGGCCGGGAAGGGCCGAGCGGTGACCTCCGGCCAGTCGTCCTGGGCGCGGGGGCTCAGGGAGGTGAAGATCTGTCCGAAGCTTCGCGCGCTCGCGTCGCGGGCAGTCAGGGGCGCTCCGAGCTTCCACCGCTCACGCAGGGTCGCGATAAAAACCTCGCAGAACCAGTGGTCGAACGTCGCGAAACCCCGCGCGATCGTCGACATCACCGGCATCCGCTCCGGCGTGTAGCCGGACATGATCTTCGCGTACTCGTCGTAGGACGGCATCCGGCCGTTCTCGAACAGCAGCATGCTCGCATAGTCGGCGACGAACCCGTCCATCGTCGGCGCCCGGTCGGCCGCCGGGGCGTTGTAGGACCCCCGCGCCTCCATCTGGCCACGGTTGGCCTCATCGAGAATGCCGAACAACTGCGTGTTGACGTGGTGGAACTCTTCCCCGGGATCCGGAGCAGGCGTATTCATGTCCCGGGCGGCCCCGTACGGGATCGGGTCGCGTCCTCCCTCGGGCAGCCACGCCGGAACCGGATTGCTCAGCTCCTTCCCGAGCACCCCTTCGAAGGCGGGCGCCTCGCCCGGCTCGTAGAGCCGACCGAGCAGGTTGTCGAACGAACGGTTCTCGAACATCACCACAACAACATGGTCGAGCGCATTCTCCGGCCCCAGCTGCCCGAAACCCACATGATGAATCCTCCCGACACTGATCACCCGGATCAGGTGGGACTCCTCGCTCGGCAGCGCTGCCCGTGTGACGGACCGCGGTCTCGTATCCACCGTCGCATGACACCTCTTACCCCGCCAGGGGCGGACAGCCCTCACGCACGGACCGACCGGCCACACACCCGCGGACAGGGGGTTCGGCTCCGACTGCGGAGCCACTGGCAAGCCCAGCAACCGCCAGTGACCGACACCGGGCGCCAAGCCCTTCCCTCCCCAGCCTGTATGACCTCCCATGACCGATCTCTACGCAGAGCTACGGATCAGATGCTCCCCTGCCTGCCACAGGCGCTGGCGCCGGCGCCGGCAGGACGCTGCACCCGTGAGTGTGCAACTGCGTGACAACGCCGACGAACACAGGCGGACGAGCGCGAACGTCTGCGGACCGTCGGCGCAGGTGAAGAGCACACCAGCCCAAGGCACCGCCCCCACCCAAGTTGCTTCGGGACGAAGAAGTCATTGCCGGATCCTGCGGGAATCACGGGGAACAGCGGGAACTTGCCCCATCACGGGCTGGCCGTCGCGGCCTGTTCTAGAGCTCCGCGTCCCAGCGCGCTCGCAGGGACGCGCCGCCGGCAAGGCTTTCGTCGAGGAACGCAGACAACTCTTGGAGAGCGTCCAAGGCGCGCTGGAGGTTAGGGCGGCGCTCACCGTTGGCGATGGCGAGGTGGAACCAGATGAGGGGGTCTGCCCACACTCTCCGATCCGGTTGCGAAAGCAGGTCGCAAAATTCTCTGTAGCTCCTGAGTGGACGTTAAGTCCGTTTCTCGTAGCGACCTCGTCCGGGTTGGGTGAGGAAGCCTTGTCGGACGAGGCGTCCGAGGCGGCTGCGGGTGAC
>NZ_JBITCT010000074.1:0-33935 GCF_044453465.1 Streptomyces sp. NPDC051677
AGCGAGTACTTTCTGGGGGCGGCCATGGTCGATGTTCCTCTCATGAGAACCATCTGACCCTCTGTCAACACACTCCGCATCTCGGGGGAACCTCAAGCAGACAGCCGATGCGCCGCAAACACCTCAGGCCCCGGAGTCGACAGCATCAGGCTCCGTCGCCTCTTCCCCTGGGCGCTGCTCCGAGCTCTGGGTCACGCCCAGGCCTTCAGTAGTAAGGGCGCCGCGTCTGCGGGCAGACAGCACCGCGCGTTTGATCAAGTCGTACACAGCGCTGCTGGCCACACCGACAGCAACCTCGATAATCAAGGTGGCGAGCTCGGCGTTGCCCAGCCGGTGGCTGTCTTGCTCGACTCGGATGATGGATGTGGAGGCACCGATCGAGAACTCCTGGCTGCTGTTCAGGTCATCCAGCAGCATCCTCAGATTCGGAACTTCGCCGGTGATCCGCACCTGGTCCATCTAGTCCCCCGGTTCCTCGTCGACGGCGCGCCCTCCCCACGAGAGCTAGAAGGAGTTTAGACACCGGCCTAACGACCGGAGACGACTCTGAGCGAAATGGACCAATCTGGCCCTCCACGACTGTCGATCGCCGTGCGACGGCTGTCCTGCTCCCCAGCACTCCTCTCCTGTAGCCAGCGGTTTCTTCCGTATGCGTAGGTATGAATGCCTGGCTGGCCACCGCCCCTTGTGCTCCGGGTGTCCCAGAGACGTCACGGTCGTCCTGCGCTACATGCAGAGGGAGTAGCTGGGGCGTTGACATCGCCTTGCTGGCCGGCGTCGACCAAAGCACGGGCCACAGCCACGGATAGAGGCTTGAGCTCTATCACCCGGGGCTGGTGAGCGCGACTGCTCCATGAACCGGGCATGGCTCCTTCAGGACGGTAAGTGGGCGGCGTAGTTCCATGTACGTCACCTTGAAAGGTGCCCCGCCATAGGAGGAGACCCTGACCGGTTAGTGCGCCCTGAAACCGGAGAGCGGTGAACTGAAGGTCGACCTGCTCATCGGACGCCAACTGCATCAACAATTGGTCAGCTTGCGGTGAGCTGGCCACCCAGCCACTGCCGCGGACAGCAGCGGAGGTGCGGTGACCGCAGGCATCTACCACCCTTCTCCAGCCTGGCCAAATCGCGGATTCTGCGGATCCTCTTCTCCCTGACGGCCCGATCACCCGGGCTCCCGTTCGCCACTCCCCTTCGAGGTAGACGCCGTGATCGCCCACCTGCAGCGCGCCAGCCAAACCGCCGGTCTGCTCACGTATCTGTACGGGCCGGGCGAGCGCGGCAACCACACCAACCCTCGTCTGATCGCCGGGGACGGCCACGCCGTCCCGATCGAGATACCCACCCAGCCCGATGCGCTGCCGTATCTGGCCCACGCCCTCGACGCACCCGTCGAGGGCCTCGGGGCCCGCGCGCCCGAGCGGCCGGTGTGGGTCTGCTCGGTCCGCTCCGACTCCCGGCACCCCGACTTGACCGACTCGCAGTGGGCCGAGGTGGCCCGCCGGTTGGTGGCGGCCACCGGCATCGCCCCGGACGGCGACCCGGACGCCTGCCGGTGGATCGCCCTGCGCAACCAGGCCCGCCAGGTGTACGTCGTGGCCACCCTCGCCCGCGAGGACGGCGGCGTCCACCACGCCTACCGCGATTCGTTCCACCTGCAGACCGAGTGCCATCGCATCGCCACCGAACTCGGTCACCTGCCCACAGCCCCAAACCCGACGCCCCGCGCCCAGGAGACCCAGGTGCCTGTCCCCTACATCACCATCACCACCGAGCCCAGCGGCAGCGTCTCGGCGAAGGGTGCCAGCGACGGCCTTTCCGCCACGCTCCTCAAGCACGCCGGCTTCCAGCAGATCGAGGACTGGTACGGCCGACGCCACCGCCTGCCGACCACCACCCCACAGGCCGACCGCGCCGCGATCGCCACCCACGCAGCCGAGATGCTCCGCGCCGCCCGGTACAGCGTCGACCTGGAGCCCGACCTCGACACCAGTCGGTTGCCCACCCCGGCCAACCCTCTCGGGCTCTACACCGCCGGAGCCGAAGTCCTGCAGCTGACCGACCAGATCAGGGCCGCCGAAAACGGTGCCGGCCTTGAGCAGGCGGTCGATCACCTCCTTCATCCCGAGCACGGCGTCCTGGAGCGCGTCCGGGAAGCCCTGGAGACAGCAGGCGAGCAGATAACCGACCTCGACGACGAGGCGTACGCACTCGCCGACCGGTTCGGCTTCGCTGCGGAGTTCATCAGCGCGGCACAATCGGAACTCGTCGGAGCGGGACGCGAATTGCACCGTGTCGGCGACTCGCAGCAGGACCACGCCGAGGCGCAGACGCGGTCCCCCGCGCTGGCTGAAGCCCGAAGCGCGGCTCTCGCCACGTCACCCGCAGCGGACAAGGCCAAGGCGTCCTCGACACTCGGCGCCGCCACACCGGAAGTCGGCACAGCCGTACGTCCGCCCCAAGTCCCCGGTCCTCGGACCCGGTGATCCCGGTGCGCTCCTCCCGTGCTTCTTCCGTCGGGCTGGGCGCGCACATACCTCATGCGGGCCACCAACGCTCTGGCCAGCGCGCGCCGAGAACCCGCACCACAGCCCGACCTTCGAGACGTGGACACGGTTGGCCGCCGCCACCCGCCTGTTGCGGGACGTCCAGGAGGAGCTGGGGGTCGCCGAAGACATGACCGCCGCGTGCCCTGTGGAACTCAGCGACACCGAGTACCGCGACGAGGTGCCTTCCCTGCAGTCCAGGGAATTGATCAGCAACGTGCTCGGCGACCACTCCATCCCGGACACCAAGCCGCCCGCGCCCCCTTCCCGAACGCCGCCACCCAGCGGACCACGCCCTCCGCCGACGCGACGTCCGAACCACCTGCCGGTGCCCCGCCGCCTCGGTCGCCACTCACCCGATGACCTCGGCCTACCTCGACCGCTGTCCCCTTCCCGGAACAGGAGATGCCCCGATGACCAGCAGAAGAGCGCCGCGCGCCCCGCCCCACGCCTCGTCCGCCCTCCCTCCTTGGATCCGCCATGTCCGCCCCGCGTACCAGCGCGCCCTCGACCACCACCGGTTCCGACGCGCTCCTCTACCTCCTGTTCGCCGTTCTCGGCGCCGCCCTAGCCTTCGGCTCCCTCGCATGGCTGACCGGCAACCTCACCAACGCCCTCGTCGGCAGCGGTCCCTGGGCGCCGTTCAAGGCCACCGACGCGCTGCTGCACCCCGACGTGCTGTGGCCGCACCTGACTCCCACCGCCCTGCTGGTCGGCGCACGGCTCGTCCCCGGCCTGCTCTCCGTCTGCCTCACTATTACCGGCCTGTTCCTGTGGCTGCGGCTGCGTGGCGGCGCGAAGAACGGCCTTGCCCGCAAAGCAGATCTCGCACCGTTGCTGGACAAGGAGATCACCGCAAAGGCGAAGAGCCTCCGGCCGAGCCTGTCCGATCTCAAACGGAAAGAGGTTCCACCCGCCGACCGCGGGATCCTCGTCGGCACGCTCTCCCCGGGCCGTGCCGAGGTCCGTGCCTCCTGGGAGGACGTGATCGTCGCGATCATGGCCCCGCGCTCCGGCAAGACCAGCGGGCTGGCGATCCCCGCGATCCTCGCCGCTCCCGGGCCCGTACTGCTGACCTCGAACAAGGCGGCGAACGATGCCTTCACCGCGACGGTGGACGCCCGCGCCAGGGTCGGCACGATCTGGACGCTCGACCCGCAGCAGATCGCGCACCACCCGCGCGAGCTGTGGTGGGACATCCTGGCCGACGCCCGCGACCTGGCCGGGGCGAAACGTTTGGCCGGGCACTTCGTCGCCGCTTCGGTGGACGAGTCGAACGGCTCCGACTTCTGGTCCACCGCCGCATCGAACACTCTCGGTGCGCTGTTCCTCGCTGCCGCCAGCCATCGGCGCCCAATCACCGATGTCCTGGCCTGGCTCGCCTCCCCTGCTGATCGCACTCCGGTGGACCTGCTCACCGACGCCGGCCACGACGCGGTCGCCGCCCAGCTCCAGGGCACCGTCAGCGGGGCCACGGAGACGCGGGACGGCATCTATGAGACCGCGCGACAGTACGCGAGCTGCCTGCTCGACCCGGACGTCGCCGCCTGGGTCACCCCCAGCAAACACCTTCCCGAGTTCAAGCCTTCCGCGTTCGCCACCTCCCGCGACACGTTGTACCTGCTCAGCAAGGACGGCGGTGGCTCGGCATCGGCGATCATCGCCGCGGCGGCCGATGCGGTGATGCGCGCGGCCGTGGTCGTCGCCGAGCACTCCGGCGGGCGGCTCGACCCGCCTGCCCTGTGTGTCCTCGACGAGGCCGCCAACGTGTGCAAGATCTCCGATCTCCCCGACCTGTACAGCCACCTGGGCTCGCGGGGCGTGATCCCGGTGACGATCCTGCAGTCCTACCGGCAGGGCCAGCGGTGCTGGGGCGAGGCAGGCATGGACGCCCTCTGGTCCGCCGCGACCATCAAGATCATCGGAAGTGGCATCGACGACGCCGATTTCGCTGACCGTCTGAGCAGGCAGGTCGGTGACCACGACGTGCAGACGACGTCGGTGTCGACCAGCGACAGCGGCAAGTCCACGTCGGTGAGCATGCGCACCGAGCGGATCCTGCCCCCGGACGCGATCCGCGCGCTCCCCAAGGGGAAGGCGCTTCTGCTCGCCACTGGTATCCGGGTGGCGATGCTCGACCTCCGGCCCTGGTACAAGGAGCCCTCCGCCAAGGTGATCGGTCCGGCCTCGGCCCGCGCGACGAAGGCCATCACGGAGCGGGCCATCGCCAAGTCCCTGGGCCGCGACGACTTCGGGCTGTCGGCATGAGCGCCCCGACGCGTATCTGCGCCGCAGTCGCCAGCCTCTGGATCAGGCACCGATCGACCGGGGCACCGCGCACGAGTGGTCCGGACGCCAGGGCGACATCTTCGACGCGCTTGCCGACGCCGAACTCGAGAACGGCGAGCCCGACGGCTGCTCGCCCTGGTCCTGCCGCTCCGGCGCCCCCCTCCAGGCCGATGTTGACCTCACGGCCTGACGCTCCCCCTCTACCTGTTCAGGAGTCCTCTCGTGTCCTCGCGCAGTCCGTCCTCCCCTCTTGCGCGCTCCAAACGCCTCGCCCGGTCACCGGTCGTCCGGCGCGACGGCCAGTGGTGGCTGGTCACCGGTTCCGGCTCGATCCTCGCCACCGATCCGACCTTCACCGGCGAACTGGACCGCTTCGCCGCCGCGATGGCCGCCGCCGACCAGGCCATCGCCGATCTCGGCTTCCAGCCGGCCGATCCACTGGCTTCCCACCCCAGGACGCAGCAATGAACCCGCTGCTGGGCGCCGAGCAGGCGGTGCTCGGCTCGGTGCTGCTCGACCCCGGCCAGCTCGCGCGCCTCGACTGGCTCGCGCCGGGTCACTTCTACCGGCCGCTCCACCAGGCTCTGTTCGCCGCCCTGCGCAAGCTCCGGACCGACGGCCACCCCGCCGTGACGACCAAGGAACCAGTGCCGCTGTCCTGGGTGACCGACGCGGTCGAGGAGGCCAGTCACCACGTCCGGGGGCTGACCGCGGTATACGCCCACACCCTGATCTCGGCCTGCCCGCGCCCCGAGCACGCCCCGGTGTACGGCCGGATGGTGCTGGAGGGAGCGATCCACCGCAGCGTGACCGAGCACGCGATCCGCCTCCACCAGGCAGCCCGTGCCGACGCCTTCCAGGGCGAGGTCGAGGGAGCGCTGCACCAGGCGGACGTCCTGGCCGGGGTACTTGGCGACCTCGCGCGCCGCTGGGGGTCCGAGCCGCGCCCGGTCGCGCCTGCCTCGCCACCGTCTACAGTGCCTGTCGCGCCGTCGTCGGTCCGGGCGGAACAGGTCGCGGAGGACGAGCAGTTCCTGCTGGCGGTCCTGGTCGAGCGGCCGAAGGCGATGGACGAGGTCGTCGGCTGGCTGCGACCGAGCGACTTCGCCGACCCCGCCCACGGCCAGCTCTACCGCTGCCTGGGAGCACTGCACCACCGCGGCGAGCCCATCGACCGGATCACCGTGCTGTGGGAAGCCCAGCGGCGCGGTCTGCTGGCCGACGGCACGCTGACCACCGAACAGCTCACCGCCATCAGCGACAGCGTCGGTGCCGGCAGCGCCGAGTGGCTCGGCGAGCAGATCATGCGCTCCTCCATCTCCCGGACTGCCGCCAGCTCGGCCCGCTCCATCCGCGCCCTGGCCGAGAACGAGACCCTGGCCCCCGGGAGGCTCATCAACCACGCCCTGCACGCGCTCGGGCCGCTCGACGAAGTGCGTGCCCGCTGGCAGACCGCGAACGGCCACCCCGCTCCGGCACCACCGCTCCCCGCGCCAACGACCGACGGGCCCCCGACGGCGCGGGTCCACGCCGCCCTCGCCCGCAGCACACCGCCACCGGCCGCACGGCCCTCGCAACGCCCAGGCCCGGCCTCCACGCCATCAGCCGCACGACCGCCCTCGCGCACCCCCGGCTGAACCGTCCTCACCCACAAACCAAGCCCATCCGACTGTCCCCACCTCTGGAACGCACCGTGGACAACAGCCCCATCTCCGACGCCCTGCCCCTGCGCGCCACGGCCTCCGCCTTTGACGCCCTGCACGGCAAGCTGCCGGTGCCCGACGACCTCCACCACTCACCCGATGCCGTCACCGTCGCCGGCGCCGCACGCCAGACGCACGACGGGGCCAACTCCCTGCACTCCGCATCGGCAACGGTTCTCCCCCGTCCGTTCGGCTCCAGGCTGCCCACAGCCGGTCCACAACCGCCGCGACCGCTCCGGGGCCGCCGCCTCCCGACGTCACCACAGCGGTGGCGGCCCCCTCGGACCGAATCGCACGGGGCCGTTGACGTGGAGACCACCACCGCGCGACCGCCCTTGATCGGCTCGCTCTGCTCGGGGTACGGCGGTCTGGACCTCGGGGTCCAGACCGCCCTCGGCGGCACCCTGGCCTGGCACGCCGAGATCAATCCCGACGCCGCGCGCATTCTGGCCCGGCACTGGCCCGGCGTGCCCAATCTGCAGGACATCACCGCCGTCGACTGGGCCGATGTGCCTCGGGTGTGCGTCCTGACAGCTGGCTTCCCCTGTCAAAGACGTCTCCGTCGCCGGCCGCCGGGCCGGACTCAACCCCCACACCCGCTCGGGGCTGTGGCTGCACGTCGCCCGTGCGGTCGAAGCCCTCCGCCCCTGCTTGGTGGTGATCGAGAATGTCCGAGGCCTCCTCACCTCGCCCGCCGGTTCCCCTGGCGACGTGGAATTCTGCCCGTGGTGTCTGGGAGACGACCCAACCCAGCCTCCTGTGCGGGCACTTGGTGCCGTACTCGGCTCCCTGGCCGATCTCCGGTACGACACAAGGTGGCTCGTGCTTCGTGCCTCCGACGTCGGAGCCCCCCATCGTCGCGAGCGCACCTTCCTCACCGCCTGGCCCGCCGAGCACGCTGCTCAAGACCCCGACGAGCAACATCGGCAGGAACGGCGGCTCCCAGCACCCGTCGAAGAGGAAGAGCGGCGGCCACGGCCCGAACCTGGCCGACGAGGTGGAGTGGCTGCTGCCCACGCCGAAGGCGTCGGACGGGATCAAGGGCTCGCCGAACCAGCGGCACGGCAAGGGGGACATGACGCTGCCGAGCGCGGCGGCATCGCTGCTGCCCACCCCGAGGGCGAGCGACACCGGCACTCCCGGCCGCCGGCCGGGCAAGGGCTGGCGCCCGCCCCTGTCGGCGGTGGTCCTGCCGCTGTGGGCGGAGGCGGCCCCGGAAGCCGAGGAACCGACAGTCGATGGGGAGCGTACGCCTCCGCCATCGCCCGATGGGAGAACCTCACCCGCCCCGCGCCGCCGCCCACCGACGCCTCCGGACGCCTGTGCGCCGACTTCGTCGAGTGGATGCAGGGCCTGGCTCCCGGCTGGGTGACCGCCACTCCGGGGCTCGGCCGACCGGCTCAGCTCACCGCGCTCGGCAACGGCGTGGTCCCCCAACAAGCCGCCCACGCTGTGCGGTTGCTGGCACCACCGTTCCCACGCTGCCCCCGCTGCACCATTCCGTAGCGCTGCATTACCGCCTTTCCCCGGCCGGACCAAATCGCGGATTCTCCGCATCCTCCTGCTCATGCCGACCTGCGAACGGAGCACCGCCATGACCTCCAGAAGAGCGCGCCGCACTTCGCCCCCGCCCTGCTCGCTCACTCCCTTGGATCCGCCATGTCCGACCCCAGCAAGGCCACCCCCGAGCCCGAGCCGTTCCGCGTTCCCGACGGCGACCTCGACGATCTCGCCAGCACGCTCGCCAAGACCATGGCGGAGGTACGCCAGCACGGCGTCATCCTCGACCGCCTCGGCTCCGAGCCCGTCTCCACCCCTCAGCCCACCGACGACGCCCCCACGGCAGACACGGCCGAGGCCGACAAGGCCGACGTCCCGGCCTCGGTGTTCATCCTCGCCCTGGGTGGCGAGGCGTATGCCGTCGAACTGGCCGCACTCAGCGACTGGGTGAACTACCTGTTCCTGCCGGTCTACGGACGGGAGATCAGCACCACCCGCCCGTGGTGCGACCAGTGGCACGAGCATCCCGAGGCTGTTGCCCGGCTGCACGCGCTCTGGCTCGCGTGGCAGCAGCTCACCGATGCCGAGGCCGGCCTGTCCGGGCCTTCGACTTGGCACCGCGACCACCTTGACCAGGCCTTGGTTCATCTCCGTGCCCCCGACGGCCCCTTCGCCGCATGCACGACGAGCCCGACCCGGCCCAACCACCGAGTGCTGGCGACCCCGGCGCCCGAGCTGACGGGAGCCGCCCAGTGATCGCCGAACCCGACTTCTGCCTCGCCAACTTCGAGCCTGCCGACGCCGCCTCCGAACTCTCCGAGAGCAGCATCTGGGCCGGAGACCTGACCGTGCTGGCCGAGCACCACACCACCCCGGAGGGGACGCACAGCTACCTCGTCGCCCACGACAGGTCGATGACCTGGGGCGTCCCCGGTGATCCTGCGCTCGTTGCCATCAAGATCACGCGGGACCTACGCGAGCGCACGTTCACCTTCGAGACCGCGAACCACGCCAGCCTGGCGTTCGCCCAGAACTGGCTGATCGAGCGTGGCTGCCCGCCCGAGCGGATCGCCCAGGCCGGCGGGGACTTCATGAAGCCCGCCGACGATCTCACCCTCTGGATCGAGCAGCAGATCCGGGATTCAGGCTCTCGCTACACGGTCCTCGACAGCTGGACCTCGGACTTCGCCCCGTGCGAGACGTGGACGTTGACCCGTGACTCCAGCGCCGCTCAGGCACCGATTCGTGTCTTCCTCGAAGAGGGGAACCACGACGCCCACACGTACACGATGCGCGAGGGCGCCTTCTCCGACGAGGCCGCCGCCCGGCACTGGCTGGAAGACCGCAGCGGTCCGCTACCGCAGCCGCCGGACTACCGCGGTGAGGCCGCCGCCCGGCTGACCCGCGCCGCCCTCACCCGGTCATCGGGTGCCTCCGCGATCCCGAAAGCCGGCCTCGACACGGGCAACACGCCGTCGGCAGGAACGGGTCAGCGCCCGATCCCCCGGAGGCCGATGTGAGCCGCGCCCGCTTCGCCTTCGCCGCCCACCCAGACGCCATCGCGGACCTGCGCCAACTCCCCGACGAAATCCGCGACCTGGCGCTGCTGGAACTGCAGAACCTGGTCCACGGCAGCGACGACTGCCTGCCGCTGACTGGCCGCCTCGCGGGCTTCCACAAGGTCTACGTCGACCCGGCCGTCTCCTACCGGTTGGTCATCCAGTTCCGCACGGCCCCGCCCACGTCGACCCACAAACGCGAGATCTACCTCGTCGCGGCCGGTGCCCGGGAGGACTACGTGGTCTACCGCACGGCCCAGCTCCGCACCAACCGCACCGGCCTCAACCGGCCCGCCGACACCGCCCCGGCGGGCGAGGCGCGAGTCCAAGCGGCCCGGTCCCGATCCCCCCACGCGGTCGACCAGACCCCGTCCCTCCCGGCCACCGCACCGGCGGCAGCCAGCCCCACCGCTCCCGCCGCCTCCCGAAAGGTCCCCCAGCGATGACCGCCGACCGTAGGCCGCTGGCCCGCACCGAACTGGCCGGACTGCTCACCGACGCCGCGCAGAGCGTCTCCGGCATCCTGACCACCGAGTACGTCACCTCCGCCAGCCGCTCCTACCTGCATCCCGTCCTCGGCGCGCTGTCCGCCGGCCCCCGGGTGGTCTGCGAGCTGAACGACCGGCTCGAAGGGTTCGTCGTCGAGGAGCGGCTTCCCTCCACCCCCGCCGGTCTGTTCACCCTGGCCTCCTACGCTTCCGCGCTCGGCTGGCTCACCGAGTCCCTCGCCGAGCTGACCGCCTCCGTGGACCAGATCTGCACGCGCGTCGGCATCCCCGCCGAGCCGCCGGACCCGGCCTTCGCCCCCGCCTCACCAGCGAAGCAGGACGACGAGTTCGACTTCGCGTTCAGCGCGCTGGAACTGGTCGCCATCCGCACCGCCGCCGAGGCTGCCGGCCTCGGCCCCGGCGACTACGTCGAGGTGCTTTCGCAGTCCCTCCTCGCCGCCTCCCGGATCACCGACGCCTGCATGGAGATCTCCAGCGGCCTGCTCGAAGACGCCGCATACGTCCTGGGCGAGGCAACCGACCACATCTGGATCGGCGAGGGACCCGACAGCCTGCCCACCCTGGTGCGCTCCCTGCTGGCCCGGATGGAGGCGACCGAATGAACCCCCATGACGTGGCGACGCGCCCTGGTGCGCACCTGGTCGCCGAGGAGTTCGGTGTCGAGGACCCCTGGGCGCTGAGTGACGACCGTCCGCCCCGCGGTCCTCTCTACCTCGTCGGCAGGATGGTCGCCGAGGCCGCTCGCGATGTCGACGAGTTGCACGGCGAACTGACCCGCGCCGCCCAGTCCGCGATCGAGCTTCTCGAGCCCATTCGGCGGGGCGATCACTCCAGCATGCGCGGCCGGTACGGCATCCTGCGAAGCACAGGTCCGCAGATCGAGCTGCTCGTCGCACGCCGGGGTGCGGCTTACGAGCAACTGACCCGCGCCGTCTCCACGTACCGCCGCCTTCTGTCCGGGTACGACGCCGCGCTGGCCTCGAAGGCACCGCGCCGGCGCCTGAGCCTGGCCCCGGAGCAGGCCCCGGGGCGGGACGATGACTGGGCCGTCTCCGGTGATCGCCAGCTCCGAGCCCTTGAAGCCGTGGAGGCGGGCGGACTGCGATTCCACCAGAGCCGGGTCTACGGCTTCATCTATCTCTCCAACGGGCAGGGCCAACGGCCCAACCCGGAGGTTTGGCCCGATACCGTCCAGCGGCTGGTCGCCGACGGGCTATTGGACCAGGACACCAGCGAGGGACTGTACCGGCCTGGACAGCTCCTCTCGCTCACGCCGCAGGGCGAGGCGGTCCTTCGAGATGCACGTACCACCACGCCACGCGTATCCGCAGCCCTCAGCCGTGGCAACACTGCGGCGATCTCCGGCGTCGTCACCGATTCAGCTGTCGCACCCACGACAAGCGCGGCCACCAAGCCTTCCCGTTCCCGCTGATTGCCCCCGGAAAGGGCGTCTTCCATGTCCACCGCGATCTACACCCGCCGCCTGGTCGAGCACCGGTACGGCCGCCCGCTGGAGGACCTCCAGCGCCACGGCGAGCCGCACCACTATCTCGACGAGGGCCCCTGCCAGCTCCTTGTCACCTCGCCCGACCAGAGGATTCGTATCGGCTGGTTCGGCGACGACTTCGAGCTGTGGAAGATCACCGCAGCCGAGGACGCCGTCTCCGCACCCCGCTGGACGGCAACCTTCAACCATGTCACCCCGGCGGAGATCGTCGCCGGCCTCGCCACCGCTCTGGCCCACGACTACGCCGAAGCCGACGCCGCAGACGGCAACGGGCGCTTTCTGGCGAGCCCGTCGTTGTACTGGGCCGACGCCGTCCGGCCGCTGACCGATGCCGGCTGGACCCGTAGCGCGGCAGAGCGCGGCACCGTCGAGATCATCGCCCCTGACGGACACGCAGGCGTCCTGATCGACAACCGTCTCTCTGACTGGGACGACGAAACCGTCACGCTGTGGGCCGGTCCACCGGGATGGGGCACTCGCGCGGAGGCGGTCTTCACAGCCCGCACCCCGTCCCACTTGATCGCCGCGACGGCAGCCGCCATGACCGATTCAGCCCCGGTGATGCGTGAGCGGCATCAGCTCGATCACAAGGTGGAGCGCCTGGTCACGCTCAGCCCCGTCGGCCCAACCGCCCCCCGGATCTCTCGGGCTCCGACCCCACTCGACGTGCGCCGCACCGCTGTCGCCCAGGCCGTCCACCGCGCCGCACGCGCTCCGCAGACAGCCGCCGACCTCCGGGTCATGGCCGCCCGCAGCCGCACGGCGACTTCGGCACAGAACCGGTCGAGCACGTCCGCGCACACTCCCGGGGCCCGGCCGCCAGCCAGCCCGTCGGCCCCGCGGCACAGCCGCTGACCCCTGGGCTCCGGGCCTTCCGGGGCATCACCTCTGACCGAAGCAGCACCTCCGAATGCCGGGAGTTCCGCCATGCCGGACACCACCGCACTCGACCAGGCCACGGCCATGATCGAGAAAGCCTGGGGCCGCCCTATCGAAGCTCTGGAATCCCTCGCGGTCCGCCACCCCAGCGACGACCCGCTCCTGCGCTCGGCCATGCACATCCGCTCGGCCATGGTCATCACCGACAACGCAGTGGCCGTGCACCAGGACCGTCTGCACGCCCTCACCCGGCCCGGTCACGTGCCGACCTTCTACGACCTGGGCCGGATCACCAGCTCAGCGACGGACCTTCGAGTCGCCCAAGCGGAGAGCCGTACTTCCCTGCAGGCAATCAGTCACGTGATCGAAGCACGTGAAGCCGCCGCGACCACGGACCGGGCCCCAGCAGTCCGACTGGCCCAGGCCGCTGTCGCCCGCTCCGGGCACGCTCCACGCGCCCTGGGCCAGGCGTCCGATCAGCCCGCTCCTTCGCCCGCTGTCGGCCCGTCGGCAGCCGGACTGGGCCCGCGCCGCTGATCGGTCAGGCGAGGTCCTCGTCGCGATGGGCATCCCCGACGTGGGAGCCCACCGCGCGGGCCAGCTCCTCCAACGTCCACTCGACGCGACGCCCATCCGCGATCCGGTGCTCCACTACCACGCCCTCGTCCCGCCGTCCCCCGGACTGCGCACCGACAGCCCACTGGCCGTCGACGACCATCGCGATGTCGCCCACCGTCCACGGCCGCCCGGCAGCGCGGATCTTGCGCTCCAGCCCGGCTCCGTCCCAATGTCTGCTCGGCTCCGCCATCCCTGCTCCCCCTTCGGTCCCGTGCGGCCCATGACCGCAGCCCAGTTACGACAACCGCGCCTGCCGTTCCATTCCCCGGTCACGGGCCATCTGCCGACGACGGCCAGTTCGCCCACGGCAGACGTCGCTTCCCGGGAAAGGACTACGTACTTCGGCACACCGCATGTCAACGTACGGGTGTTGGTAAAAACCGCAGGTCAACGAAGGGATCGTCCAACCGTGAACGACTCCACCGCCCTCCTGCCCGCCGTCGTCCGCCCCGCCGTGGAAGACCGCTTCTGGCTCTCCTCCGACCACTGCGCGGGCCCGGTGCTCGACCTCCTCGACGCCCTCGGCTGGGCAGTCGTCGACGCCCCGGAGGCCAACGTCCACGCGATGAGCCCGGACGGCCGTGTCTACGTCGGCTGGCTCCCCGAAGACCCCGCCGCCTGGAAGCGCGGCATCGTATGGCAGGTCCGGATCCAGCCCACCGAAGGTGACCCGTGGGTCCAGGAGTTCGGCCTCTCTACCCCTGCCGAGGCCGTTGCCGGATTCCTCGCTGCCCTCGTCGCCCATCGCTGACCACGCCTCCACGCCGCCTGTTCCGAACAGCACCACCCAACAGGAGGTTCCGACCGCGCATGCTCCTGGCCACCCACCCCGGCTACCACCGTAAGTGCGCCTACGCCCGACGCTGCACCTGCTTCTACCTACCCGGTCAGTACGGCCGCCGTACCAAGACCGTCCACCGCCGTGCCGCCCGTCGTGCCGAACAACGCGAGTGACAGCTCGACCTCGCTGATCGACCGCACACACCCGGTACCCGCCGAACCCAGCCGACCGGTTGCCGCCCCTACCCACGAGGAATCCACCATGCCCTTCCGCGCCCCGCTGACCAACCACCACGCCGACGGCACCGACTGCCCGACGGGCCACAAGCACACCAGTTCCGGCAAGCCGCTCCACCCCGACTGCCCCGGCCGCACCTACTCCCAGGCCGTCTGCTCTTGCGGTGACTGGCAGATGACGAGCCCCGGCAAGGGCTACGTCAACGAGTGTCGCAAGCGACACCTCGCCAGCCATCCCAAGTCGGAGTCGACCGGCCCGAAGATCCTGCGCGACCCGCTCCGCCTCGACGCCCGCTGACACTCCAACAACAACCCTGCCTCGCCCAACCGGTCCCGCTCCCGGAGGTTTCCGTGCCCCACTACCTGACCGTCGGCCACCTGCTCCGTCAGCTCCAGAAACTCGACCCCAACCTGCCGATCCGCATCGCAGTCAATCCCGACTGGCCCTTCACGCATTACCTCGGCACCGATGTCGTCGTGCGCGACGGCGTCGCGTTCATCGCCGACGACGGCCAGGAGGACTACCTGCCGCCAGCAGTCCGCAGTGCCCTCGCTTGGGCCTGACCCCGGCGCACCGACTCCGACAGGAGGCCCCCATCTCACCGCGACTCCACACCTGCTCAGCCCGCCCGTTGCACGGCCTCGCCCTGCGGCCCATGCCGTCCGGAGTGCGCGGCGCACTCGTCCACCGCGTCTCCGTCCTGCCCGACGGACCACTCGACGTCTCCTGGCTCCCGGCGGGCGCGCCCAGACTCCCCCTCGGCCGCATCCGCCTTCACTGGGAACCCGCCTCCCTTTCGGGCTGGGACGTCACCGCCCACCTCGGGCTGGCCAACGCCGAGGTCCATCTCGCCTCTTGGCCCGCCGCACCCGCCGACTGGCCGCACCTGATCCGCCCGACCATCCACGAGGTACTCGGCCTGTGCGCCGCCCTCACAGTGGCCACCGCCGCCCTCGACCTCTCCAACCGCCTCGCCGAGGTCTGACCGCAACCTCAAAGGCCGCCCCGCGCCGATCAGGCAGGGGCGGCCTTGCCGTGCGCCCGCCGCGCGTTGCGTACGCCCGTCACCGACGAACGATGAGGGCACGATGGCCGACGACCAGCAGCCGCTGCGGACTGATGCGATGGCGCTGCCGACGACCACCCGGAGCAGCGGTACGGTGTCGTCGTACAGCCTCTCTTGCAGGACTTCCGGAGTCGGCCCCCGTACTTGAAGGCCTTGCCGGCGCCGAACGTCGCGGATCGAATGGTCCTCGGACGCTGACTGGGACGAGGGTGCCGCACCCAAGTGCGGCACCCTCTCGTTTCAGTCGGGTGAAGAGCCGCTTTCCGCCTGGTGGTAGTTGGCTACGGTCTCCTTGTCACTTGGTCACTTGCTGTCGCGGCACTGGAGTTGAGCGTCGATCTGTGCGGCGGTTCTGAAGCCGTCGCGGGTCCAGAACTGCCCCTTGGGGATGTGGGCGGCCTTGACCTTGCGGATGTCGAACACATCTCCTGTGCCGTCATCGACCCCGGCGTATGTAACGGAGACGTCGAGGGTGGTCGGCAATTCCTTGGGCGGTGCTTCGGAACCCGCCTTGAGGAAGTCGTCAGCCTTCCAGAGCGTAATTGCGCCTTGCTTTGCCTCGGGGGTCTTCGGGCTGTTTGCGCGCCAGAGCAGCTTTTCGGAGTCGCTGTCGTAGACCTCGACCGTCCCCACCTTGTCCGTGGGACAGGTCGGGGCTTTGACCGAGACGCGGGTGCCGTCGATTCGCATGCCGGCCAGGATCGTTGTCGCCGGGTCGGACATGCTGTAGACGCCGTATACCCACACACAGGCAGCGCCGAGGACTGCCACCCCGAGGAGCGATCCCACCAGTACGAAGGGCCACACGGGGCGGTGCCGGGGGTGGTTCAGTGACATGGGTACCCTCCGTCGACCCATCCGGCGCGGCGCTCCCAGCGGTTGTGGCACGGGTTGCTTCCTGCCCTGAGGTACATGTATCCGAAGTGCCATCCGTACCGCATCCACTGCAGCTTGTGTTTGCGTTCGTGGCGTATGCGGGCCTGGCTCGTGAACTCGGGGTTGTTCGAGGTGAAGTATGTGGTGCCGAGCGTGGTTCCGCCGCGGGCGTGGAGACCGATGCCGCCTGTGCAGACACGCATACCGTAGCGGTACCGGCATCGGTAGCCGAGGTAGCGGTTCCGATGTATGCGAGACCGACTCCGACGAACCGCGCCTGCTGGCGGTTTCTCCACCTGACGTAGCCGCCGTAGGCGCGGCTTCCGTAGTGCCAGGCGAGCTTTGCCCCGACGCTGAGGTGGAATCCCCAGAACGTGCCGTCGAGGTCGTAACGGTTGATCGGGTCGCCTCCGCAGTACTCGTACGCGTTCGCCGAGGCGCCGGCCACAGGGTCGATGGACAGGAAGCGTCCGGTGGCGGGGTCGCAGAGACGCACGCCCATGAGCGTGGAGCCGGTCACTGTTTCGCTGGATCGCTGCTTGCCGCCGAGCCAGCCGTAGCGGGTGGCAGTGGTGTCTGGCTGTGTCGCCCTCCGGGTTGCCGTACTCGTCGTAGGCGAGTGCGACCGGCGCCTGGGCGGTGTCCAGGGGCAGTTGCACGGTGACGTCGCTGTGGACGTCCGTCAGCTGCAGGACGGTGGCGCCGGTAGCGCCGGTGACGACGCCGAGGTCCCCGGTGATGTCCTGGACGTTGCGGCTGACGGCGCTGCCGGATTCCTGGATCCAGTCGGGGCTGTCGCCGTCGCCGCCATAGTGGTTGGTTTTGGAGCCGGTCTGGGTCCAGGTGCCGCCGCTGTTGGACTCGGCGGTCCAGGTGGCGAGGCGGCCGGCCGCGTCCAGGTTCCAGGTCTGCCGGCTGGTGCCGGAGGTCTGGGTGCGGACGAGGTCGTTGGCGTACCGGCCGCGAGGGTGGCGGCCAGATGCTTTCGAGTCGCTGTGTCGGTGCCCGCCACTGACAGTGGCGGGCACCGACACAGCGTTGTGTCGTCCGACAGTTAGCGCAGGTTCTGCAGCAGCTTCAGTTCCCACTCGCTGTCCGGTTGGCCACTGCCTTCCCGGTCGTCGTTAGTGACGGTTTTTTCGCCAACGACGATTTCCAGGCGCCAAGGGCCGAGCCCGGCCATACCGCGCCGAAGCGTGGCCTCACCGGAAAGGGCCTTCAACAACAGCTCTTCCACCTGATCAAGGCGCACAGGAGTGAAGATCCAGTCGTTGACGCGTACTTCCGCTGTGGGTGCGGCGTGGTGACCGTACAGAGCGAACCACAGAGGGACTCGCCTGCACTGCCCCTCCCAGCTGATGGACCAGCCGCCGAGCTCTGTCGTCTCCGCGGTCACGGTGTTCGGAGCTGCGTCAGCCCTCGTGAGAGCCGATTCCACTGCTCCTGCCCATCGGGTGGGACTGCTCGGTTGCATTACAGGAATCCTCCGTGGAACCAGTCGTAGTGTCGTTTGAAGATCTTGACGCGGAAGACGGTGCGAGTCATCTTCACGCCCCACTCTCGCCTGAACCCGTGAGCACTCCAGCCCATGGCGAAGCGGGCGCCTCGGTTCCACGAGCCCATACGCCCAGACCGGTGGATGTCGCCGAAGAGACGGCTTCCGGTTCCGATCCAGCGGGAACGGGAAGCCCAAGCGCCGAAACGGCTCGTGTAGGTCAGCGCCTTGAAAGCGCGGTACCCGCGGTAGGCCCATACGGCTTCCCCGAGGCCGGGAGTGAAAGACGCAGCGGTGGCTGCGATATCCCACTTGTGTCGCCAGGCCCACCTGCCCGTACTCCGTGCCAGCTTCCGCCAACTCCAGTTCCCGTCAAGGTCGAACTGGTTGACCGGATCACCGTTGCAGTACTCGTAGGGGTTGGCGCTGCCACCGGGGACCGGGTCGACGCTGAGGAATCGTCCGGTGGTGGGGTCGTAGAGGCGGACGCCCATGAGGGTGGCGCCGGTGACCGTTTCGCTGGAGCGCTGTTTGCCGCCGAGCCAGCCGTAGCGGGTGGCGGTTATGCTGCTCTCTTGGTTGCCGTACTCGTCGTAGGCGAGTGCGGTGGGGGTTGTAGCGGTGTCCAGAGGGAGCTGGACGGTCACGTCGCCGTGGATGTCGGTGAGTTGGAGGACGACGCTGCCGGCGGCGCTGGTGGTGGCGTCGAGGTCTCCGCTGCTGCCCTGCACGTTGCGGGTGAGGCTGCCGGTGGATTCCTGGGTCCAGTCGGGGCTGTCGCCGTCGGAGCCGTAGTGGTTGGTCTTGGCCCCGGTCTGGGTCCAGGTGCCGCTGCTGTTGGATTCGGTGGTCCAGGTGGCGAGGCGGCCGGCCGCGTCCAGGTTCCAGGTCTGCCGGCTGGTGCCGGAGGTCTGGGTGCGGACGAGGTCGTTGGCGTAGTAGCCGTTGGTCGCCCCGGATGCCTGGGTGGTGGTGCGGCCGAAGGCGTCGTAGACGGTGCCGGAGTTCACCAGGCGGTCGGCGCTGTCGTAGGTGTACGACGTGGTCGTCGCCCCAGTGGAGGTGCAGGCGGAGCCGACGGCGCTGGTCGCGATGGCCAGGGCCGTGCGGTTGGTGTTGTTGTCGAAGGTGTAGTCGCGGCGGGTGCAGGCTCCGTCGGGGGCGCTGTCGTCCGCGCGGGTGAGGCGTCCGGTGGCGTCGTAGGTGTAGGCGCGGCTTTGGGACTGGCCAGCGGTGTCCGCGTCGGTCACGACCTGGCTGTGGATGCTCTCCTCCGTGGTGTCGGAGGCGAGTACGGAGGAGTCGCTGTCTTTGGTGTAGGTGCGGGAGGTCTCCGCGCCGGTCTCGTCCTGGCCGATGGTCAGGGTGTAGCCGCCGGGCAGGGACTCGGTGGTCAGGTCGCCGTCGCTGTCGTAAGTGGCGGCGAAGGTGCCGGCGACGGAGTCGGTGCGGGAGGTCTCCACACCGCGCGGGTCCTTGGTGGTGTCGTAGGTGTAGGTGGTGGTCGACGGGGCGGAGTCGCTGGTCTGGGTCACACGGCCGAGCGCGTCGTACTGCGTGCTCGCGGTGTTGCCCGCGCCGTCGGTGTAGGAGATCTCCCTGCCGAGCTGGTCGTAGGTGTGGGTGATCGTCTGGCCGTTGGAGGTGACCGTGGCCACGTCACCGCTGTCGGTGTCGTAGGTGGTGGTCACGTCCGGGACCGCAGTGCCCACGCCGCCGCTGACCGCCGTCGTCGTGACCCGGCCCGCCCCGTCATAGGTGTTCGTGGTGGTACGGGTGACGGAGTTGGCAGTCTCGGTGACCTTCGCCGTGTTGCCCCACCGGTCGTACTCGACCGTCTTGGTCGGCAACTGGCTGGGGTTGCTGCCCCCGCCGGTGATGGCGCCGGCCGGGCCGGTGGAGCAGACCAGGTCCGCCCATTCCGGCCTGCCGTTACACGCGCCGGTGCCGGTCGCCGCGTAGTACGTGGTCACCGTCGCCCCGGCATCCGAACCGGACGACTTCGGCAGGGTCGTCTTGATGACCCTGCCCTGCGAGTCGTACGACGTGGTCTTGGCCAGTGCCAGGCCGTTCGGGTCGGTAGTGACCGTGGTCGGCAGGCCCTTGACCCAGTCGTACGCAGTCTTCATGGTGCGCGTATCGCCGTCGGACGGGTAACCGTCCACGGACGCGCCCACCTTGGAGGTGGTGACCTGGTTGGCGACGGTGGCCGTGCCGTCGGTCGGGCGGCCCTCGTCATAGGTGTTCACGGTGTGCTGCCGCGCCGGGACCTGGCTGCCCGCGGGCAGGTCGGTGCCGCCGCTGCCCGCCGCCAGGGCGGACGTCAGCGTCACCTGGTGCAGCGGACCGTACTCGTCGGTCTCGCGCAGGCCGTCGGCGGAGTACACCGACGTCGTCGACAGCCGCTGGGCGCGGTCGGCCGGGGTCAGCTGGTCGATGCTCAGCGCCACCTGCTCGGCCTGACCGGCTCCGCTGGTGGCGAGCGCCAGCTCACGGTTGGCGGCGGAGAGCTGACGGACCGTGTTGCCGAAGCGGTCGTACTCGGTGGTGGAGATGTGCCCGCCGGGCGCGGCCGTGTCGACCTCGCGGCCGGAGGCGTCGGTGTAGGTGATCGTCGCCCGCTTGTAGTCGGACGCCGACAGGCTGCCGCCGGTGTTGGACGCCGGGACCGAGTCGGCCGGGAAGACGGCGGTCGCGTCGGTCGGCACGTCGGTCTGTCCCCAGGTCGCCACGTCCGAGGTGCCCATGGCGTTGGGCGCGGCGGTGCCGGACAGCGGCACGTCGTAGACCACGCTGGTGGTGGCGTTCGTACCGTCCGTGGTGCTCTTGGTGCCCGCCGTCAGGTTCGGCCGGGACGCCGACAGCAGCATGCCCGCACCGGCGGTGGCCGCGTTGCCGGCCTGACCGTAGGTGAGGGTCCACGGCAGTTCGCCGGGCGGGGTGAGGGTGATGATGCGGCCGGCGCTGTCGTAGGCGTAGGCCGTCTTCAGCGCGGGGCTGATCCTCGGGTCCCACTCCTCGCGCAGGCGGCCGGAGTCGTCGTAGGAGTACTGCGCGACGACCGTCGGGGTGGTGGTGCTGTCACCAGGCGTGATGGCCCAGAGCTTGATCTGCTGGACCTGCCCGGTGTAATTGCCGAACACTGAGCTGGTGGCCGTGGTCGACGGGGCGTAGACGAACTGCAGAACCCGGCAGCCGGTGTTGATGCTGGTGTTGGTGAACCAGTCATGGCCGGCGGCGGTGGCAGTGTCGATCGCAGTCTGGCACTGGTCGGCGGTGACCGCTGAGGTGGGGGCGATGAGGTACTTCGGGCGGGCCAGGGTGCTGCTGCCGGAGGTGACCTTCTCCGAGACCACCTTCGTGGTGGAGTTGTCGGTCGGCAGATAGGTACCGGACACCTGCCAGGTCGTGGCCGCCGGGTCCACCTTGGTGAACGTGGTGGTCGTGCCCTCGTCGTCCTTGAGCGTGAACGAGCCCGTCAGGGCCCCGGTCAGGGTCAGTTCCTCGGAACCCGGCTCCGGCTTCCACCCGCCCGCGGAGGTCGCGGTGAAGCCGGTCTCGTCCCCGTCGCCGTCCACGAGGGCGACCGAGGCGGCCGAGGTCTGGCGGACGTACGCCCAGTCGGAATCGGTGATCTCCGCCGTGGTGCCCGAGGTCCACTGCGGTCCGAAGATCGCCGCCTGGCCCTCAGCGTCCGCACCCGCCGCCGGACGGCGCGAGGACGCCGTACGCGATACCGACAGACCGAAACCGGAGGCGTCGGTGTCGGAGAGGGTGAATTCGCCGGTCAGCGCGTTCACCGAGCCGGGGCCGACGTTCGCGCTGGGCGCGGTGCCGGCGTTGCGGTCCACGGTGATCGTGTGGGGCTGGCTGTAGGCGGTGGTGGTGCCGTCGGTGAAGGCAGCCCGGATGTCGAGAGGGCCGTCCTGCGACAGGGAGTCGGTGACGCTCCACGTCAGGGCCGCGGGCGAGCCGCTGGACAAGGCGACCGGCCAGGCCGAAATCGCGGAGCCGTCGGCGGACTTGGTGACATCGGCGAGCGGGACGCTGGTCCAGAAGTCGGTCTCGCCGCGCCGGTACTGGTAGGTGACGCCGGTATAGCTGGTCTTGCCTGTCGAGGTCAGACTGACCCGGCGGGCCGCGCTGTCACCCTCGGCCGGAGTGAGCAGACCCGCGCCGTCGCCCACGCCGAACGCGTACGCGGTGGTGGCCGTGGACAGGTTGCCGCCGGAGTCGACAGTCTTGGCGTACAGCTTGTGCCAGTCCTCGCCCGGCGTGATCGTGACGGTCAGCGGGTCACCGCCGCTGCCGTCAACGGTGTCATACACCCGCTTGGGTACCGAGGAGTCGTCCAGGCCCCAGTAGTAGCCCATTCCATCGGACGATGAGGTGTCCAGGGTGCAGGTGGCGCCGCTGTCGGCTTTCGTCGTCCAGGTGTCGGCCGTGTACGGGGTGCAGGAGATGGTGGGCGCGGTGGGCAGGCCGGTGTTCATCACGAATGTCGTGTAGCCCGACCAGGCACCGTAGTCGGTGCCGTCGTAGGTCCGCAGGCGGTAGCGCAGGTGCTTGTCGGCCGGGAAGGCGGAGGCCGACGGGACCGTCAGGGTGGAGGTGGAGCCGGACGCCACCGTCTTGCCGTAGGCGGTGTAGGAGTAGGTGGTGTCGGCGTAGGCCGGGTCCGCGGTGATCTCGTACTGGGCCTGGGCGTTGCCGCCGTCCGCGTCCGTCATCTTGGCCGACAGGCTCGGTGTCAGCGAGGTGACGTACCGCTTGCCGTTGTAGGCGTTGACCGTGCTGGGCGAGATCGCGATGGAGGAGGCGGTCGCGTACGAGTTGTAGGTCACCACGAGCTTCGGCGCGTAGCCGGAGGTGGTGTAGTTCGCCGAGCGGAAGCGGCGCCAGGTGGTGGAGTCGGTCTCGGTCGCGGCCCGCACCTGGATGCCGTAGTTGGTGGAGCCGCTCGCCCACGCCTGCACCATCGTCTGAAGGTTCCAGTTCGACCAGTTCGCCGGGCACGAGGAGTCGTAGCCCCAGTGGCCGGTGTTGGTGGCCATGTCCGTTGTGGTGGTCGACGGCTGTGCGGCCCAGGTGATCGACGAGGACGACCAGGTGGAGGTGATCCGGCGGGCCTGGGTGGCGGCCCCGGCAGTGGAGCAGGTCGCCGAGTAGTAGTTGTACAGCGACATCGTGGCCGCGGTGATGTGCTTGCCGGTGAACGGCGACACGTCGAACTTCAGATACGAGTGGGCCACATCGCTGCCGGAGTCGTACGTGCCGGACTTCAGCTCCTGCGAGGAGACCTGTGAGTCGGGGTAGTCCGGAGTCTGCACCCAGGTGTCCGTGGTGACCGCGAGGGTGGTGGTCGGGTCCACGGTCACCGGATAGGTCGCGGTGGCCAGGAAGTCCTGGTCCGGGGTGAGCACCAGGGTCTGCGAGCCGTCGGACGCGGTCTCGACCTTCGTCGCCACCTGCTCCTGGTGGGCCGACTCGCCGGAGGCGGGATCCTTGCTCGCGTCCCACATCATCGGTGCCGGAGCCTCGGCCACCAGTTCACCGTCGCCGTTCTTCAGCAGCAGGTGCCCGGAGGCGGCCTGCGACAGCTTCAGGCCGTCCAGGTCGAGCGGAATCCGGTACGACACCGAGTCGCCGTCCGGCTGCCGAGTGAGCTTCACATTTTCGGAGAAGCCCTGGGCCAGCGCCGTGACGGACAGGGTCTGGCCGCTGCCCAGGTCGTAGGAAGCGGTGCTGTCCTTGACGGTCGGGGTGGGAAGTCTCTCCTCCCAGCCCAGACCGAAGGACTCCTCGCCCTTGGCCACGGACGCCAGTTGCGTGTCACCGCCGTCGGAAACGGCGACGTCCGCAACGGCAGCAGCGGGCGTGAAATCGGACCCTGTGTCGGACAGCGAGGTGTCGATGTCCTTCCACACACCGTCCTGCTTCACCCGCACCGGACCCGCGTACGCCTCCGTCTGAAGCTCCCCACCGGGCAGCGCATACGTCGTCGAATCCGTCGTCCGGGCCGACAGCACCTCGATCTTCCGGTCCTGCAGACGGGCCATCAGCACCGCCGACGCCTCGTCCTTGGCCTCCGCAGGCCCCGACGCTGCGGCGGAGTCGGACGACGTGGACTCAGATGCAGTGCCGGCTGTGCTCGCGGCGAATGCGAGCCCACTGCCTTCGGCCACCAGAGCGCTCTCGGCAGCCAAGATCATTACGATGCCGACGGCTATCTGCCGCAGTCGCCGGGCCTGGCGTATCCGGCCCGGCCGTGATCTCCCACGGGCCACAGGTCTGTGACGCATGATCAGTTCCCTCCCTTATCGCACCCCATGGTTCGGGATGCACAGAAACGAACTGATCTTCACAAATGGCGGCATGCGGGCGCGGGCGACCCAAGGAGACTTGCAAGGCAGAATCAAAGAAAGATCAAGGATGTGAAAAATCTAGACATGCCCCAGGTGGGTACAGAGGGCTCCGTTGCGCGCATCGCGCCTCCGAGTCCCACTCTGTGGACGATGAAGGCGTAAGAGGGTTCCCCCGCACGCTTCAAATCTTTCCCAAGACATGAAGGAAGAAGTGGATCAACCGTGAAGAATCCGGCGAGCCCCTGGCGGGGACTACTCCAAATAGACGCCGACGAAGACTCCGTCGAACCCGAGTGCGATCAGACCCTGCTCGACGCTGGCGTAGGTCGTCCCGTCCGGGATGGCGATCATGGCGTCGAAGTCGGCGCGGCTGATCTCGGGCTCGAGCCACTGGTTGCTGCAGCGGCAGCGGACCCAGACGTTGCGGCCGTGGTTGATGAGGAGCCAGTCGCGCCGGGCGCGGCAGGCCGAGCACATCACGGGGATCCCGCGCAGGGACAGCTGCGGTGGGTGGCTGAGGCAGCGCGTCGCGCCAGGTCCGCTGGGGGGCTGCGTCTCGAACTGGAGCTGCAGCAGGGGGTCGCTTCCGGTGGGGTCGCCGGGCAGGACGGGGGTCGGCTCTACGTGGTGGTCGGTCGTTCTGAGCACGAGCGTCATCTCCGGATCGAGTGCCTTTTCGATTCATCCGTAACAGCCGGTGGAACCGGTTGTCCATAGGCTTCGCGCAGTCCGGCGGGCCGGTGGGAAGCCTGCCGGACGGCTGGTCAGCGGCGCGGCGGGCGGTTGCGCGGGTCCGATGCGGCGGGACGGGTCGCTGTCGGGGGTGCGGTTCGGGTGCCGGTTCGGTTGGGCGCGGGTTTGGATCGGTCGGCGCCAGCCTGCGGGGGGTGGCCAGCTTCGCCCGGGTGGGCGGGGAGTTGGGCGAGGCGGCGCAGTCGCCAGACCAGGACGTCGTTCACGTCCTCGGCGGTGTCGAGTTCGCGCATCTCGATGGCCTCCTGCAGGAGGGTCTTGGGGTCGTGGCCTGCCCGCTCGGCCTGGGCCAGTGTGGCGGCGAGGGCGTCGGTGGTCGTCTCGGCGTCGGTACGAAGACCGCTGTCGGGGAGCGCTGCGCGGATGGTGGTCTCGTAGGTGCGGCGCTCGGCTTCGGGCAGGGCGCGACCTTGGTCGCGCATGACCTGCATGGGTGCGGCGGCGGCATGGCGGTAGGCGGCGCGCAGGTGCTCGGCGGCCTGCCGGGAGGCTTCGGCCTGCTGGGCGTGACCGCGTGCGGAGTGCCAGCGTGCTGCGGCCAGTGCGACCAGGACCAGCGTGGAGACGAGCATGGCGGTGGTGCCGCCGTCCTCGCCACGGCCGAGCGCGCCGCCGGCCTGGATGATGCCTCGGGCCGCCGAGCGGATCGCCCGGGTGTCGGCTCGTTCGGCCCGGACGTGGCTGCGGGTGGCGCGTTCGAAGGAGCGAGCGGCAGCACCAAGTTCGGTGCGGATGGTGGCCGGAGAGGTCTGGGCGACCGCGTCCAGGAGTTCGCCGACTCCTACGAGTTGGGCTGCGGCATCGTCGTCGTCGCTGTCCAGGAGGATCGCGGCGCGCTCGGCGATCCCGGTGGCGGTGCGTCGTCCCCGGGCGGACGGCGACCAGTCCGATCGGCCGCTGTCGACTTCCCGCGTCGTGATCGCGTCGGCGGTTCCGTCGGCAAGGCGACGCTGGATCTTCGGATAGGAAAGGTCGGGGGCAAGGGTCGAGCCCGCGAACCAGACCGGCTCGCGGTCGCGGTTGCGGTCACCGGGCACTGCGACCGTGTAGCCGAGGACGTCTCCGGAAGGGGCGTGCCGGAGCTTGACGCGCAGGCCCGCCTCGCGAAGACGGGTGAAGAACTCAGCTTCGCTGGCGGCTCCGGCAACGGCCTGGCGGACGGCTTCGCGCAGCGTCTCGCGCGGTGTCTCCGGGCGGCCGGTCCGCTCGGCTTTGAAGCGCTCGGCGCTGGTAGGCGTCTTGGCTCCGGTACCGTCGCCGGGCTTGAGCTGGCGCAGGCCCATCTCCTGTTCGATGCGGCGGCATTCGGCCTGGGCCTTCTTGAAGTCGTAGTTCATCCTCGGGCGGCGCAGATCGCCTCGGACCATGGTGGCCAGGATGTGGATGTGGTCGTCTGCGTGGCGCACCGCGACCCACCGACAGCCGTCCGGATCTCCTTCGGGGGCGAGGTTGACGGCGTGGACCAGGCGGCGAGCGACCGTGTTCCACTCGTCATCGGTCAGAATCCGGTCGCCGGGGTCGGTACGCACCGAGCAGTGCCAGACGTGCTGGGCCGGCACCTTGTCGCCGGCCTGCTTGACCCGCAGGTCAAGGGCCGCAGCGAGCCGGGCCAGGGTGACTTTGGGGTCCGGGTCGGGGCTGTTGTCGCGGCCGGGGTCGGGGACGAAGCCGTCCCAACTGCCGACGAGGTGGGGGTCGGTGTGCTCGTCTCGTTTGCCGGGGCCGTACAGGTAGACGAGCAGGCCGTGGGTGCGTGAGCCGCGTCGGATCTTGGGGATCATCAGAGGCGCTTCTGCACCAGGGCGTCGGCCGCGTCGTCTACGCGGGCCAGGACGCGGGTCAAGGTCGTGAGGGCGTGGTCGAGTTCGCCGGGGCGGGGCTGTCCTCCGGCGTGGTAGACGAAGGCGATCTGGTTGATGTTGTTGCCGACACGGGAGATGGCGGTGCGCAGGGCGGCCAACTCGTCGATGACGGCGTCGAGCTGTTCGTTGGTGTGCGCGGTGGTCGAACCGCGTGCGACGGCGAGGCCGGCAGCAGCGAGGAAGCGGGCGACGGTGACGGCGCGCTGCTTGGCGGCGGTGGTGATCTCGGTCTTCTCAGTGTCGGAAAGGCGAGTGGTCATCTTGTGGGTGCGCTGGCTCGGGTTGCGGGTGCGTCGGCGCGGCCTGCGGTCGGGGAACGCAGGTTGGCTCGGACTCTGCTGCTCGCGCGGGGCGTGGTCGTCTGTTTCTGCCCCTGCGACCGGCGCCCCCTGGTGCCGGAAGTCTGGCTGGTCCCCGAGCGCCCTCGCTCGGGGACCAGCCAGACTTCCCCCGCCCCCCTGGGCGGGGGCAAGGGCATACGACGGGCCGTAGGACCGTCGTATGCGACAACTTGCTCCGCCAGGAGCCGTGTTGGGGTCACGCTGCGGTCCGGACGTGGTGGCCGCCGGGTCGTTGGCGGTCACCGGCTCGTCTCCGCGTCCTGCTGGTGGATGTCGCGGACGACCTCCTCGATCCAGTCCATGGCCAGGACCGGGTGGTGCAGGGTCCAAGGGCGGCTGTGTCGGCGTCGTTGCACGGTCCAGGTGTTGTCAGGACCGGATTCGGCGCGGTGGAGGTGGCCGCGCTGGTACAGGACGCTCAGCCAGGAGTCCACCTCGGCCGGCGTGGCGGGGTTCGTACGCATGGCAGTGCTCTCCGGTTCGCTTCAGGAGGTCGTGGGGCACGCGTCCATGGGCGGGTGACCGGCCGATGTGTCCGGCTGGTCACCCGTCCCATTGGTGTGCGGTCAGTTCCGGGAGGTGGTGACCGACTGTCCGTGCTGCTGGCGGAGCTGGACCATCAGGGCGGTCAGTGTGTCGCTGGACAGCGGGATCTGCTGACCGCGGATCGCCTGGGCGACCACCTTGCGGGTCAGTTTGTCCTCGGCCCTGACCGCTGACCGGGCAATCTCCAGCAGCTCCTCGGTGTCCGGGTCAGCTCGCCGGTCACCGCTTGTCCGGGTGTCCCGGTCAGTGACCGGCGGGAGGTTGTCCGGCAGACCGGTGACCGGCTCGGTGTCGGCCGACCGGTCACTGACCGCCGGGGAGGTGTCCGGCTGTCCGCCCAGGCCAGCGGCCTTGAGCCCCCGGTCATGGTGACCGGTGTCCAGGCTGGTGCTGTCCGCCGCGGCGCTGTCCCCGGTCAGTGTCCGGGCGGCCGGGGTCTGCTTGTGCAGGGACAGACGAGGTCGGTCGGTCAGGGCGGTATCCGGCTGTCCGGCGCTGACCTGACCGGGCTGCGGCTGCTGCTGACCGGCCCGGTCAGTCCGAGTGACCGCGATGCGCTCGGGCTGACCGGGGTGACTGGCCTGACCGAGGTCGTCGCGGTCACTCCGGTCACTGTCCTTGACCGGCCCCCGGGCGATGAGGATGTACAGGTGGACCGCTCCGGCCAGGGCGAGCGGGGCGATGGTGGACAGCACGGCGACCACCGTGTCTCCGAGCCGCAGCCCGGTGTCCGAGTCGGTCTCCTGGTTGAGCCTGACCGCGTGCAGCGCGTTGGCCCAGATGCTGGCGGCGGTAGCCGTGCCGAAGAGCGTCCAGACGTAGAGCCGGGCTCGCAGCGGTGCGTCGCGCAGGACCAGCAGAGCGCGGATGCCGTAAGCGATGAACCCGTCGATCACCAAGGGGAAGAGGTATGTCAACATGCCCCGGACGTGGATGGCGACGGCCATCTGCTGCAGGGCGTCATACGACAGGGCGCATCCCGCACCGCCGAGGGCGATGACGACCGCGCGGTCCCACCCGGTGACATGCGCCGTGCTCGGCGCGCTCGCGATGCTCACGCCGCCGTCCCGAAATCGGCGCGGCCCAGGCGCTCGCCGTCGGTTCCGGGGGGCGGGGTGGTCTTCGTGGTCTGCTCCAGGTCTCGGTTGCGCAGGGCTCGGCGGGTTTCGCGGTAAAGCTTCTGGGCGTGCTCCTCGGTGATCTTCAGAAGCCAGGCCAGGCGCTGTTCGGTGATGCCGTGGCGGTAGGCGGCGTGGACGACCGCACGGCGCTCGGCCTTGGTGAGGTGGAGGTCGCGCCCGGCGACGGTGGCGTTGACCCGGCTGTAGTCGAGACGGTTCGCGAGGTTCTCGTGAAGCGGCTCGCGCTCCTCCTCGGTCATCCCGCCCCGGATGCCGTGGGTGTCGCTGCCTTCCAGGGCGGCATCCAGGCAGGTGCGGCGGACCGGGCACTGGCCGCAGAGCGACTTGGCGGCGGTGATCTTGGCGGTCTCGTCTGGCTCGGGAAAGAAGATTTCGGGGTCCACCGGGTTGTACTCGGTGCTCTGGCAGACGGCCTGGTCCTGCCAGGTGTGGTCGCCGAGCGACCGGTGGCGGGCAGGGCTGATCGTCGTGGGGGTCATGCGGGTTGCTCCGATCACTCTCCGCGCGCAGGGGCGTCGGCGGAGGGGTGCGCTGGGTCGGGAGGTGCATGGGGCGGCGCGCTGGAGGCGCGGCCCGGCGTGGCTGCCTGCGGTGGGTCAGGCGGCGGTGCGGTGGCGTCTGCGGTCGACCGGCTCGAACTCGACCCGGGTGGTCAACTGCGCGAGCCTGCTCGTGACGCGGTCGCCGAGGTAGGCCCGGAGGTCCTTGATCGCCAGGTTGGTGGTGATCAGCGTCGGGAGCATGTGGTTGTACCGGCGGTTGATCAGCCGGTAGGTCACTTCCTCGACCCACTCGGACGCCTTGGCCGCGCCGAGGTCATCGATGATCAGCAGCGGGCAGCGGCTGACGGCTGCCAGCTCCCGCTCGCTGTCGGCTCCCGGCCTGGGGCGGAGGTCCGCGTACAGGTCGGCGGCGGTGGTCGCGCGCCAGCGCACGCCGACGCCGGTCTGCACCAGCTGTCGGACCGCGCCGTACGCCTGGTGGGTCTTGCCGGCGCCGACCACCCCGGCCATCAACAGGCTCGGGCCGGTGGTGACCTGCCGCCGGGCCCCGATGCTAGGGGCGACGGCCTGATGGGCGACTTCCCGGGCCCAGTCCAGGACCTGCGGGTGGTCGGCGACCGCGCCCTGGTAGCGCGGGGGCATCGCGGCCAACAGGGCGTCCAGCGGGGAGAAGGGCTCGGGCTCGTCGGCCAGGGCGGCGACGGCGCCGGGGTCGATGTTGCGGGCGGCCAGGATGCGGGCCATCCGGCCCAGGGCGCCTTCGCTGCCGAGGGTCTGCGGGTCGCGGGTGTGGGTGCGCATCACAGCTCCTCGGCGTAGGCGGCGGCAGCGTCGATCGGGTTGGTCCACGCGGTGTGAGCGGGCACGGTAGGCCGGATCCCCGGCCGCGCCAAACCGGCGGACCGTGCGTTCATTGCGTCGTTGACGAGGCTCGGCAGGCGGCTGGGATGGCCTTGGATCTCCGCGAAGCGCCGTAGTCCGGAGCGGACGTGCTCCGGGGCGATGCCCTCGCCGAGGAGCTTCTTGGCGATGCGACCGAGGTGTCCGATCACGTCGCTGGGCGGTCGCTCGTCGCACGCGGCGACGTACTCGCTGATCAGGTCGCTGGCCGAGACGGTGGCGGCGGGCGCTGTGCGCCCCGTAGGGACTGAAGATCCAAGATCCAAGATCCTAGATCCAGGCGCCGAGCCCTCTCCGAGGTTTCGGGGAGGCTTCGGGGACCCTTCGGCGAATGTCGTCTGACCTGCGGTTTTCGTGCCGGGGTGGTCAGGGGTGCCACCGAGGCTGACGAGGGCGTCGTTTCGAGCGGTCAGGCCCTCGCTTCGGGGTGCGGGAGGCGCCGGTGCGGGCTGTGCGGGCAGATCGAGGGCGCGGGGAGTGTTCGGCGAAGTCTCGGCGCGCCCTCGGGTAGGGGTGGAGGACGCATCGGTGCGCTTAGTGCAGGTCCCCTTACAGACGCCGCACCGGTCCGCCGCGTGGTGCTGCGGGCAGGAGGGCAGTCGGGACTGGCTGGGCTTGTCGATCTTCTGGTGCTCGGACCACGTCACGACGTGGAGGTAGCGGCGGCCGTCGCAACCGGTGTACCGGCAGATCAGGCCCGCGTTAGCGAGCTGCTGGAGGTCGTCCTCGACGTGGACCGAGGTGTGCTCGGCCCTCAGGGGCCAGAGCAGCCCCGCGATGATCGCGGCATTGTCACGGTGGCGGCCGTGGTCGTCGGCCTGGGTCAGCAGGCCGAAGAGGGTCCGCTCCGCCTCGACACTCACCTCGGCGAGCGACTCGGAGAAGAACGCCTCCGGCTTGATGGTTCGGATCCGCGCCATGTCAACGGCCCCGACCGGTAGCGGCGAGGTCGCTGCGGGTGAGGGTCGCGGCGGCGAGGTCGAAGGCGTGGGGCCGGGTCCAGTCCACGTCCGGCCAGACCCGCAGGACCCACCGGGCTGCGACTCTGGCGGTCGTCCGGCTCAGCTCGATCGGCTCCCCGACCGCGTCCTTGGCGATGGCGTGGGGGTGGGGCCACGCCTGCTTCGGGTCGGTGAGGCTGACGCGGACGGTGGCCGCCCCGGGGATCATGTCGGCGAGCTGGGCCGCGAGGCGGTGCTGGCGAGCCGCGTCCGGGCATGCCGGGGTTCCGCTCGGCGTGGCGAGCATGCGATACTCCGTTGTTCGTAGGAGTGCGGTGCGGCGGTTCTCGTGCAAAAGCCCCGCCGCCCGCGAGATGTGAATCGGTGCCCTTCGGGGCACTGGCCCGGCGTCCAGGAGTTGGTAGCTCCCGGGCGCCGGCCTCCTTCGACCCTGGTGGGCACTATGGCCCCCGTGCGTGCATCGCCTCTCCCTTCCTGATCCCCTGGCGGCCGATGATCCGCTTGTGCGGGGACCAGAACCATATGGCGGCCCCTGACACAAGTCCAACCTCTTCGCACCCACTCCCACCAGGCACGGAACACTGCACTGGACGGGACACGGAGCCAACGTACACCGCAATTGCGCCAATCCGTCAACTGCGATGTCGTCAGCCAGGGCGCACAGGCACGTGATCGCCACCGGAGTGGATAGGATCGTGGTCATGAGGAAGGGTTGGAGATGACCGAGAAGCACGAGCGCACCTTCGCGGAGCTGCTCGACTACCTGTTCAGGGAGGTGCACCCGAAGGAGCGCGGCTCCTACACGTACGCGGAGGTATCGCAGGGCATCCGGGACACCTCCGGCGTAGCCATCTCGGCGAGTGCCATCCAGCAGCTCCGCACCGGGACCAACACGAACCCGAAGATGCAGACCATCCGGGCACTGGCCGGCTTCTTCGGCGTGCCCCCCGGCTACTTCTTCGACGAGGAGGTAGCCGAGCGGACACGTGCCGAGATTCAGGTGGTCGCGGCGATGCGCGACCGGGAAGTACGCAGGGTCGCCCTGCGGGCCAACGGACTCAGCACGTCGAGCCTGCAGATGCTGAACGCGGTCATCGACCAAGCCCGGCGTCTCGAAGGAATGCCGGATGACTCGGGCGACTCCGGACTCCTTGACGACGAATAACCCACCTCTCAGCGCGGATCGGCGCGACTCCGCACAGGCGGATCAGCCGCTGGCGGCTCCTCTACGGCTTTCCATCAGCACGATCACGCGAAGTCGGTCACTACCCATGGGCCGCAAGGCGGTGATGCGAACAACCACTTCCCGGCCTCGGTGACAAGGCAGCTTGAGCCTGCGCACGCCACCATTGGCATGTTCGTATACCTCGCAGCGATCCCAAATTTTCTGTAAGTCCGGAGATCCCGCGAGGATGTCACGCTCCAGACGGCGCAGAGCTTCGTTTTGCGGGTAATGGACCCGGGCATAGCGAATCTGGCCCAGATAGGGTCGCGCCCAGTCCTCCCTCCAGTTCACCAGCTGCTCGCGGGCCTCCCTGCTGAGAAATACCCATCGCATGAGGTTGGCCTGATGGGCAGCCCAGGGAAACCAGTCGCGCAGCGGCTCGTTGTGGCCGATCACATTCCACGCCAGGTCCGATACGTAGGCCGGATTGGGCGACTGACTGTCGAGGAATTGCTGGAGGATATCGTCCATTTCTGAGGCAGCGTCCGTCTCCGGGACTGCGGCGAGGGCTGGCGGTCGTCCGATGGCCCTCAGGTACAGGACGTGGCGTTCAGCGCGGCTCAGCTGCAGGACGGACGACAGGCGGTCGAGGAAGTCCGCCGAATAGTTGGCTTCATTGCCCCGCTCCAGTGAGCCGTACCAGCGCTCGCTGACGCCCGTCAGACGGGCCACATCACGCTGCGACAAACCGACGCTCCGCCGGCCCGGCACCATCAGCCCCGGAAACGCACGGGGATCCGACCGGCTCCGCCAGGAACGCAGCAGCTCGGACAGGGACTCACCCTGCGGGTCATCGCTGGCACGCCTGCCCCGGGAGTCCATGGAGCGAGATGGTAGATCACCTGATCACATGACATGAGTCACAACACGCACTGATGCGCCGTCAACGGATCATGAGATCGTCATTCAGCGTAGTCGGGCATAACGGATATCCGATCCTAACGCGAACTGCGTCACGGGACGCAAAACCCAGAAGCGATCGGCGATCGAGAGTCAAAGCAAGTCGCCTCCCGCCTCGCACCGCACATCGGAAAGACTCACCGTCCGTAACCGGAACTACTAGTTCCGGGTGGCTCGAGTTCAGCCTTCCTCCTGGCATCCTTTCGCCATCGTTCACTAGCAAGATGGCGTATAGCCCAGGCCAAGGGGGATTGCCATGCCCTTGCCGGAAATCGACGAAAGTCAACTGCGCAAATGGTGCGAGGAGCAGGTAGATCTTTTGCGTCTGCCATACCGCTTCAGCACCCGTGAATTGCGCGAAGCGATAACGGCGCTTCGCGGAAAGCCCATCATCCTTAAACCTCTGAGCACGCTCGGCGCGATCGATGCGCCGTGTGGCATACGCCTGGAGACGCCAGAGTCCGACCTCCTCTTCTACGAGGAGGGGACCTCGATTCATCACCAGCGGCATATCCTCACGCACGAGCTGTGCCATGTGTACTGCGACCACCCTGGAAGCCTGGAGATCGACGCCTCTACGGCACGCGCCATCGGGCTCAATCCCACACTGGTGATGCGCATGTCGGGTCGCACGAGCTATTCCACGGCAGACGAACGCGAAGCGGAGATGATGGCGACCATCATTCGCCAGCGCATCTACCGAGAACGCGAATCTCCTTCTCGTCAGCCCGAAAAGGGATCGGATAGCTGGGACGCACTATTCGCACAGCCCATTAAGAGGATGTCTCACGTGGTGATGGTGCGAGCTGCGGCATGATGTCTCTTCGTGGGTGCCGATCTGTCGCAGCGGCTGGTTCCTGACGGTCTGTGG
>NZ_JBITCT010000075.1:0-33703 GCF_044453465.1 Streptomyces sp. NPDC051677
CCCGCCGGCCGCCCGCGCCCGCCACCTGCCACCCGCCACCCGCCACCCGCCCGCAGCAACGCCGGTAACCCGTACGGCCCGCCGCGCTGGTCGTGGGGGGGGGGGGGGGGGGGGGGGGGGGGGGGGGGCCCCCCCCCCCCCCCCCCCCCCACCACCGGCCTCAGTCGGCGGGCGACCGGGGCATGCGGCGGGCCGTCACGCTCCAGCGTCCGTCGGTGCGGGTGAGCCGGATGGGATGGTCGAAGCACTTGCTGACCTGGTCGCTGGTGAGGACCTCCTCGACGGGCCCGGAGGCCAGAGGGCGCCCGTCGCGCAGCAGCAGCACATGGGTCGTCCCGGGAGGAAGCTCTTCCAGGTGATGGGTGACCAGGACCGAGGCGAGGTCCGGATAGGTGTGCTGCAGCGTGTCGAGCCGCTCGATGAGCTGCTCGCGGCCGGCGACGTCCAGACCGGTCGCGGGCTCGTCGAGCAGCAGCAGCCGCGGACTGGGCATCAGCGCCCGGGCGATCAGGGCACGGCCCCGCTCGCCCTGGGACAGGGTCGGCCACCGTGCCTCGCGGCGGTCGCCGAGGCCGAGCAGCTCGATGAGGTGGTCGGCGAGGGCGACCTGCTCGGGGGCCGGAGTCCAGCGGGGGATGCGTTCGAGGGAGTTGGTGACGCCGGTCAGCACCACGTCGTGGACCTTGAGGGCCGAGCGCAGGTCGTGCCGCGGGTTGACATGTCCGACGGAGGAGCGCAGTTGGCGCATGTCGACCCGTCCCAGCCGGTGGCCCAGTACCTCGACGGCGCCGCGCGTGGGGTGGGCGAGCGCCCCGAGGAGAGCCAGCAGGGTGGTCTTGCCCGCCCCGTTGGGGCCGAGCAGCGCCCAGTGCTCGCCGGCCCGTACGGTCAGCGACACATCGCTCAGGATCGCGCTGCCGTCGCGGACGACCTCCACGTCCTGCGCGCGGAGTACCGGTGCTGTGGTCACGAGGAGGCCTGTTCGCAGCGGTTGACGGCGGCCATGACGGCGTGGACCGACGCGGTCAGGACGGAGGTGTCCCAGCCCGCGCCCCAGCGGGTCACGCCGTTCACCCGGCACTCGGCGTAGGCCACGGCGGGGCTGCCCGGCCCGGTGCTGGTGGAGTGCTCGGTGTAGCCGAGGATGTCGACGGTGATGCCCACGGTGCGCAGGGCGTCGGCGAGGGCGGACAGCGGTCCGTTGCCGGTGCCGTGGCAGGAGTGCTCCTGCCCACCGGTGCGCAGGGTGCAGGTGAACCGGTGTTCGCCGGGGGCGGGTTCCGTGGCGTTCCAGGAGGCCAGGGCGACGGGGCCGTCCAGGGCCGGGGCGATGTAGGCGGTGCGGAAGAGCTCCCACAGCTCCTTGTGGCTCAGCTCCTGGCCGGTGGAGTCGGTGACGTGCTGCACCGTGCGGGAGAAGTCCGGGCGCATCGACTGGGGCAGGTCCAGCCCGTGGTGGGTGTGCAGGAGGTGGGCGATGCCTCCCTTGCCGGACTGGGAGTTGATGCGGATGACCTCCTCGTAGGTACGGCCGATGTCACCCGGGTCGATGGGCAGGTACGGCACCGCCCACGGCGCCTCCTCGGCGGCGAGGCCCTGCTCGGCGGCCTGCTTGGCGTGATGGGCCATGCCCTTGGCGATGGCGTCCTGGTGCGTTCCGGAGAAGGCGGTGTGCACGAGGTCGCCGCCGTAGGGGTGGCGAGGGTGGACCGGCAGCCGGTTGCAGTGCTCCACCACCTCGCGCACCGCGTCGATGTCGGAGAAGTCGACCATCGGGTTCACGCCCTGCGCGTACAGATTGAGCGCCAGGGTCACCAGGTCGACGTTCCCGGTGCGCTCGCCGTTGCCGAACAGGCAGCCCTCGACGCGCTGCGCCCCCGCCAGCACGGCGAGCTCGGCGCAGGCGACGCCGGTGCCGCGGTCGTTGTGCGGGTGGACGGAGAGAATCACCGAGTCGCGGCGCGCCAGGTGGCGGTCCATGTACTCGATCTGGTCCGCGTACACGTTGGGCGTGGCGATCTCCACCGTCGCGGGCAGGTTGTGGATCACCGGCCGGTCGGGGCTCGCCTCCCACAGCTCGGTCACGCTGTTGCACACCTCCAGGACGAAGTCCGGCTCCGTGAGGTTGAAGACCTCCGGGGAGAACTCGAACCGGATGTCGGCGCCCGGCCGCTGCTCGGCCTTGCGCAGCAGGTAGCCGGCCGCGTCCAGGATCAGCCGGCAGACCTCGGCACGGGAGCGGGACAGGACCACGTTCCGCCAGGTGGGGGCAGTCGCGGTGTAGAGGTGTACGAGGGTGCGGGGGAGGCCTTCGACGGAGGCGATGGTCCGGTCGATCAGGTCTTCGCGGGCCGCGGTGAACACGGAGACGGTCACGTCGTCGGGGACGGCGCCGCTGTCGGCCAGGTGCCGTACGAAGTCGAAGTCGGTCTGGCTGGCGGACGGGTAGCCGACCTCGATCTCCTTGAAGCCCATGGTGACCAGGAGGTCGAACATGCGGCGCTTGCGCGCGGTGTCCATCGGCTCGGCCAGCGCCTGGTTGCCGTCGCGCAGGTCGACCGGCACCCACAGGGGGGCCCGCTCGAGTCGGCGCGAGGGCCATGTGCGTTCGGTCAGGGGCAGGGCGACCCGCTGGTGCGCGGGCTGGTAACGGTGGTGCGGCATCGCGCTCGAACGCTGGGGGTTCCAGCGCGGCGCGTCCGCCGGGAGGTCACCGGCGGGAGTGCGCAGGGTGGGAAACGCCGTGCTCTGAGAGGGAGCTGCCATGGTGTGCTGAACTTCTTTCGGTCGGCCGTCGTGCGACCGGCGCAGCCTCGAACCCCGCTGCGGGGTGCCGGTCGTGTCAGGCCCCGCAGCGGCAGCCGAGGAGAAGGAGCTCGTGCAGCAGCATGCGAGGTACAGTAACGACAACTCAGCTCCTCAGACAACCCGAGAGGTGTGGAAGGGTGAACCTCACATGTCACTAGGTGCCTTGCGGCCGTCCCCCTTGGTCGAACAAGCCACGGAACACCTGCGCGAGCAGATCACCGGCGGCGAGTGGGCCGTGGGGACGAAGCTCCCCGGCGAGACCGCCCTCGCCAAGTCCCTCGGCGTGGGACGCTCCACCGTCCGTGAGGCCCTGCGCGCACTGGCCGGCGCGGGACTGGTGCAGGCACGCCAGGGCGCCGGAGTCTTCGTCATCGCGACCAAGCCCAAGGAGGACTGGTCCACCCAGCTCCGCCAAGCGGTCATCACGGACGTCTACGAGGTGCGGATGCTCCTCGAGGTGGAGGCCGCACAGCTGGCCGCGCAGCGCCGGACCGAGGACGACGTCACCGCCCTCCACGATGCCCTGGCCAGGCGCCGTGACGCTGCGAACGCCGGCAACGCCGAGTTCGTGGAGGCCGACATCGCCCTGCACCGGGTCATGGTCGCCGCGGCCCACAACCCGGTCCTCACCAGCCTGTTCACCGAGTTCGTACCGGTGCTCCAGAGACGGTTGCTCGATCTGGTCGAGTTGCTCAGCCTGCGCTCCGACAATCCCAACCACGGCGACGCGGGACACGCCGTCCTGGTGGACGCCGTCGTGCAGGGGGACGCCGAGGCGGCCGGGCGAGCGCTGCGGGACGAGCTCCAGCAGACCCTCGCCCTGCTCCACTCCCTCTGATCAGCGTCGTCGTCCGTCGTCCTCCCAGAGAGCGGTAGCCGTGCTCGATGCCGAACCGTGGATACGGTCCTTTCCCTCCGTCGCGTCACCCGCCACTTCCTGGACGGTCCTCTTCTTCCCGCACTCGGGCGGCTCCGCCGATTCCTACCGGGACCTCGCGGCGCGGCTGGACGGCACCGCCCGGACGGCGTGCGTGCGGTACCCGGGGCGCGCGGAACGAGGGCGCGAGCCTCTCTTCACCGATGTGCACGTCCTCGCGGGCCAGGTGGCCGATGCGCTCGCACCGGTCCGCGGGGACGGACCGCTGCTCCTCTTCGGCCACAGCCTGGGGGCGGCGGTGGCCTACGAGGTCGTCCGGCGCATGCCCGACCAGCGACGGCTCGTCCTGGTCGCCTCCGGGCATCCCGCCCCTTCGCGCATCAGGCTGCCCGTCCTGGACGACCCCGTCGGCGACGGCTCGGGCGACTCGGACGGGCCGCTGGTCGAACTGATCGGATCGCTGGGAGGCGCGGACGTCGCACTGCTGGAGCACCCGGTGCTGCGCCAGATTTTCCTGCCGGTCATCCGCGGTGACCTCATGGCGCACAGCCGCTACCGACCGGCGGCCGGCTCGGCCGTCGACTGTCCGGTCGTCGCGCTGACGGGAGCCACGGACCCCCTCACCGACCCGCCCGGTGTCCGGGCGTGGGAGCGGCACACCACCTCGACCCTGCGTGTGCACGAGCTGCCCGGGGGACACTTCTTCACCAACGAGCGCGCCGAGGACGTGGCGGACGTTCTTTGCGGCGTCATGACGAACGAGTGGGCACTCGGCGCGCATCCGTGACCCGGCGGCCGGCCCGAGCGCCGACGCGTCGGGCTCAACCTTCCACCAGCTCGCGTTCGCGGGTTTCCGGCAGGCCCAGCAGACAGCCGAACGACACGACGGCCATGAAGCTGACGTACCACCCGACCGACGCCGAGCCGAGCGCGGACTGCAGGCGGGTCGCCACCAGCGGAGCGACCGCGCCGCCCGCCACACCGCCCAGGCTGTAGGCGAGACCCGCGCCGGAGTACCGCAGCTCCGCCGGGAACAGCTCCGGCAGGAACGCCCCCATAGGCCCGTAGATCACGCCCATGAGCAGCAGGGCGCCGCCCAGCCCGAGGACGATCAGCGGCAAACGGCCGGTGTCCAGCAGCGGGAAGAGCAGCGGGCCCCACACCGCCGCCCCGATCGTGCCGGTCAGCGCCGTGCGCCGCCGGCCGAGCCGGTCGGACCGCGTCGCCGCGAACCAGGTTCCGGCGGCGAGGAAGACGACGGCCCCCATGGAGGCGAGCAGCATGGTGGTCCGGCCGACGCCGAGCGTCTTCGTTCCGTACGACAGGCAGTACGTCGTGGCTGTGTAGAACAGGCCGTACGCCACGATCATCGCGCCGGATCCGAGCAGCAGCTCCCGCGGACACCGGCGTACGACGTCGGCGAACGGGCTCCGGCTCGCCTGCTGGTCCGCCAGCACCTTCTGGAAGACCGGGGTCTCGCTGATCCGGATCCGGACGAACAGGCCCACGGCCACCAGGACGAGGGACAGCAGGAACGGCACCCGCCACGCCCACCCCCGGAACGCCTCGTCACTGACCGCCGTGGACAGCAGCAGAAAGACGCCGGTCGCCGCGAAGAAGCCGACGGACGGGCCGAGTTGGGGGTAGGCGGCGTACCGGCCCCGGCGGCCGGACGGCGCGTGCTCCACCGCCAGCAGGGCCGCACCACCCCATTCCCCGCCGAGCCCGAGGCCCTGCAGAAAGCGCAGCAGCACCAGCAGGGCCGGCGCCCATGCTCCCCAGGTGCCGTACGTCGGGAGGAAACCGACCGCCGCCGTCGACAGGCCCATCAGCAGCAAAGAGGTGACGAGCACGGACTTGCGGCCCACCCGGTCCCCGAAGTGGCCGAACAGGACCGAGCCGAGGGGCCGGGCCACGAAGGCCACCGCATAGGTGGAGAAGGCGGCGAGCACGCCGCTGACCGGAGAGAGGTTGGGGAAGAACGCCTCGTCGACGACGAGCGCGGCGGCGGTGCCGTAGATGTAGAAGTCGTAGAACTCGATGGCCGTGCCGATGAAGCTGGCCACCGCCACCCGCCGCCGCGATGCTGCCCCTGAGGACCCGTCGGGTACGCGAGCCCCTTCGTCCGTTCCCCGAAGCGAAGCCTCGTGTCCGGGCTGCATCAGACCCCCCTCGTGTCGGACGGCTACGGTCGGCACGAAGATCTCCCGTCCGCAGCGGCGAAGTCAATGAGGCCTCAAGGCCGTCGCGAGGGCCTGTCTCGATATTCGAGAAACAACCGGCTCGACGGCGGGCGAGTGGCGGAAAAATGTCCCCGGAAAGCCCACGATGCGAGAGGGGGTGTCCGGTTTTACGGATAGGTTACCTTTCCGGTACGCGGGGACTTTAATGAGTCTTTGATCTTACCCGTGACCACCTCCATGCTTCGGCCAATGGTCGCTACACCCATTGAAAGAAGCCATGGCCACGCCCTACTGTTCCACCGGATCCACGCGTCGGCCTTCGAGGTTCCCCATCGTTCTTCCGCCCTTTCCTCGACGAAAAGAACGAGCACCCGCGATTCTTTGCCGATTTCCTCCTGCTCTTCCGGGCGATTCCCTGGTCCCCGGCAGGATTGAAGTGGACAGCCCTTGGGGACGGCCCCTTACCGCTGCACCTGGATGAGGGAGAAGCGGGCCCCCTCGGGGTCGGCCACGGTGGCCACACGGCCGTGCGCGCTGTCGTGGGCCGGTCCGAGGACGTGCCCGCCGAGACCGGCGACGCGGGTGAGTGCCGCGTCCGTGTCGGCCACTTCGAAGTACGTCGTCCAGTGCGGCCCCAGGTCCCGGGGCAGCGCGCCGCCCACGCCGTGGACGCCGGCCACGGGGCGGCCGGCCACGTGCAGGGTCAGGTAGTCGAAGTCGGCGGACACCGCCGCCTCCTCGTCGTAGCCGAACACCGTCTCGTAGAACTTGCGGACGCTCGCGGTCTCGTACGTCGTCAGTTCGTACCAGGCGGGCGTGCCGGGCACGCCCGTGACGGTCGTGCCGACGTGGGCCGCCGCCTGCCAGATGCCGAAGACGGCGCCGGAGGGGTCGGAGCCGATCGCCAGGCGCCCGGCGTCGGAGGCGTCCAGGGGGCCGACCCCGATCGTGCCGCCGCACAGCCGGACCGTTTCGGCGGTCGTGTCCACGTCGTCCGAGGCGAGATACGGCGTCCAGGCCACGGGGAGGTGGCGGTCCGGGGACAGTTGGCCGATGCCGGCCACCTCGCCGCCGTCGAGCAGCGCCCGCACGTAGGGGCCGAGCTGCTGCGGTCCGGGTTGGAATTCCCAACCGAACAGCTCACCGTAGAACTCCTGGGTCGTGGTCAACCCGTGCACCATCAGACTCACCCAGCAGGGTGCGCCGGGCGCGTACCGAGTGTGTGCTGCACCGATCGGGCCGGCCGACCCACCTGCCTCGGTCATCGTCACTCTCTCCTCGGCCCGTCGTGGGGGCCGCGTCGCTTCCGCCCTCGGAGAATGCCTGATGGGGGGTTTCTCATCGGTTTACGGGCGGTTGTCGCCGTATGTCGATCGCCTGTACGGCATGTGCTCGATCCCGCACGCCTCGTGATCGAGCCTGTCCGGCCGAGCAGAGTAGCCGGACAAGAGCGATGGGGCCACTCCGTACGCGAGGATGGTGGCCATGAACGCCATCATCACCGCATCGGAACTGGCCGGCGACCTGGCGGGGGAGAACCCGCCCGTCGTCCTCGACGTCCGCTGGCAGCTCAGCGTGGCGAAGGCGGCCGGCGAGCCGTCCTTCGACGGCCGGGCCGCGTACCTGTCCGGGCATGTGCCCGGCGCGGTCTACGTCGACCTGGACCGGGAACTCGCGGGCGCGCCGGGCGGGCGCGGCCGGCATCCGCTGCCCGACCTCGCGGAGTTCGGCGCGGCGATGCGCCGTGCGGGTGTCTCGTCCGACCGGCCGGTGGTCGTGTACGACGGCGGGCAGGGCTGGGCGGCGGCACGCGCGTGGTGGCTGCTGCGCTGGACGGGGCACCCGGACGTGCGGGTCCTGGACGGCGGGTTGCCGTCGTGGCAGGGAGACCTCTCGGTCGACGTCCCCGCGCGCGTGGAGGGCGACTTCGAGCCGGAGCCGGGCGTCGACGGTCTCCTCGACGCGGACGGGGCCGCGGCGCTCGCCCGCTCCGGAGTGCTGTTCGACGCCCGCGCGGGGGAGCGGTACCGCGGTGAGGCCGAGCCGATCGACCGGGTCGGCGGACACATCCCGGGCGCCGTTTCCGCGCCCACGAACGACAACGTGGCGCCGGATGGCCGCTTCCTGGGCGCCGAGGACCTGAAGGCCCGCTTCAAGGCGCTGGGGGCGGCGGACGGCGCCGAGGTGGGCGTCTACTGCGGCTCGGGCGTCTCCGGGGCGCACGAGGTGCTGGCGCTGGCGGTCGCCGGGATTCCGGCGGCCCTGTACGTCGGGTCGTGGTCGGAGTGGTCCGCGGACCCGGCCCGGCCGGTCGCGGTGGGCCCCGACCCCCAGTGACCGTCCGCGCGGACGCGTTGGGGGAGGGCCGCTGCGAACAGGAGCGGCCCTCCCCCGCGTATGTACCTGTGTGTGAACCGGCATCGGCGAAGAGCCGGACGCCCCGGGCGAGTTGCCCGGGGGGGCCGCTTACTCCTGCTTCTTGCGCCGCGTCCCGAACACGATCTCGTCCCAGCTCGGCACGGCGGCCCGGCGGCCCGGACGGACGCCGTCCGCCTCGGCCTGCCGGTCGGTGGCGCCGACGAGACGGTCGCGGTGACTGCCGACGGAACGTGGCATGAGGACGTCCGCGTAGGCGGAACCGGCGGAGGCGGCCGGCGCCGGGGGTTCCTCGGCGGCGGGCTCCTGCTCGTCGGGCTCCTCCGTGACGGGCTCCGCCGGGCGCTCCGGGACGACCATGTCGCCACGGAAGCTCGGCACCGCCTCCAACAGACTGGTCAGCGAGTCCCGTTCCCGCTCGCCGGCGTTCTCCTCGGTCGGCTCCGACGGCTGGGCCGGCAGGCTCGGCCGGTCCAGCGTGCGGTCCAGCGGCCGGTCGCGCGGCAGCCGGGCGATACGCGGGACGAACGGAAAGCTGGGCTCCGGAGCGGCCAGGTCGTCGGACTCGCCGATCAGCGAACGCGCCTCGTCGTCGACGGCCTGGACGAGCCGCCGGGGCGGGTCGTACGTCCAGCTCGCCGAGTGCGGTTCGCCCGCGACCCGGTAGACCAGCAGGACCTCCCAGGTGCCGTCGTCGCGGCGCCAGGAGTCCCACTGGACGGTGTCCTTCTCGGCGCCGCGCAGCAACAGCCGTTCCTGGACCGCCTCGCCGAGCTGCGGCCCGGCGTTCTCACCGGGTCGACGGACCGGAGTCTTCCGGGCCCGCTCGGCCATGAAGGCACGCTCGGCCAGCACGGGGCCTTCGAAGCGGCGCACGCGGTCGACGGGGATGCCGGCCATCTGCGCGACTTCTTCCGCGGTGGCACCGGCACGTATACGCGCCTGGATGTCACGGGGGCGGAGATGGCTCTCCACCTCGATCTCGATCTGGCCGAGGCGGGGACGGTCGCCGCGGACGGCGGCGCGCAGACGCTCATCGATCGGAAGCGTGTACTCCGTGCTGTCCGCAGCCTTCAGCACCAGCCGTGTGCCGTCATTCGAGACGGCCACGACACGCAGTTCGGGCATGGGGACCTCCCGGGTGGTGCCTGCCGACGTCACGTGCGTCGCTGCTTCCGCTAGTCGAGTGTGGCCTGCCCGGGTGCAGCCTGCCACAACCTTGCCGAGTTGCCCGGCGTGTCGGGCACAGGCCCTGCGCCGCCGTTATGGCACGGTTACTTATTCGCCACGCTAAGTGACCAACGCCGTCACCCTGTGCAACTAGCCCCCCTTCAGGCGGTCCAGCGAGGCCCCGGACGTCCTGGCGGGAGACCGGGCCCAGGGCTCGTAACAGTACTCCATTTGGGCCACGTGCGTGGATTGGCACGCCACCCAACTTCTTGCGAGAAGTGGGACTTGGCCCTCCGTGGCGGCCTTTTCGCGATCTTGGGCGTGGCGCATTTCACGCAATCTCCCGAAACGGAGCCGGCCGTCTGGTTCCCGCGTCCCCTCGGCGCCCACGGAGTCCGCTACGACCCCAGCACCCTGCGCAAGTAGTCGTTCTGGAACCGGCGGTCGGGATCCAGCCGGTCACGCAGCTCCGTGAACTCGGCGAAGCGCGGATACACCCCGGCGAAGTACTCGGCGTCCCGCGTGTGCACCTTGCCCCAGTGCGGACGGCCCTCGTGGGCGGTGAAGATGGGCTCGGCGGCGGTGAAGTACCTCTGGTAGGGCGTGCCCTTGACCATGTGGACGGCGATGTACGCGCTGTCGCGGCCGGAGGCGGTGGACAGCGTGATGTCGTCGGCGGGCGCGGTACGCACCTCCACCGGGAAACTGATCCTGAGGTCGGAGCGCTCGATCATGGCCTTCAGCTCGCGCAGCGTCTCGGTCACGGCCGCGCGCGGGACGGCGTACTCCATCTCCACGAACCGCACCCGGCGCGGCGACGTGAAGACCTTGTAGGGGATGTCCGTGTAGGTGCGCGCGGACAGCGCCTTGCTGGAGACCTGGGCGATCGTCGGGATCGTGGCGGGCGCCGCCCGGCCGACCCACTGGGCCGCCTGGAAGACGCCGTTGGACAGGAACTCGTCCTCGATCCAGCCCGCGACCGGGCTCACCGGCTTGCGCGGACCGGCGCTGCGGTTGTTGCGCTTGGTGTTGGTGCTGCCGGTGTGCGGGAACCAGTAGAACTCGAAGTGCTCGTTCTCGGCCCACAGTTCGTCGAACTCGGCGAGGACCCTGTCGAAGGGCATCGGCTCCTCGCGCGCGGTGAGCAGGAAGATCGGCTCCACGGCGAAGGTGATCGCGGTGACGATGCCGAGGGCGCCCAGGCCGATCCGGGCGGCGGCGAAGAGGGCGCGCTCCTCCTCGGTCCCCTTCTCCGAGCAGGTGAGCACCGAGCCGTCCGCGGTGACGAGTTCGAGCCCCTTGATCTGGGCGGCGATCGAGGCGGACTCGCGGCCGGTGCCGTGCGTGCCGGTGCTGGTGGCCCCCGACACGGTCTGCTCCATGATGTCGCCCATGTTCGTGAGCGACAGCCCCTCGCGCGCGAGGGCCAGGTTGAGTCTCTTGAGCGGTGTGCCCGCCTCGACCGTGACGGTCATGTCGTCGCGATCGATCTTGCGGATGCCGGTCAGGAGCTGAGGGCGGATCAGCACGCCGTCCGTGGCGGCGATCGACGTGAAGGAGTGGCCGGCGCCGACCGCCTTCACCTTCAGCCCGTCCTCGGCGGCCCGGCGCACGGCCGCGGCCAGCTCGTCGACGGAGGCGGGCGTGACCTCCCGCGCGGGGCGTGCGGCGACATTGCCGCCCCAGTTACGCCACGTGCCGTTCTTCGCGCTCGCTGTGCTGCTCAACGGTGCCTCCCCGACCCGGCGCCGGTCTGCTCAGCCGGCGGTACCCCAGGAAACCGACCGCGACCGCGACGGCTCCGGACACCGCCGGAACCCCGTACCCGGCCCGCGCGCCGGCCGCGTCGATGACCCAGCCGGCGAGAGAGGAGCCGAGCGCGACCCCGACCGCGAGCCCGGTGCTGATCCAGGTCATGCCCTCGGTCAGGTGGGCGCGTGGTACGTGCTCTTCGATGAGGGACATCGTGGTGATCATCGTGGGAGCGATGGCCAGGCCCGCAAAGAACAGCGCCACGGCCAGAAACGGCAAGTTTCCGACCAGTAGGAGGGGGATCATACTCACGGCCATCATGAACACGCCCAGCAGCCAGCGCCGTTCCGGCGCCCCCTTGAGGCGCAGCAGGCCGAACACGAGCCCCGCCGCGCACGAGCCGGTCGCGTAGATCGCAAGGACGAGACTGGCGGCGCCCTTGTGGCCCTGCTCGTCGGCGAAGGCGACGGTGACCACGTCGACCGCTCCGAAGATCGCTCCGGTCGCCACGAAGGTGGCCACCAGGACCTGCAGTCCGGGCGAGCGCAGTGCCGAGCCGCCGCTGCGCTGCTCGCGCGGGTGCGGCTCCGGCTCGGTGGCCCGCTGGGCGGTCAGCCAGAAGACGCCGACGGCGAGGAAGCAGGCCGCCAGCAGCGGTCCCGCCTCCGGGAACCAGACGGTGGACAGGCCGATGGAGATGATCGGCCCGAAGATGAAGCACACCTCGTCCACCACGGACTCGAACGAGTACGCCGTGTGCAGTTGGGGGGTGCCCCGGTACAGGGCCGCCCAGCGGGCCCGGATCATCGCGCCCAGGCTGGGCACGGAACCGATGCCGGCGGCGCACACGAACAACACCCAGTCCGGCCACTCGAAGTGCGCGGCCAGCAGCAGCCCGGCCGCCGCGGCGAGCGCGACCACGGTCGCCGGGCGCAGCACCCGGCGCTGCCCGTGCAGGTCCACCAGGCGCGAGATCTGCGGCCCGAAGACAGCGGCCGCCAGCGCGATGGTCGCCGACAGCGCGCCCGCGAGCCCGTAGCGCCCGGTGAGCTGGGAGACCATCGTGACCACACCGATGCCCATCATCGACAGCGGCATCCTGCCGAGGAACCCCGCGGCGGAGAAGCCCTTGGAGCCGGGGGCGGCGAACAGGGCGCGGTACGGGCTGGGCACGGCGGTCTCCGGTGGTCCGGTCACGCGCGGTAAGGCGTGAATACAGCTCGTACAGCTTACGAGTTAGGCAACCCTAACGTATGTCTGGCGGCCCCGGGTCGCGCGGGTGGCACACCCCTGTCCGTCACCCCGCCGTTTCCCGGCTGTCAGAGGCGGGTGGCAGGATCGACCCATGCGAGACGCGCTCGATGCCACCCCCTACGACGCCCTGCTCCTGCTCTCCTTCGGCGGCCCGGAAGGCCCCGAGGACGTGGTTCCGTTCCTGGAGAACGTGACGCGCGGGCGAGGCATCCCCAAGGAACGCCTCAAGGAAGTCGGTCAGCACTACTTCCTGTTCGGCGGGGTCAGCCCCATCAACGACCAGAACCGCGCCCTGCTGGACGCCCTGCGCAAGGACTTCGCCGAGCACGGCCTGGACCTGCCGATCTACTGGGGCAACCGCAACTGGTCCCCGTACCTCACGGACACCCTGCGCGAGATGGTCGCCGACGGCCGCCGCCGCATCCTCGTCCTCGCCACCAGCGCCTACGCCTCGTACTCGGGCTGCCGCCAGTACCGCGAGAACCTCGCCGACTCGCTGGCCGCGCTGGAGGCCGAGGGCCTCCAGCCGCCGAGGGTCGACAAGCTGCGGCACTACTTCAACCACCCCGGCTTCCTGGAGCCCATGATCGACGGCGTCGTCGAATCCCTCGCCGACCTGCCCGAGGACGTCCGTGCGGGCGCCCACCTCGCCTTCACCACCCACTCGATCCCGACGGCCTCGGCCGACACCTCCGGCCCCCTGGAAGACCACGGCGACGGCGGCGCGTACGTGAGGCAGCACCTGGACACCGCGCGGCTCATCGCCGACGCCGTCCGCGAGCGCACCGGCGTGGACCACCCGTGGCAGCTCGTCTACCAGTCCCGCTCCGGCGCCCCGCACATCCCGTGGCTGGAGCCCGACGTCTGCGACCACCTGGAGGAGCGGCACGCGGCCGGCGCCCCCGCGGTCGTGATGGCCCCCATCGGCTTCGTCTCCGACCACATGGAGGTCCTCTACGACCTCGACACCGAGGCGAAGGCCAAGGCTGAGGACCTCGGCCTGCCGGTACGCCGCTCGGCCACCGTCGGCGCGGACCCGCGCTTCGCCGCGGCGATCCGCGAGCTCGTCCTGGAGCGCGCCGGGCAGGAGAGCGGCCGGGAGGTCGCCCCGTGCGCCCTGGGGGCGCTCGGGGCGAGCCATAACCTGTGCCCGGTCGGCTGCTGCCCCGCCCGCGCCCCCAAGCCCGCCGCCGCGGGCGCCGACAGCCCCTACGCGTGAGGAGCGGCGTGACCGACCCCCTGCACACCGAACTGCTCGAGCTCGCCCAGGAGGCCGCCCGCCGGGCCGGCGAGCTGCTGCGGGACGGCCGCCCGGCCGACCTCGCGGTCGCCGCCACCAAGTCGAGCCCGATCGACGTGGTCACCGAGATGGACATCGCCGCCGAGAAGCTGATCACCGGCTTCATCTCCGAGCACCGCCCCGGCGACGGCTTCCTCGGCGAGGAGGGCGCCTCCATCGAGGGAGACAGCGGCGTCCGTTGGGTGATCGACCCGCTGGACGGCACGGTCAACTACCTCTACGGGCTGCCCACCTGGGCCGTCTCCATCGCCGCCGAGCAAGAGGGCGAGACGGTCGTCGGGGTCGTCGAGATCCCGATGCGCGGCGAGACATACCACGCGGTGCGCGGCGCAGGGGCCCGCGGGAAGGGCGCCTGGGAGGGCGAGCGGGTGCTGTCCTGCCGTCCGGCGGCGCCCCTGGAGCAGGCCCTGGTCTCCACCGGATTCAACTACGTCACCGAGGTCCGCGCCCATCAGGCCGACGTCGCGCAGCGGCTCATCCCGCTGCTGCGGGACATCCGGCGCGGCGGCTCGGCCGCGGTCGACCTGTGCGACGTGGCCGTCGGCCGCCTCGACGGCTACTACGAGCGCGGCCTGCACCCCTGGGACCTCGCCGCAGGCGACCTGATCGCCCGGGAAGCGGGCGCGCTGACCGGTGGACGGCCCGGAGAGCGCCCGGCACGTGATCTGGCGGTCGCGGCCACGCCCGGCGTCTTCGAGCCCCTCCAGCGGCTTCTGGAGGACTTCGGCGCCTGGCACGACTGAGCCGCGTGACACGGACACGCGAAGGGGCCCCGGCGCTGGATTCGCCGGGGCCCCTCCGTCGTGCTCGGGTACTGCGCAGGAACTGCTCAGACGCTCGTCGCGCCGACCTCCACACCATGTTCGGCGGCAAGGCGACGCAGGTCGTCGAGTTCGGCCTGCTCCACCTCGGCAAGGAAGTCGTCGCCCTCGTCGCGAGCCCTCGTCAGGTCGGACTCGGTCGTCCTTATGCGCTGCAGAAGTCCTGTGGTGAATGCGTCCATGCTGCGCCCCCTCGTCCTGGGTCGTGGGTCGGTGGCACGGGGGTGTGCCGGTTGGGAAGGGGCGATCACGTCTCCAAGCAGGTGCCCAGCGCTGCCCTGCTGGGCGGCGACGGTGCCGGACACCCACGCCCACTCTGCGGGAAGCGGAACGTGGAGTACCACATGGTGGTGTGGCACATGCAGAGCGTGATCGCGGGGTGTAAAGCCGTCCTCCCCCCGCTCCCTTCCACGGAAACCTCAACCCGACGAGAAAATCTCGCATTCCCGGGCTTCACACCGGTCCTTCATCTGTCACGCACCCGTCTTACCGCCGACTTATGGCCGAAAAGGGCAGGATGGAAGCACACACTCACCAAGCCCCCCGCCCACGTGCGCTCACGGAGCGCTACGCGGGTGGACACAGGAAGGACAAGCGACGTGCGCGTACTCGTCGTCGAGGACGAGCAGCTGCTCGCCGATGCGGTGGCCACCGGACTGCGCCGGGAGGCCATGGCCGTCGACGTCGTGTACGACGGTGCGGCCGCCCTGGAGCGCATCGGCGTCAACGACTACGACGTGGTCGTCCTCGACCGCGACCTTCCCCTCGTGCACGGCGACGACGTCTGCCGCAAGATCGTCGAGCTCGGCATGCCCACGCGCGTGCTGATGCTCACGGCCTCCGGCGACGTCAGCGACCGTGTCGAGGGCCTGGAGATCGGCGCCGACGACTACCTCCCCAAGCCCTTCGCCTTCAGCGAGCTGATCGCACGCGTGCGTGCCCTCGGCCGGCGCACCAGCGTGCCGCTGCCGCCGGTCCTGGAGCGCGCCGGCATCAAGCTCGACCCCAACCGCCGCGAGGTCTTCCGTGACGGCAAGGAGGTCCAGCTCGCGCCCAAGGAGTTCGCCGTCCTGGAGGTCCTGATGCGCAGCGAGGGAGCGGTGGTCTCCGCGGAGCAGCTCCTCGAGAAGGCGTGGGACGAGAACACCGACCCGTTCACCAACGTCGTGCGGGTGACCGTCATGACACTGCGCCGCAAGCTGGGCGAACCTCCGGTGATCGTCACCGTCCCCGGTTCCGGCTACCGGATCTGATCCGCCGTGGCATCGACGCCCGCGCCGCCCCAGGCGCCCCCGAAGCCCACCTGGGACCCCAGGAGCCCGCAGACCCCCTTTCCGTGGCTGCGCCCGACCATCCGCATACGGCTCACGCTGCTGTACGGCGGGATGTTCCTGATAGCGGGCATCCTGCTGCTGTCGATCATCTACCTGCTGGCTGCGCAGGCCCTCCACGAGGGCAGTGGCCAGGCCTTCAATGTGACCGGCAAATTCAACATCACCAGTTCCACCTGCCCGCAGCTGGACACGGCGACCTCCCAGGCCCAGTTCGACGAGTTCCTCAAGCAGTGCGACGCGACCCAGCGCCAGCACGCGCTGGACGACCTGCTCAGCCGCTCCCTGCTGGCCCTCCTCGGTCTCGCCGTGATCGCCTTCGCCTTCGGCTACGCCATGGCCGGACGCGTCCTGTCCCCGCTCGGGCGGATCACCCGCACCGCGCGCGCGGTGGCGGGCTCGGACCTCTCCCGCCGGATCGAGCTCGACGGCCCGGACGACGAGCTGAAGGAGCTCGCCGACACCTTCGACGACATGCTGGAGCGCCTGCAGCGGGCCTTCACGGCCCAGCAGCGCTTCGTCGGCAACGCCTCGCACGAGCTGAGAACACCGCTGGCGATCAACCGCACCCTGCTCGAAGTGCACCTCTCCGACCCGGGAGCTCCGGTGGAGCTGCAACAGCTCGGCAAGACGCTGCTGGCCACCAACGAGCGCAGCGAGCAGCTCGTCGAGGGCCTGCTGCTGCTCGCCCGCAGCGACAACCAGATCGTCGAGCGCAAGCCGGTGGACCTCGCGGAGGTCGCCGAGCAGGCCATCGACCAGGTGCACGGGGAGGCGGCGGCCAAGGGCGTGGTGATCCGTGGCGAGCAGAAGCCCGCGGTCGTCCAGGGCAACGGCGTCCTGCTGGAGCGGATCGCCCTGAACCTCGTACAGAACGCCGTGCGGTACAACGTGCCCGAGGGCGGCTGGGTCGAGGTGTCCACCGAGATCCAGCACGGCCAGGCGGTCCTGGTGGTGTCGAACACCGGGCCTGTCGTGCCGGCGTACGAGATCGACAACCTGTTCGAGCCCTTCCGTCGGCTGCGTACGGAGCGGACGGGCAGCGACAAGGGCGTCGGGCTCGGCCTGTCCATCGTGCGGTCCGTGGCCCGGGCACACGGCGGTCATATCGCGGCCCAGCCGCGCGAGGGGGGTGGGCTCGTGATGCGAGTTACCTTGCCCGTCTGAGATCATGTCGCCGACACACGCGGGGATGTTCGCTTTGCGCGGAATTTTCTGGGCCTCGACCCGGCCTGGCCGTGTGTGATCGATCACAGGGGCGAATTTCCGGCCATCTACTCTCCGTGATCATGAATGCTGTCGTAAGGCCCGGAAAATCCGGGTTTTCGGGGGTCCTGATCACGGGAAGTACACGGTGAGACGCCTTTGAAGTGCGGCAATCGGACCGTGTACGGTCCCGATCGCCATCCAAGCCGATCACTCGTGAGGAGTTCGGTTGGGTGTCGATTGAGTAACAGACCTTGATGTGAGGCAAAATCTCCGCCTCGAGGCGGGCACAAGTCCGGCCTCTCACGCGTTACGTGCGCTGGAGACACCGCAGACACCCAGAGGGGGAGAGGCGAAATGGCTACCGATTACGACACCCCACGCAAGACCGACGACGACGTCGATTCCGACAGCCTTGAAGAGCTCAAGGCACGGAGGAACGACAAGTCCGCCTCGGCAGTGGACGTTGACGAGTTCGAGGCCGCGGAGGGCCTTGAACTGCCCGGCGCAGACCTCTCGAACGAGGAGCTGGCCGTCCGGGTGCTGCCGAAGCAGCAGGACGAGTTCACCTGCATGAGCTGCTTCCTGGTGCACCACCGCAGCCAGCTGGCCCGGGAGAAGAACGGCCAGCCGATCTGCCGCGACTGCGACTGAGGCGGGGTCGGCCGTGACTGGCTCGACCCCTCCTCGGAAGCGCCGCTTCCCCCTGCGGGGAACGGACAAAGGGCCCTCCCGGGGCCCTCACGGCGTGCGTGACGACGAGCGAGGCTCATCCGGCAAGGGAGCGGTCCCGGCAGGATCGGCCTCGCTCGAACCCGCGGCTGACCGGAGTGACCTCCCGGCTCCGACGCGGAGCGCCGCCCCCGTCGCCAGGCGGAGGGCGGCGGCCATCCGGGCCAAGGCCGCGGACCTGGCCCGAGAAGGCGTCCGCAAGGGCGGGGACCGCGCCAGGGCGGGGCTGGCGCACCTCGCCGACCGGATCATCGAGATCGCCCCGAGGATCCCCGTACGGGACCTCCAGACGCTCCGCAGACAGTTCCCGGGCCTTGGGCCCGAGCAGATCGCGGACAAGCTCGTGGCGGGCGCGGCGAACGCCACGTCCACCGTCGGAGCGGGCATCGGGGCGGCGGCCATGCTCCCCGTACCGCCCGCGATGCCGACCGAACTGGCCGCGGAGATCACCGGGGTCGCCGCGATCGAGCTCAAGCTGATCGCCGAACTCCACGAGGTCTACGGCGTGCGGCCGGCGGGCAGCCTGAAGGACCGCAGCACCGCGTATCTGCGCTCATGGTCGGGCGAACGCGGGGTCGACGTCCTCAAGCCGTCCTCGATCGACTCGGCGTTCGGCGGCCGGATGAAGCGCGAGCTGCGCCAGCAGATCATGAAGCGCATGGTCCGGGACCTGCCGAACCTCATGCCCTTCATGGTGGGCGCCGCCGTCGGCGCGGTCATGAACCGGCGGGACACCCGGAAAGTGGCCGCGAAGGTCCGCGCCGACCTGCGCAGGATGCAGGTGCCGTGGGACGCGCTGCCGGAGCTGCCGCCGCTGGAGAAGCCCGCTGATCCACTGGCCATGGGCGAGATCACCGCGCATCCGCTGAGTCTCCAGAGGCCCGAGATCCCCAAGGACCCCGAGAACCCCACAGACCCCGAGAAACCCCGGAACCCTGGGGAACCCGGGCGCTGAGTACCGCAGAGGTCGCCGGCTACGCCGTCGCATCCCGCGCCGCCTTGAGAGCCTGTGCCAGGCGCTCCGGCTCCCGCGTCGACAGGTACAGGTACGGCGTGGGGTCGTCCGGGTCGGTGACCTCCACCCGCAGCGCCGTGGGGATGTACGCGCGCAGCAGGAGGAAGGCCCGGGTGTCGGCCTTGAACGTGCGCCAGGCGCGCGCTTCCTCCGCGTCCAGGATCTCCGCCTCGCCCAGGGCCGTGACCGGGATCTTCGCCTCGCCCGCGATCAGGGAGTCGCCCACGACGCGGATGCGCAGGGATCCGTAGGAACTGGCCATCACAGCCGCTACCGCGGTGCCGCCGACCAGGCCGCCGAGCAACGGCAGGGTCCCGAAGGGCAGCAGGATCAGGGCGCAGGAGACGCCCACCAGGAACGAGATGAACCACCACGAGCGGGGGGCGGTGAGACGCTCGTCGAAGGGGGTGACGGAGAGCTGCATGGAGCCAAGCTTGGCATGGTGTCCGGATTCCACGGACGCGCGGGTAAGGTCTGCGGCTGTGAGTGGTACTTCCGCAGCTCTTGAGCCTCCGGCCGATGCCGTGAAACCCGTCCGGCACCCCGATGCTCCCGTGCCCGGCGAGCTTCTCGGCGCCCACTACGAACACTGTTTCGGATGTGGCGGAGAGCAGGCCCACGGGCTGCACCTGGAGGCGCGGGCCGGCGAGGGAGTGACCGTCACCGCCGAGTTCACCGTGCAGTCCGCCCACCAGGGCGCGCCGGGCCTCGCGCACGGCGGGATCCTGGCCTCGGCCCTCGACGAGACGCTCGGCTCGCTGAACTGGCTGCTGCGGACCATCGCCGTCACCGGACGGCTGGACACAGAGTTCGTACGGCCCGTGCCCGTGGGCGCCACGCTGCACCTGGCGGCCGAGGTGACGGCCGTGGCCGGGCGCAAGATCTACTCGACCGCCACCGGCCGGATCGGCGACGCCGACGGGCCCGTAGCCGTCCGCGCCGACGCGCTCTTCGTCGAGGTCGCGGTCGAGCACTTCGTGAACCACGGCCGCCAGGAGGAGATCCGGGCCGCCATGAGCGACCCGGACCAGGTCCGGCGCGCCCGCGCCTTCGAGGTGAACCCGTGAGCCGCGAGCCCCTGAACGTGCTGATCCGGCGCGTCGACCCCGACGTACCGCTTCCGACGTACGAGCATCCGGGGGACGCGGGGGCCGATCTGCGCACCACCCAGAGCCGTGAACTGGCGCCGGGGGAGCGGGCCGTGCTGCCCACGGGGGTTTCCGTCGCCCTGCCCGAGGGGTACGCGGCCTTCGTGCACCCGCGGTCGGGGCTGGCTGCCCGGTGCGGTGTCGCCCTCGTGAATGCCCCGGGGACGGTTGATGCCGGGTACCGTGGGGAGATCAAGGTGATCGTGGTGAATCTCGACCCGCGCGAGGCCGTGCGGTTCGAGCGCTTCGACCGGATTGCCCAACTGGTCGTCCAGCAGGTCGAGAGGGTCCGCTTCCAGGAGGTCGCGGAGCTTCCCGAATCGGCACGGGCCGCAGGGGGCTTCGGGTCCACCGGCGGGCATGCCGCTGTGGGCGGCGCAAGCGGTACAAGCGGTCAGGCCGCCGAAGGCGGCGCGACGGGTGGGAATCGATACGCTTCGGTCGTATCCGACCGGGAAGGACAGTGACGTGTTCGGACGTCGCAAGAAGAAGGGTGCCGCCGAGGACGCGGCCGGCGAGGCCGAGCAGGTCGTCGACAGTGTCGACACTGAGGCGGACGACGTAGAGGGCGAGCGTGAGCGTGTGCGGCTCGAGCCCGAACCGCGGCCCGACGGGCCCTGGGACGACTCCGAGGTGCGCGACCCGGCCGAGGGCCGCGTGGACCTCGGCGGGATCTTCGTGCCCGGGGTCGACGGCATGGAACTGCGGGTCGAGGTCGCCGGTGACGCGATCGTCGCGGCGACCGTCGTGCTGCGTGACAGCGCCATCCAGCTGCAGGCCTTCGCCGCTCCCAAGCGCGAGGGCATCTGGGGCGAGGTGCGCGAGGAGATCGGCTCCGGCATCACCCAGCAGGGCGGCATCATCGACGAGGTCGAGGGTCCGCTGGGCTGGGAGCTGCGGGCTCAGGTGCCGGTGCAGCTGCCGGACGGCACGGGCGGCTTCCATGTCGTGCGGTTCGTCGGCGTGGACGGCCCCCGCTGGTTCCTGCGCGGCGTGATCTCGGGTCAGGGCGCGGTGCAGCCGCAGGCGGCCGGGCTGCTCGAGCAGATCTTCCGGGACACGGTCGTGGTGCGCGGCGAGGGCCCGATGGCGCCGCGCGACCCGATCGTCCTGAAGCTGCCGAACGACGCGCAGATGGTGCCCGAGGGCATCCAGCAGCAGGAGGAGGGCTCCCGCTTCTCCGGCGGCATGGGCCAGCTGCAGCGCGGACCGGAGATCACCGAGGTCCGCTAGACGCAGGGCAGAGCGTACGGCTGAAAGGGCCGCATCCCGTCCAGGGGTGCGGCCCTTCGGCATGCGTGAGGCCTTGACGGCCCGGGCGCAGCTGGACTTCGTCCGGGGCAAGGTCGACTCCGCCGCCCAGTCCTGGAAACGCGCCTTCGAACAACTGCCGCCGATGGGCGTGAACCGATTCGGGGGGCTCGTCCGATGAAGGGTTGAGGGGCGCCGGTGTTCGTCTTCGCCGCGTCAGGGTTGCGTCAAAGGCGTCCCTCGCACTTCAGCTCGTCCCTTATGTCGGAACTGTTGGCCGTAAGGTCGACGCTGCGTACGCAGCAGTTACTGGAAGACAATGAGGCCATGGCACGCGGCAAGCTTCGGATCTACCTCGGTGCGGCACCGGGCGTGGGCAAGACGTACGCGATGCTGTCCGAGGCGCACCGGCGGGTGGAGCGCGGCACGGACTGCGTGGTGGCGTTCGTGGAGCACTACGGGCGCCGGCGCACCGAGGTGATGCTGCACGGCCTGGAGCAGGTCCCGCGCCGCGAGCTGGAGTACCGGGGCGGCGTCTTCACCGAGATGGACGTGGACGCGGTCCTGGCCCGCGGCCCGCAGGTCGCCCTGGTGGACGAGCTCGCTCACACCAACATCCCGGGCTCGCGCAACGCCAAGCGCTGGCAGGACGTGGAGGAACTGCTCGCCGCCGGCGTCGACGTGGTCTCGACGGTGAACATCCAGCACCTGGAGTCCCTCGGCGACGTAGTGGAGTCGATCACGGGGGTGCGTCAGCAGGAGACCGTGCCCGACGAGTTCGTCCGGCGCGCCGACCAGGTCGAGCTGGTGGACATGTCACCCCAGGCGCTGCGCCGGCGGATGGCGCACGGCAACATCTACAAACCGGACAAGGTCGACGCCGCCCTGTCCAACTACTTCCGGCCCGGAAACCTCACCGCCCTGCGGGAGCTGGCCCTGCTCTGGGTGGCCGACCGGGTCGACGCGTACCTGAAGCAGTACCGCAGCGAGCACAGGGTGTCGGCGATCTGGGGTTCGCGCGAGCGGATCGTGGTCGGGCTGACCGGCGGCCCGGAGGGACGCACCCTGATCCGGCGGGCGGCGCGGCTGGCGGAGAAGGGCGCCGGCGGCGAGGTGCTGGCCGTGTACATCGCGCGCAGCGACGGGCTGACGTCGGCCTCGCCCAAGGAGCTGGCGGTCCAGCGCACCCTGGTGGAGGACCTGGGCGGCACCTTCCACCACGTGGTCGGCGACGACATACCGGCCGCGCTGCTCGACTTCGCCCGCGGGGTCAACGCCACGCAGATCGTGCTCGGCTCCTCGCGCCGCAAGGCGTGGCAGTACGTCTTCGGACCCGGGGTCGGCGCGACGGTCGCCCGCGAGTCGGGGTCCGACCTCGACGTGCACATCGTCACCCACGACGAGGTCGCCAGGGGGCGCGGGCTGCCGGTGGCCCGGGGCGCCCGGCTCGGGCGGGCCCGGATCATCTGGGGCTGGCTGGTCGGGGTGGCGGGCCCGGCACTGCTGGCGCTGCTGCTGAACACCATCCACCTCGGCCTCGCCAACGACATGCTGCTGTTCCTGGCGGTGACGGTCGCGGCGGCGCTGCTCGGCGGGCTGCTGCCCGCGCTGGCCTCGGCGGCCGTGGGCTCGCTCCTGCTGAACTACTTCTACACACCGCCCCTGCACAGATGGACGATCGCCGACCCGAAGAACATCGTCGCCATCGTGATCTTCGTCGGGGTGGGGGTCTCGGTGGCGTCGGTGGTGGACCTGGCGGCCCGGCGTACGCACCAGGCGGCCCGGCTGAGGGCCGAGTCGGAGATCCTTTCCTACCTGGCGGGCAATGTGCTGCGGGGCGAGACCAGCCTGGAGGCGCTGCTGGAGCGGGTGCGGGAGACCTTCGGGATGGAGTCGGCGGCACTGCTGGAGCGGTCGGACGACAGAACGCCGTGGACCCGCGCGGGCCACGTCGGATTCGGTCGCCCGGTCGAGCGGCCCGAGGACGCGGATGTGGACGTGCCGGTCGGCGACCACCTGGCGCTGGCGCTCACCGGGCGGGTGCTGCCCGCGGAGGACCGGCGGGTGCTGGCCGCGTTCGCCGCGCAGGCGGTCGTGGTGCTGGACCGGCGGCGCCTGCAGGAGGAGGCCGACCAGGCTCGTGCGCTGGCCGAGGGCAACCGCATCCGCACGGCCCTGCTGGCCGCCGTCAGCCACGACCTGCGCACGCCGCTGGCCGGGATCAAGGCGGCGGTGTCGAGCCTCAGGTCCGACGACGTGGCCTGGTCCGAGGAGGACCGGGCGGAGCTGCTGGAGGGCATCGAGGAGGGCGCGGACCGCCTCGACCACCTGGTGGGCAACCTGCTCGACATGTCCCGCCTCCAGACCGGTACGGTCACGCCGATCATCCGGGAGATCGATCTCGACGAGGTGGTGCCGATGGCCCTCGGCGGGGTGCCGGATCCGGAGGAGAACGTGGAGCTGGACATCCCGGAGACGCTGCCCATGGTCGCCGTGGACGCCGGGCTGCTGGAGCGGTCGGTCGCCAACCTCGTGGAGAACGCGGTCAAGTACAGTCCCGCCGGCGAGCCCGTGCTGGTCGCGGCGAGCGCGATGTCCGACCGGGTCGAGGTACGGGTCGTGGACCGCGGGCCGGGCGTCCCGGACGAGGCCAAGGAGCGGATATTCGCGCCCTTCCAGCGGTACGGTGACGCCCCGCGCGGGGCCGGGGTGGGGCTCGGTCTGGCGGTCGCGCGCGGCTTCGCCGAGGCCATGGGCGGCACCCTCAACGCCGAGGACACCCCCGGCGGCGGTCTCACCATGGTCCTCACCGTCCGCGCGGCAGGACCACGCCCCGAGCTGCAACCCGTGCAACCCGTACGACCCGAAAGGCAGGCCTCATGCTGAGCACGGCTGGGGGGACACCCCAGGCTCCCACGAGGGTGCTCGTGATCGACGACGAGCCGCAGATCGTGCGGGCCCTCGTGATCAACCTCAAGGCCCGCAAGTACGAGGTCGACGCCGCCCACGACGGCGCCACCGCCCTCCGGCTCGCCGCCGCCCGCCACCCGGACGTGGTCGTCCTCGACCTCGGGCTGCCCGACATGGACGGCGTCGAGGTGATCAAGGGCCTGCGGGGCTGGACCAGGGTGCCGATCCTGGTGCTGTCGGCCCGGCACTCCTCGGACGAGAAGGTGGAGGCGCTCGACGCCGGCGCCGACGACTACGTCACCAAGCCCTTCGGCATGGACGAGCTGCTGGCCCGGCTGCGGGCCGCCGTCCGCCGGGCCGAACCCGCCGGGGGCGGCGAGGACGAGGTGCTGGTGGAGACCGACGAGTTCACCGTCGACCTGGCCGCGAAGAAGGTCAACCGGGCGGGGAAGGACGTACGGCTGACGCCCACGGAGTGGCATCTGCTGGAGGTGCTGGTGCGCAACTCCGGCCGTCTCGTCAGCCAGAAACAGCTGTTGCAGGAGGTGTGGGGGCCGTCGTACGGGACGGAGGCCAACTATCTGCGGGTGTACATGGCGCAACTGAGACGCAAGCTCGAGGCGGACCCCTCGCATCCCAAGCACTTCGTCACGGAACCCGGGATGGGGTACCGCTTCGAGCGCTAGCAGGGAGCGCGGGGCGGCCGGGGACGGGCGGTACGGCGGCGGCTACGGCTCTGTCGGTGCACCCCGGTACGCTTCAGATATGAGTGCTGTTCCTCGTTCCGAAAAGCCGGTGGGCCGGTTCCGGCGCATGCTCGACCGGCTCTCCTCGTCGCAGGAGGACCTGGAGTCCGAGGAGCTGCGCGAGGAGGCCGAGACGGCCGGTTGTACACGCATCGGAGACTGTCAGGACCGCCAGATAGTCACCGTTACTGGTACCTTGCGCACGGTCACCCTGCGGCCGCGCGCCGGCGTCCCGGCCCTGGAGGCCGAGCTGTTCGACGGCAGCGCGGCGTTGGACGTGGTGTGGCTGGGCAGGCGTTCCATCGTGGGGATAGAACCGGGGCGCAGGCTCATCGCATCGGGCCGGGTCTCCATGAGCCGAGGCCGCCGGGTGCTGTTCAACCCCAAGTACGAACTGAGACCCCTGGGTAGGGAGTAGCCGGTGACGTCGCTCGACAAGCCGACCGAAGACACGACTGCGGAAGACACCGCCGCGGCCGACGCCCGGGCGGTGACCGAGGCCGCGCTGTTCGAGGCGTTCGGCGGCGTGCGGGGCATGGTCGAGACGGTGGTGCCCGGCCTGCTCTTCGTCACGATCTTCACGATCAACAAGGACCTGCACATGTCCGCGATCGCCGCGCTCGCGGTGTCGCTGGTCCTGGTCGTGGTCCGCCTGGCGATGAAGGACACCGTCAAGCACGCGTTCAGCGGGGTCTTCGGCGTGGCCTTCGGCGTCGTCTTCGCGATGATGACCGGCAACGCCAAGGACTTCTATCTGCCGGGCATGCTCTACACGCTGGGTCTGGCGCTGGCGTACATCATCACGACGCTGTGCGGGGTGCCGCTGATCGGGCTGATCCTCGGGCCGGTCTTCAAGGAGAACCTCTCCTGGCGCACCCGCAACCCCGGCCGCAAGAAGGCGTACGCCAAGGCCAGTTGGGCGTGGGGGCTGATCCTGCTCGCCAAGTGCGCGATCCTCTTCCCGCTGTACTGGTGGGCGAACACCGCGCAGCTGGGCTGGGTGCTGGTGGCGCTGAAGATTCCGCCGTTCCTGCTGGCCGTGTGGCTGACGTGGGTCTTCCTCGCGAAGGCGCCCGCGCCGATCGACGTGTTCGCGGAGATGGAGGCGGAGGAGAAGGCCGCCGCCGCGGAGGCGGAGGCTGCCGCCGGGGCGTCGGAGGTCGGTGGGCGGCACCGTCGGGAGGGGTAGTCCCGGCGTTTCGGTGACCGTCCCTGGAGGCTGCCCGCCCCAGACCCCCGCTTCGGCCCTGAACGGGCCTCGTCCTCAAGCGCCGGACGGGCTGGTCGCCGGACGGGCTGGTAGCAAAGGGGCGCCCGAAGATTTCCGGGCGCCCTTTGCCGTCGTCTCAGCCGGACGTCAGCTGCCGGTGTCGTCCTTGCGGACCGACAGCAGGTCCTCCAGTTGTTCCTCTCTGGCCTGGGCGGCGACGAAGAGGAGTTCGTCGCCGGGTTCCAGGGAGTCCTCGCGGGACGGGGTCAGGACCCGGGTGCCGCGGATGATGGTGACGAGCGAGGTGTCCTCGGGCCATTCCACGTCGCCGACCTGGGTGCCGGCCAGCGCCGACTCCTCGGGGAGGGTCAGTTCGACGAGGTTGGCGTCGCCGTGGCTGAAGCGGAGCAGGCGGACCAGGTCGCCGACGCTCACCGCCTCCTCGACCAGGGCGGACATCAGACGTGGCGTGGAGACGGCGACGTCGACGCCCCAGGACTCGTTGAAGAGCCACTCGTTCTTGGGGTTGTTGACGCGGGCCACGACGCGCGGAACGCCGTACTCCGTCTTCGCCAGCAGCGAGACGACCAGGTTGACCTTGTCGTCGCCGGTCGCGGCGATGACGACGTTGCAGCGCTGCAGCGCGGCTTCGTCCAACGAGGTGATCTCGCAGGCGTCGGCTAGCAGCCACTCCGCCTGGGGGACGCGCTCGACCGAGATGGCGGTCGGCGCCTTGTCGACGAGCAGGACCTCGTGGCCGTTCTCCAGCAGCTCGCCCGCGATCGAGCGGCCGACGGCCCCGGCTCCGGCAATGGCGACCCTCATCAGTGACCGCCTTCCTTCGGGCCCTCGGCGAACGACGCCTCGACCTTCTCGACCTCGTCGCTGCGCAGCATCACATGCACCAGGTCACCCTCCTGCAACACCGTCTGCGAGGTGGGCAGGATCGCCTCGCCGAGGCGGGTCAGGAACGCCACGCGGACGCCCGTCTCCTCCTGCAGCTTGCTGATCTTGTGGCCGACCCAGGACGGGGCGGCGTGCACCTCGGCGAGCTGGACGCCGCCGGTCGGGTCCCGCCACAGCGGCTCGGCCCCCGAGGGGAGCAGCCGACGCAGCATCTGGTCGGCCGTCCAGCGGACGGTGGCGACGGTCGGGATGCCCAGGCGCTGGTAGACCTCGGCGCGCCGGGGGTCGTAGATGCGGGCGGCGACGTTCTCGATGCCGAACATCTCACGGGCGACGCGGGCGGCGATGATGTTGGAGTTGTCACCGCTGGAGACCGCGGCGAAGGCGCCGGCATCCTCGATGCCCGCCTCACGCAGCGTGTCCTGGTCGAAGCCGACCCCGGTGACACGACGGCCGCCGAAACCGGAGCCCAGTCGTCGGAAGGCGGTGGGGTCCTGGTCGATCACGGCGACCGTGTGCCCCTGTTGCTCCAGGGTCTGGGCGAGAGCGGAACCCACTCTGCCGCAGCCCATGATGACGATGTGCACGCCCGTCCTTCCGAGGTCAAGAAGTCAAGAGGTCATTAAGTTTTCTGGTCCGGCCATGGTGCTCCGCCTTGAACAGGGTCTCAGACCGTCGCCCAAGCTACACACGCGCGGTCCTCACCGGGGACCCCCGTGCACACTCCGCGCACGGTTCGCGCGATCAGCGCCGGCTGATGCTCCAGAGACTGAGGAAGGCAAGGATTCCGAGGCCGACGAGGCTGCCGATGGCGCCGATGAGCTCCGCGGTCGTGTGCATGGACCCTCCGAAGGACGGCAGCGGGCGGGGGATTGTCATATAGACATGGCGACCGGCGTGGCCGCGGAATCCGCAGCGCGGCCCCGGCCGAATTCACCCGGGAGGCAGACGCGGCGGCCCATCACCCGGCCGAGCCGGGGGGGAGGGTGGGCGGCCGCGTGTTCGAAGGCTTACGATTCTCTGTTGTGTCCAAACTGACCGACGTGCCCAAACGCATTTTGATCGGGCGCGCACTGCGCAGTGATCGGCTGGGGGAAACGCTCCTGCCGAAGCGCATCGCCCTACCCGTCTTCGCTTCCGACCCGCTGTCCTCCGTGGCCTACGCGCCCGGGGAGGTGCTGCTGGTCCTGTCCATCGCGGGCGTGTCGGCCTACCACTTCAGCCCGTGGATCGCCCTCGCGGTCGTCGTGCTGATGTTCACGGTGGTCGCCTCCTACCGGCAGAACGTCCACGCCTACCCCAGTGGCGGTGGCGACTACGAGGTGGCCACCACCAACCTCGGCCCCAGGGCCGGCCTGACCGTCGCGAGCGCGCTGCTCGTCGACTACGTCCTGACCGTCGCCGTCTCCATCTCCTCCGGCATCGAGAACCTCGGCTCCGCGATCCCGTTCGTCGTCGAGCACAAGGTGGCCTGCGCGGTCGTCGTGATCGTCCTCCTGACGCTGATGAACCTGCGTGGCGTCAAGGAGTCCGGCAAGCTCTTCGCGATCCCGACGTACGTGTTCGTCGCGGGCGTCTTCATCATGATCGCGTGGGGCGCCTTCCGCGGGCTGGTCCTCGACGACACGATGCGGGCGCCTACGGCCGAGTACACGATCAAGGCCGAGCACCAGGGCCTGGCGGGCTTCGCGCTCGTCTTCCTCCTCCTGCGCGCCTTCTCCTCCGGCTGTGCCGCGCTCACCGGCGTCGAGGCGATCTCCAACGGCGTCCCGGCCTTTCGCAAGCCCAAGTCCAAGAACGCGGCGACCACGCTGGCGGCGATGGGCCTGCTGGCCGTCACCATGTTCTGCGGGATCATCGTCCTGGCCCTGGTGACCAAGGTCCGGATGGCCGAGAACCCGGCCGCCGACCTGCTCAAGAACGGCGTCGGGGTCGGCTCCGGTTACGTCCAGAACCCGGTGATCACCCAGGTCGCCGAGGCCGTCTTCGGCAAGGGCAGCTTCCTCTTCATCGTGCTCGCGGCGGCCACGGCCCTGGTGCTGTTCCTCGCCGCCAACACGGCGTACAACGGCTTCCCGGTGCTCGGCTCGATCCTCGCCCAGGACCGCTACCTGCCCCGCCAGCTGCACACCCGCGGCGACCGGCTGGCGTTCTCGAACGGCATCGTGCTGCTCGCGGGCGCGGCCACCCTGCTGGTCGTCATCTACGGCGCCGACTCCACGCGGCTGATCCAGCTGTACATCGTCGGCGTGTTCGTGTCCTTCACGCTCAGCCAGACCGGCATGGTCCGGCACTGGAACCGGCACCTGGCCACCGAGACCGACCCGGCCAAGCGCCGCCACATGATCCGCTCCCGCGCGATCAACACCTTCGGCGCCTTCTTCACCGGCCTGGTCCTGGTCGTCGTCCTGGTCACCAAGTTCACGCACGGCGCCTGGGTCGCCCTGCTCGGCATGGTGATCTTCTACGCGACGATGACCGCGATCCGCCGCCACTACGACGGCGTCGCCGCGGAACTCGTCGCCCCCGAGGGCCCCAGCGACGACAGCGTCCGGCCCTCGCGCGTCCACTCGGTGCTGCTGATCTCCAAGATCCACCGCCCGACCCTGCGCGCCCTCGCCTACGCCAAGCTGATGCGCTCCGACACCCTGGAGGCGCTCACCGTCAACGTCGACCCGGCCGAGACGAAGGCGCTGCGCGAGGAGTGGGAACGGCGCGGGATCGACGTACCGCTGAAGGTGCTGGACTCGCCGTACCGCGAGGTCACGCGGCCGGTCATCGAGTACGTCAAGAGCCTGCGCCGGGAGTCGCCGCGCGACGCGGTGTCGGTGATCATCCCCGAGTACGTGGTCGGCCACTGGTACGAGCACCTGCTGCACAACCAGAGCGCGCTGCGGCTGAAGGGCCGACTGCTGTTCACGCCGGGCGTCATGGTCACGTCCGTCCCATACCAGCTGCAGTCCTCCGAGGCGGCCAAGAACCGCGCCCGCAAGCGGCAGGAGTGGAACGCTCCCGGCTCGGTGCGGCGCGGTCCCCTGCAGGAGGGGCGGCCGAAGGAGCCGTCGGGCACCGGCGGCGCGACGGGCGGCGGCGCGACCGGCGGTGCGACGACCGGCGGTGCGACGGGCGCTTCGGGACCGGACGCGAAGAGCTGACCCCGGTCCCGGGCCGCGCACCCGGCGTCCCGCCCCCCGGCTCGTGGTGAACGGCCGGACGACAGCCACGTAGACTGGTGGGCTGTTGTCCGGCCGTTCCTCGTTCGACGTTGTGGAGTCACCCCGCCATGCAGGCAGAACCGAAGAAGTCGCAGGCGGTATCCCTGGTCGGTGAGGAGTACGAGGTCGAGATCGGCCCCGTCGCCCACGGCGGCCACTGCATCGCCCGCACCGAATCCGGCCAGGTGCTGTTCGTCCGGCACACACTGCCCGGCGAGCGGGTCGTCGCCCGGGTGACCGAGGGCGAGGAGGGCGCGCGTTACCTGCGGGCGGACGCCGTACGGATCCTGGAGGCGTCCAAGGACCGCGTCGAGGCCCCCTGCCCGTACGCCGGCCCCGGCCGCTGCGGCGGCTGCGACTGGCAGCACGCCAAGCCGGGCGCGCAGCGCCGCCTCAAGGGCGAGGTGATCGCCGAACAGCTCCAGCGGCTCGCGGGCCTCACGCCCGAGGAGGCCGGCTGGGACGGCACCGTGATGCCGGCCGAGGGCGACAAGCTGCCGGCGGGCCAGGTGCCGCAGTGGCGCACCCGAGTGCAGTACGCGGTGGACGCCGACGGCAACGCCGGTCTGCGCCGGCACCGCTCGCACGAGGTCGAGCCCGTCGAGCACTGCATGATCGCCGCGCCGGGCGTGAGCGAGCTGGGCATCGAGGAGCGTGACTGGTCCGGCATGGCGTCGGTGGACGCGATCGCCGCGACCGGCTCCCAGGACCGCATGGTGATCCTGGAGCCGCAGCCGGGCGCCCGGCTCCCCCTGGTCGAGCTCGACAAGCCGGTCTCCGTGATGCGCGTCGAGGAGAAGGACGGCGGCATCCACCGCGTCCACGGCCGCGCCTTCGTCCGCGAGCGGGCCGACGGCCGTACCTACCGGGTCGGCAGCGGCGGCTTCTGGCAGGTCCACCCGCAGGCCGCCGACACCCTCGTCAAGGCCGTCATGCAGGGCCTGCTCCCGCGCAAGGGCGACATGGCGCTCGACCTGTACTGCGGTGTGGGCCTGTTCGCCGGCGCGCTGGCCGACCGCCTCGGCGAGAAGGGCGCGGTCCTCGGCATCGAGTCCGGCAAGCGCGCGGTCGAGGACGCCCGCCACAACCTCGCCGGCTTCGACCGGGTACGGATCGAACAGGGCAAGGTGGAGAGCGTCCTCCCGCGCACCGGGATCACCGAGGTCGACCTGATCGTCCTGGACCCGCCGCGGGCGGGGGCGGGCAAGAAGACGGTCGAGCACCTGTCGTCGCTGGGCGCCCGGAAGATCGCATACGTGGCCTGCGACCCGGCCGCCCTGGCGCGGGACCTGGCGTACTTCCGCGACGGCGGGTACCGGGTACGGACGCTGCGGGCTTTCGATCTGTTTCCGATGACGCATCATGTGGAGTGCGTTGCCATCCTTGAACCGGCCGCCAAGGGTTCCTGACCTGCGGTTTTGTGGGTGCGCATTATGTGCGGTGTGGGCGTTACGGGCGATATCTTGACGCTGAAATGACGCTCGTGACGCTCATCTGACGCTCGTTCTGATGGGGTGTCAGGCGTCTTTCGGGCAGGTCAGACCCTGTCGGTGGGGCGGGCGCCAGTGGGGCGAGGAGGGCACGCGACGCTCAGCGCAGACCGGCCGGGTCCTGCTGATCAGATGTCCCGGAAGAGACCAGTGAAGGCGGTGACCTGCCGCTATGAGTGACTGACGGCTTCTGACCTGCGCGAATGATCTTTCAGCTGTTTCATGTTCGTGCCGGTTGATGGGGCCGAAAGTCCCAGAAAAGTCCCAGAGGACTCCCACTGCTGACGGACGCCCTTTCGGCTCTATACGCCCATGAGGGGCTCGTCGCGGATGCTCCGTTGTCGACGAGGGTGCTGGACCTTGGCGTCGGGTGACTGGCGCTCGGTGGATGCCTTGCGGGATCGTAGGTTCCTGATGATCGACGATGACTCTGCGGTCGCCGGCGGCAGTGAGCCGCCGGCGGTGCACGCCAAGCCTCGGGCGCCCTACAGCGAGCGGCCCGTCGCGCGGGCCCGGCGGGCGAAGGCGCAGGAGCTGGTCGAGCGGCTCGTCACCGAAGGACGTATCCGGATCATCGCTCCGGATGACGACGAGGTCGCGGAGTGGCGGCGTGTTGTCAACTATGCGAAGCGACACGGTCTGGAGCCGGTGGGCAAGCGCATCGAGAAGGTTCCGTACGGCGGGCCTGGTCTGGAGTTGTTTCTCGCGGAGGGCCCACATCCCAACGCGCGGAGTCAGCGGCCGCAGACGGTCGGGGGCGTGGTGCCTGTCCCCGCGCGACTCGGGCACCTGCATCCGATGGTGACAGCGCTCAAAGACGACGAGAGCCGCCTGGTGATGCCGTCTGCGCTGCGCCGTAGGTCGCTTCTGCTGCTGCAGGGTTTGGCCGATGAGGCGGTACGGCGAGGGTATGAGGTGAGCAAGGCGCGGTCGTCCTTCTTCCCGCGCGAGGGCGGAGTGGACGTCGATGTTGATGGTTTTGCGTATACCGTCACCGTCAGGCAGGAGTTCCCGGAGTCCGTCAATCCGGAGCGCTCCGCTCGTCTTGTCGTAGAGCTTGCCCATGGTCTGACCGGTCGGCCCGGTCGCTGGCGAGATCGGAAGGGCCGGACGCTTGAAGAGGCCCTGGGCGTGATCCTTGGAGAGATCGAGGCACGAGCTGCTGAGGACGCTCGGCGTAAGCAGGAAGAGGCACGGGCCACAGCAGATCGCGAAGTTCGTTGGCGAGCGGCCATGGAGGTGGCGAAGGAGCAAGCTGTTCGCGAACAGCTTGCTCAGGTGCTTTGCGAAGAGGGCGGGCGTTGGCAAGAGGCCGCTGTCCTCAGTGCGTACTGCGCGGCATTGGAGGGTCGTATCGGCGAGCTGGACGGTGCTGTGGACGCATCGGACCTGGACTCGGCCCGACGCTGGCTGGAGTGGGCAAGTGAGTATGTGAGGTCGATCGACCCCTTGAGCGGGCTTCCAAAGATGCCGCACACCCGCGAACCCACGCCGGAGGAGCTCAAGCCGTACCTCAGGGGATGGAGCCCCTACGGGCCGGAAGGGCGCGGTTGAGGGCAACGCGTGAGGGTGAGAAGAGATCTTCTTGAAGTTGTCTACTAGGTCACCCTGACCTGCGGTTATGGGCTCCCGTGGGCCTCTGACCTGTGTGAACGTATCTTTCAGGGGCTTTCGGCTTCATCCGGAGTTACGCGGTTCGTTCTCCCCACGCGCTCCCCAGCGGCCGTCGTACTCCCCAGATTCTCCCCACAGGAGGTCCCTTGGGAGATGCGGAGCCACAGAGTATCCGTGGCCGCTTGAGGAGGCGAGGCGATCACGATGAGTAGTCGTTGGGAGCGAGGCGGCAGGGCAGTGGGTCGTGGACAACCGTCTGCTGGATGGCGGCCCGCTTCGTTTCAGGGTGGGTGTCAGTGGACGTTAAGTCCGTTTCTCGTAGCGACCTCGTCCGGGTTGGGTGAGGAAGCCTTGTCGGACGAGGCGTCCGAGGCGGCTGCGGGTGACG